>NZ_BMPF01000003.1:0-300000 GCF_014647455.2 Halarchaeum grantii | reverse complement strand
CGGTGGTGCCCTCGCTCGCGCTCCCGCGTGCGGTGAGGAGGGTGTCGAGGGAGCGCTCGCCGCGACGCGCGTACCAGACGCCGACGGCGCTCGTCGCGGCGAGCGCGACGACGGCGACGGCGAGCGTGAGCGTCGCGTCGAGCATCACGCCACCTCCGCTCCGTCACTCGCCGCTCGGTGCGTCTCTGGCGTCGGTTCCTGTCTCGGCGTGTCGTGGTCGCTCACGTCCCGCAGTGGCCGCTCACCGGTATATAATGTTGTGGTATAACTAGGTTATGGGTCCGCGAGCGCGGCGTCGAAGAATGCGACTTCGAGGTCGACTGCGCGCACGAAGAGGCGCTCCACGCGGGCCGCGCGACGCGCGGACACCCGCTCGAGCTCGCGCTCCAGTTCCGCGCGGAGCCACGTCACGAACTCGCGGAACGCCTCGTTCGCGTGCATCTCCACCCACCGGCGGTAGTGGAACGGCTCCGGCGGGGTCTCGATTGCGCTCGCCCATTCGAGGTAGACCCACTCGACGGGACAGAGGACGGCGAGCGTCTCCGCGTAGCCGCCGGCCGCTGCGGCGTGCGCGAAGCAGTCGGCGAACGCCGCGCCGACGTCGCCCGCGTCCGGGTCCGCGTCGGCGAGCGCGGGCCCGGGGAGCGCGTCGAACGCCCGCTCGAAGTAGTCGTCTTCGGGGCCGACGACGGTCGCGAGGAACTCGGAGAAGCGGCGTTTCGCCGCCATCGTCGGCGCGTCCGCGACCGCGTGGCCGATGTGGCCCGCGAGCGTCTCCACGAACGCGTAGTCCCGTTCGAGGTAGTCCCGAAAGACCGCCGCGTCGAGCGTGCCGTCCGCGAGTCCGCCGACGAACTCGTGGCTGACGGCGGCGTCCCACGCGCTCGCGTCGCGCAACGCTTCGACGCCGTCGCTCACGCGTCCACCTCCCAGCCCTCGCGCGTGTACGCCATCTCCCAGAAGCGGTACTCGAGTCGCGCGCTCGTCAGGAACGCCTCGCGCATCGCGTCGTGCTCGCCCGGGGAGCGCTCGCCACAGCGGTCGACGAAGTCGCGAATCCGCTCGACGACCGCCCGGAACTCGTCGCTCGTGTACGCCTCGAGCCACGGGGTGTATCGGTGCTCGCCCGTCGCGCGCTCGGCGGCGTGCGCGGCGATGTCGAGGTAGCCCTGCGCGCACGGGTAGAGCGCGGCCGCGATCTCCGCGAGCGACCCCTCGTAGGCCGTGCGCACGAGGAAGCCCGTGTATGCCTCGCACGTCGGCGCCTTCCTCACCGACTCGAGCTCCTCGCGCGCGATACCGTAGTCGGCGGCGAACTCGCGGTGGAGGTCCATCTCCTCGGCGAGCGTGTCGTGCGCGATCCCCACGAGCGTCGTCATCGTCGCTTCGTCGCGCGCTCTCGCGCCCGCGACGGCGAACAGGCGCGCGTAGTCGAGGAGGTAGCGGTAGTCCTGTTCGACCCAGTGGCGAAACGCCGCCTCGTCGAGCGTGCCGTCCGCCAACTCGGTGACGAACGGGTGGGTCTTCTGTGCGCGCCAGAGCGCCTCTCCCGCGTCGAGCAGGTCGTCGCTGATGGGCATGCGCTAACGGGGGCGGCGATACGGGTAATAGTTTGTTGTATAACTCAATTATACCCTCGCCGTCCCGCCACCGACAGAGGTATGGTTGGGTGGTATAATCCAGTAGTCACCGATGGAGCAGCGAGACGGACTCCGCCTCCCGGCCGAAATCGTCGCCGAGTCGTTCGTCCCCGCCGTTCGCGTCGCGCTCGCGCACGAACTCGCCGAGCGCGGCTGCGCCCAGCGCGAAATCGGCGAGTTCCTCGGCATCACGCAGGCCGCGGTGAGCAAGTACCTCGCGGGGCAGGCGCACGTCGAGGAGCGTCTCGCGGACGACGAGCGCCTCCGGCGGACCGCGGCGCGCGTCGCCGACGGCTGGGTCGACGGCGACCTCGACGCCTACGACGCGCTCGTCGAAATCGAGACCCTCCTCCAGTCGTTCGTCGACCGGGGTCCCGTCTGCGCGCTCCACGAGGAGGCGATGCCCGCGCTCGACGGCCTCGAATGCGACCTCTGCGTGCGCGGACCCGATGCGGCCGCCGCGCGCGAACGCGAGCGCCTCCGCGACGTCCGCGTCGCCGTCCGCACGCTCGCCGCCGACGCCGACGCCGCCGCACACGTCCCGAACGTCGGGACGAACGTCGCGAGCGCGCTCCCCGACCCCACGGGAGAGGCGGACGTCGCCGCCGTCCCCGGGCGCGTCCACGCCGTTCGCGGGCGTATCGACGTCCCCTCCGACCCCGCCTTCGGCGCGTCCCAGCACGTCGCCGGCGCGCTCCTCGCCGCCAACGAGCGCGACGCGACGATACGGGGTGCGCTCAATCTCGCGACGAGCGACGCCCTCCTCGACGCCGCCCGCGAGCGAGGCGACGACCCTGTCGAGTTCGACGCCGACTACGACGGCCGCGACGCGGAGCTCCGGCGCGCGTTCGCGGACGGCGTCCCCGCCGTCGCCTATCACCGCGGCGCGTACGGCGTCGAACCCGTCTGCTACGTCTTCGGCACGGACGCCCGCGACGCAGTCTCGCGCGCGCTCGCCCTCGTCGCCGCGGCCGAGTGAGTCGCGGCGGCACACACCGCGGCGACACGAGTTATACGGCTGGCGGTGCGAGTTGAACGCATGTTCGACGAGTCAGCCGAGTGGACGCCGACCGAGATGCCCGCACAGGCCGGCCGGACCGTCGTCGTCACCGGCGCGAACAGCGGTATCGGCTACGAGGCGACGGAGGCGTTCGCCGCGAGCGGCGCGCACGTCGTCATGGCGTGTCGGAGCACCGAGCGCGGCCGCGACGCGAAGGCCGACGTCGAAGCCGACTACCCGGGCGCGTCACTCACCGTCCGCGAACTCGACCTCGCGGACCTCGACTCCGTGCGCGCGTTCGTCGACTGGTACGGGAGCGAGTTCGACGCGCTCGACGTCCTCTGCAACAACGCGGGCGTGATGGCGATTCCGCGCTCCGAGACCGCGCAGGGCTTCGAGACACAGTTCGGCGTCAACCATCTCGGGCACTTCGCGCTCACCGCCGGCCTCCTCCCCGTCCTCCGGCGGACCACCGGCGAGTCCCGCGTCGTCACGCAGTCGAGCGGCGTCCACGAGAACGGCCGCATCGACTTCGAGGACCTCCACGGCGAGGTCGACTACGAGAAGTGGGGCGCGTACGCGCAGTCGAAACTCGCGAACGTCCTCTTCGCCTACGAGCTCGACCGCCGGCTGCGCGCCGCGAGCGCCAGCGTCACGAGCGTCGCCTGCCACCCCGGCTACGCCGCGACGAACCTCCAGCGGCGCGGCCCCGAGGCCGAGGGCTCGCGCCTCCGCGTCCTCCTCATGGAGGCCGCGAACGCCCTCCTCGCGCAGTCCGCCGAGCGGGGCGCGTGGCCGCTCCTCTACGCCGCCACCCACCCGAGCGTCGACGGCGGCGAGTACGTCGGCCCCGGCGGCTTCCGGAACATGCGCGGGCACCCGACCACGCAGGAGTCGAGCGAGCGCTCCTACGACCGCGCGACCGCCCGGCGCCTCTGGTCGGTCTCCGAGGAACTGACCGGCGTCACCTACGACCTCCCCGCCCCTGCGTAGGTAACTCCGACCCCGGCCGCTCCGCGTCCTCTTCCTCCTCCTCGTCGCCCCAGATGGGCTTCGTCGACACCACCGCGACGTACTGGCCGATGGAGGTGACGAGGAACGACGCGAGGCCCGCGTACACCGCCTCGACGAACGGCGCGGCGAGCAGGAAGCCGACGACGAACAACGCGACCGTGAGGGCGCCGCCGGCGAGCACCCACGCGACCGTGAACCCCCGCGTTCGCTCCTCCGGCGCGTGCAACTCGAAGAGGTTCAACAGCGTCCCGACGACCGCGAGCGCGAGCAGTAGTCGTACCTCGATGGGCCCGACCGGGAGCCCGAAGAACGCGACGAGTGCGATCACGACCCCCGTCGCCGTCGCCGTCGCGTCCTTCGCGTAGATGCCGACGAGGCGTCGGTACGTGCTCTGTTCAGCCATGGCACGACCCAGCGACCACAGGCCCATAGCTCTGTCTCCCCGTCACCGCCGTCGGCCCCCGACCCTATTCAGATAGGCTCTCGACGCGCGCGGGTAAGTGAATAGACAGCGACCTTTCCGGTCCGAACGTACTCTGTTTAGTCTGTATGCGTCTCAAAATCGCTGCACTCGCACTTGGAATCGTCGTCATCGCGTCCGCCGTCGGCGCGAGCGCGTTCACGACCGCGTCCGTCGACCGGACGTCCACGATGGACGTCGTCGCTGACGACGCCGGTCTGATCGCGCTCAGTCCCGGGAACGCCTCGACCGACCTCGTCCGGACCGGGAGCAACGGCCAGCTCACCATCGACTTCACGAACAGCGCCGCCTCCGGCGTCAACGGCGACAGCACGTTCAGCATCGGCGACAACACGACCTCCTCGCCGACGTACGCGTTCAACGTCACCAACAACGGCGCCGCCTCGCACAGCTTCGAGCTCGGCTACGCGTTCGACAACACCGACCCCTCTGGCGATAACGTCGAGCTCGCAGTCTACAACTCCACGGGCGGGTACGTGGGCACCGCCGTCGACACGACCAGTACTACCTTCACCGCCGATCCCGACGAGACGCACTACGTCGTCGTGAGCGTCGACACCACCGGCCTCAACAACAGCACCGACCTCTCCGGGACGGTCACGGTCAACGCCTAAGCACCTCTCCCCGTTCTTGTTCCGCATCGCCGTTCTCGCCGTCCTCGTGCTCTCGACACTGCTCGTCGCCGCACCCGCCGGTGCGCCCGTACAGGTGTCGTACGTCTACTCGGACAGCATGGAGCCCACCATCGGCGTCGGCGACGGCTACGTCGTCGTCCCCGCCGGGGACGTCGAATCCGGCGACATCGTGACCTTCTGGAGCGCCGCGCGCGGCGACTACACCACGCACCGCGTCGTCGGTGAGACGCCCGAGGGCTACCTCACGCGCGGCGACAACAACCCCGTGACCGACCAGCGCGCCGGCTACCCGCCCGTGGCGCGCGACGCCATCGTCGGCGCGGTGCTGACGTGGAACGGCGACCCCGTGCTCCTCCCGGGCCTCGGGCGCGCCGTCCGGATCGCCCGCGAGAACGTCGCCGTCCTCATCGGCGCGCTCGCCGCCGCCGGCCTCCTCGGCGCGCGCCGCGACGCCCCCGCGAGCGACCGACCCGAACGCGCGCGAAGCGTCGTCTACCCGCTACTCGTCGCCGGCCTCCTCGGGACCGCGGCGGTCGTCGCGTTCGGCGGCGCGTCGCACTCCGAGACCTTCCTCGCCGTGGAGGACGCGACGGCGACCGGCTCCGCCTCGACGCTCGCCGTCGGCACCGCGCAGACCGTCTCCTACGCCGTCGGCGTCGCCGACCAGCCGTGGGCGACCCGCGTCGTCCACACCACCGGCCTGCACGCCGTCGAGACGACGCGAAACGCCACCGCCGTCACCGCCACCGGTACCGTTCGCGCACCCGCGACGCCCGGCCCGGTCCCCGTGGAAGTCGCGATACGGAGCTATCCGGCCGTCCTCCCGCAGGGGACCGTCGCGCGACTGGACGCCATCCACCCGCTGCTCGCCGCGTTCGCCTGCACCGCACTCGCGTTCGCCCCGCTGTTCGCGCTCGTCGCCCTCGTCGTCGACGGCGGCGAGCGGCTGCGGGCGTCCCGGTCGCGGCTCCGCCGCCTCCTCGTGGAGGGGTTCGAGTGAGTCGCCGACGCCGGAGTCGGAGCCGGTCCGGCGGGTGGTCGCACACGACGCTCGTCGCCGTCCTCTCGCTCGCGCTCGTCGGCGCGCTCGCCTACGGCGTCGCCGGTAGCGGTGCGTACACGACGGGCGCGCTCGACCGTGGGTCGTCCGTCCCCGTCGCCTCCGACGCGAACGGCCTCCTCGCGCTCGACGTCGCCGACGCCGTCACCGCGAACGAGACGAGCCGACTCGTCACCGTCACGAACTACCTCGGTCAGTCCACCACCGTCACCGTCGTGCTCCGGGGTGACGCCGCGAGCGACGCCGACCTCGTCGTCGACGGCGCGACCGTCGGCGACAGCGCGTCGGTCACCCTCGCGGCGGGCGCGAACCGGACCGTCGACGTCGCCGTCGACGGGACCGCGAGCGACGGCAGCTCGCTCGCCTTCGACGTCGAGGCCGACGGGGCCGGCGTCACCGTCTCCGCACCGAACCGTTCGACTACCGTCACGACCTGATACGTATGCTCCGACTCACCTACCTCCTCGCGAAACGCGGCCCGCAGGTCGCGCTCGTCCTCGGCGTCCTCGCGCTCGTGGCGTTCGGCGCCGCCGGCTGGACGGCGACGCACCCGCCCACGACCGACGTCACCGACCGCGAGAACGCCCAGCGCGCCACGCTCGCGTTCGACGCGAACGCCACCGTCACCGAGAACACGTCGCTCTACGACTCCGGGACCGTCCTCCGCGACCCCGCCGTCATCCCGCGCGAGGCGCCGACGCTCCGCATGACAGCGACACTAGCCAGTTCGAACGCCTCTTTCGACTCGGTCACACAGACCGTGACGCTCGTCTACTCCGCGACGCGCGACGGCGAGACGTTCTGGACGCGCCGCGTCCCGCTCACCACCCGGACCGCGTCCGACACGCGCGCGCTCGCCACCCCGGTCGCGATCGACACCGAGCGCGTGCGCGAGCGCCTCGCCACCCACCGCGCGGACGTCGGCGGCGCCGGCACGGTGAGCGTCGCCGTCCGGGCGAACGCGACCTACACGCTCGCCGGCTACACCGGGACGGTCACCGAGCGCGCGCCGCTCACGTTCCACGGCGACTGGTACGACGCCGCGACGCCGTCGAATGCGCGCGACCACGACACGCCGCGAACGCGGACCGTACCCGTGCCGTCCGCACGGCTCGTTCCGCCCCCCGCGCTCGGCGGCCTCGGCGCGGTGCTCGCGCTCACCGCCGCCGGCGTCCTCGCGTGGCATCGCGCCTACCGCCCGTCGCTCGCGGCCGTCGCCGAGGACCTGCACCGACACCGCTACGACGCGTGGATCTCGGCCGGACGCGTGCCGCCCGACACGGCGGACGCGGTCGTCGACGTCGCGACGCTCGAGGACCTCGTCGACGTCGCCATCGACGTGGACGGGCGCGTCGTCCACGACGCCGAATCGGGCCACTACGTCGTCCTCACGCCGGCCGCGCGCTACCGGTACACGCCGCGCGCGAACTCGACCGAGGACTGAGACACCCCCCGCTCACGGCTCGAAAACCGCGAAACGCATACCCGTTCGCTCGCTCTAGGTGGGAACCCGAATGCTCGTCTCCGACCCGTACCGCCTCCTCCTCGTCGACGACGACCCGGCGTTCCTCGACCTCCTGCAGACGCATCTCGAGCGCGCGGCCGACGACGGCGTCGACGTCTCGACGACCACCGACCCCACGGACGCCCTCGCCGCCGTCGAGGACGAAACGGCCGACTGCATCGTGAGCGACTACTCGATGCCCGAGCGGACCGGCCTCGAACTCCTCGCCGCCGTCCGAGCGCGCGACGAGCGCTTCCCGTTCGTCCTCCTCACGGCCGAGGGGAGCGAGCGCGTCGCGAGCGACGCCATCGACGCGTCCGTCACGAGCTACCTCCGGAAGGACGGCTCTGACAGCATACGCGCGCTCGCCGAGCACCTCCTCGACACCGCGAGCGACGCCATCCGCCGCTACCACCGCGACGCCGTGCTCGACGAGTACCTCTCGTTCGTCGACACCGTTCTCGGCGCGCTCGACGACGTCATCTACGTCTCCTCGCCCGACGGCACGCCGCTCTACTGGAGCGACGAACTCCGCGACGTCACCGGCTACGACGACGCCGACCTCTCCGAACTCACCGCCGCCGACGTCGTCCCACCGACGCATCACGACGCCCTCGAAGCCACGATCGCCGCCGTCCTCGACGGCGAGTCCGTGACGGTCAGACTCCCGCTCGAACGCGACGACGGCGGGACGACCCCTTTCGAGTTCAGTGCCGCCCCGCTCTACGGCGACGACGGCGACGTCGTCGGCATCGCCGGCATCGGCCGTGACCTCACGGAACGCGAGCGCTACGAGCGGGCGTTCGAGGGCCTCCAGCATACCGCCACGCGACTCCTCGAAGCCGACGACCGGACCGCCGTCGTGGACGCCGTCGCCGACACCGTCGAGTACGTCGTCCCCGTCTCGCACAGCGTCGTCTACCTCGTCGAGGAGGCGACCGAGCGCCTCGTTCCCGCCGCCGCGACGGCCGATATCGCCGACAGCGGGCCGTTCCACTACGACCTCACGGAGGACACCCCCGCCGTCCGCGTCTACCACTCCGGGACGCCCGAACAGTACGCCGTCGCCGACATCGACGACGGCCGCGAGCGCGGACTCGCCGACGCCGCCCTCTACGTCCCGCTCGGGTCGCACGGCGTCCTCGTCTTCGGGCTCGAGGAACACAGCGCGCCCGCTCGCGTGTGGACGCTCGCCGACATCCTCGCGACGAACGCCACGGCCGCCCTCGACCGCATCGAGCGCACCGCCGCGCTCCGCGACCGCGAACGCGCGCTCGCCATCCTCCACGCGCGCTCGGACGACTTCTCGCGCGCCTCGGACCCCGACGAAGTCGCCGACATCACCGTCGAGGCGGCCCACGACGTCCTCGATGCGCCCCGTATCGCCGTCTATCGCTGGGACGACGCCGACGGCCGCCTCCGCCCCGTCGCCGGCGACGGCGACCTCCCGCCGGTCGACGCGTCGGGCGGCGGCCGCCTCGTCTGGGACGCCTTCGTCGACCAGCGCACCGTCGTCGAACACGACCTCGACGCCGAGCACGCGCCGTGGCCGGACGCCCGAAGCGCGATGGCGTACCCGCTCGGCGACCACGGGGTCTTCGTCGCCGGTGCACCCGACCGGTCCTCGTTCGGCGAACGCGACGCCGCCGTCGCCGACCTCCTCGTGACGAACGCGACGAGCGCGCTCGAACGCGCCGCCCGCGAAGCCGACCTGCGCGAGACGGAAGTCCAGCTCCGCGAACGGAACCGCGACCTCCAGCGCCTCAACCGACTGAACCGCGTCATTCGCGACATCATGGGCGCGCTCGTGCAGGCGGACTCGCGCGGAAGCGTCCTCCGCGCCGTCTGCGAGAACCTCGCTACCGACGACCGCTACGCGCTCGCGTGGATCGGGACGCTCGACCCCGACATCGACGTCGCCGCGTGGGCGGGCGAGGGCGAGTCCTTCCTCGACTACGTCATCGAACGCGACGCCGAGCACAGCCGCGCTCGCCGCGCCGTCGAATCTGGCGAGCCCGTCGTCGTCGAGGACGTCCTCCGTGACCCCACCGTCGCGGACCTCCGGCGCGAGGCGATGGCACGCGGGTTCAGGAGCGCGATAACGCTCCCGCTTCGCTACAACGACACCGACTACGGCGTCCTCGAACTCTACGCGGGCGTCCCCGACGCGTTCGTCGGCGAGGAACGCGACGTCCTCGTCGAACTCGCCGCGCACATCGCGAACGCCCTCGACACCGTCGAGCGGAGCGAGACGCTCCTCTCCGGTGGCTCGCTCGAACTCGAGTTCGACCTCGACGACGTCGACGACCCGCTGTTCGCGCTCGCGCGCCGCGCCGACCGGACGCTCGACGTCGACGCGGTCGCCCCTCACGACGACGCGTGGCTGGTGTACGCGACCGTCGATGGCGGCGCCGACGACGTCCTCGCCGCCGCCGAGCAGAGCGTCACCGTCACGGACGCCGACGTCGTTCGCTCGGCGTCCGACACGACGCTGCTCGCGTTCGTCGTCTCGAACACGCCGGTCGTCGAGGCGTTCGCCGACCGCGCCGCGACCATCCGGCACATTCACGCGACGCCCGACGGTGGGAGCGTGACGGCCGTCGTGCGGCCGTCCACGGACGTCCGCGCGTTCGCGGACGGCGTCCGCACATACCTCCCCTCGGCCGACCTCTCGCGGCGAACCGCGACGCCCGACACCGCCGCGTCTTCCGTCCGCCACGACCTCGGTGAGATGTTGACCGACCGCCAGCTCCAGACGCTCCGCGCCGCCCACGCTAACGGCTACTTCGAGTGGCCGCGCCAGCGGACCGGCGAGGAGGTCGCGTCCGACCTCGGCGTCTCCGGGCCGACCTTCCACCAGCACCTACGGAAGGCGCTCGCCGCCGTCTTGGACGACGTCCTCGGCACCCCCTCCTGAACCGCCGGCCGCCAGTGCCGGGTCCGAGGCGGACCGGGAGCGCGACGGCGCTTCGATGCGACACCGACCCGGTTCCGTCTCAGTCGCCGTCGCGGACGGCGAGACGCCCGGTGACTACACACAGTATTACTGTCCAGTAGTACTGAACAGAAATACTGCATGGTGTGATTACGTGGTCGTGTCGACGAGTCCTTCCGCGAAGCCGACGCCGTACGCGGCGTACTGGAGCAGGAGGAGGAGCGGCACGAGGAGCGCGAGCGGCGTCCGTTGCTCCCGATAGACGGCGCGCGTCGCGGACGCGGCGACCGGGCAGTAGGCGAGACAGAGGAGCGGGACGTACTTCGGACCCTTCAGGGCGTCGCGTGCGGCGGCCGCGCCCCCGGCGAGGAGCGCGAGCGTCGGGAGCGGCGCGTACCACCGGACGAGCGCGCCGTGGCGGCGCTGGAGGTGCGCCATCGCCCTCCCGTAGGAGCGGCTCTTCCGAGCGAACGCGCCGACCGTCGGCGTGAGGTGGTGGCGGACCACGATATCCGGCGCGTAACAGAAGCGATGGCCGTCGCGCGCGAGGCGATAGTGAAGGTCGGCGTCCTCGCCGACGTTCACGTCGTCGTCGTAGCGGTACGCCTCGAACACCTCCCGCCGGTAGAGGACGTTGCAGGCGGCGACGGACTCCACGAGGCGCTCGTCGTCGATGGACTTGGACTGCGGGCTCCCGCCGGAGCCGAAGACCGTGCGCTGCAGGCTCCCGACGACCCTCGCGAACGTCGGGTCGTCCTCGAAGGCGACGTTCGGGCCGCCGACGCCGACGACCGAGTCCTCGTCGGCGTACTCCTCCATGCGCGCGACGAGCGACGCGAGCCACGTCGGGGGCACCCGGCAGTCCGAGTCCGTGAACGCGACGTAGTCGCCGTCCGCGAGGTCGACGCCGCGATTCCGGCACGCGCCGATACCGGCGCCGTCGGCCTCGACGAGCGTCGCGTCGAACTCCGCGACGACGTCGCGAGTGGCGTCCGTCGACCCCCCGTCGACCACCACGACCTCGTAGCGCGCCGCCGGATAGGTCTGCTCGGCGAGCGACGCCAGCGTCTCCGCGACCGTCCCCGCCGAGTTGTACGTGACGACGACGACGGTGACGTCCACGCCGTCTCGCTCGCTGTCGGGAGCCATCTCACCCGCACGTACGCCGCTCGGGCGAATAACTGTGAGGGGGCGCGCATCGGTCCCCCGAGAAGTGCACGCCGCCCTAGCGCTTATTATAATTGATAGTGAACCAACTAATGGGAGTTAACCAATGTCAATCAAAGGAGTCGTATACAAGGGCGCACACGAAGTCGCCGTCGAGGACGTGCCGGAACCGGAGCTACAGAACCCGACGGACGTCGTCATCGACGTCACGTCGACGTGCATCTGCGGGTCCGACCTGCACATGTACGAGGGCCGAACCGCCGCCGACGAGGGCATCGTCTTCGGCCACGAGGCGATGGGGGTCGTCGAGGAGGTCGGCGAGGGCGTCGACTCGCTCGACGTCGGCGACCGCGTCTCCATCCCGTTCAACGTCGCGTGCGGACACTGTAAGAACTGCGAGCAGGGGAAGACCGGCTTCTGCCTGAACGTCAACCCGGACGGGGGCGTCCCCGCCGGCGGCGCCTACGGCTACGTCGGCATGGGCCCCTATCAGGGCGGACAGGCCGAGAAGATGCGCGTGCCCTACGCGGACTTCAACGCCCTCAAACTGCCGGACGAGGGCCACGAGGACGATTTCGCGATGCTCGCGGACATCTTCCCGACCGGGTGGCACGGCACCGAACTCGCCGACCTCCAGCCCGGCGAGTCCGTCGCCATCTTCGGCGCCGGCCCCGTCGGCCTGATGGCCGCCTACAGCGCGAAGATCAAGGGCGCCTCGGAGATTTACGTCGTCGACCGCGTCCCGAGTCGCCTCGACCTCGCCGAGGAGCACTGCGACGCCACCCCCATCAACTTCGAGGAGGGCAACCCCGTCGAGCAGATCATCGACGCCAACGGCGGCGAGGTCAACAAGGGCGTCGACGCCGTCGGCTACCAGTCCGTCGAACCGGACGAGGACCGCGACGACGACGAGCCCTACGACCCGACGAAGGAGAACCCCGGCGTCCTCATCAACCAGCTCATCCGCGTCGTCGAGCCGAAGGGGAAGCTCGGCATCATCGGCCTCTACGTCCCCGAGGACCCCGGCGCGCCCGAGACCATCAGCGAGATGGAGGCCGCCGGCCGCCTCGGCATCGACTTCGGGAAGCTCTTCGAGAAGGGCCAAGCGCTCGCCACCGGCCAGTGTGACGTGAAGTCCTACAACCGCTACCTGCGCGACCTCATCGTCGCCGGCCGCGCCGAACCGAGCTTCGTCGTCTCGCACCGCGAATCCCTCGCGGACGCCCCCGAGATGTACCAGAAGTTCGACGACCGCGAGGAAGGCGTCACGAAGGTCATCCTCGAACCCTAGCCACCGACCGTCCCGTTTTTTGCCGCGTCGCGTCCGCTCCGCCGTCCCGTCCGCGCGCTACGCGTCGTCCTCGTAGTCGAGCAGCGGCGTCTCCGGGGTCGACCGATTCGGGAGGCCGCAGACGCCGGCGTCCGCGCCCGCTCGCTCGACGCCGGCCGCGACGCGCCGGATCTCCCAGTCCACCTCGTGGCCGGTCGCCGTCTCGTGGTCGTCGAGCGCGACGCGCGCACGCCCCAGGTTCCGGACCGCCTCGCGGAACGCGCAGTCGCGGCACTCGACCACGACGTTCTCGTCGCTCGCCGCGTTCGCCGTCATGCCCGGCTCTCGGCGTCGCCCGGGGAAGAGCGCTCCGGTCGCGGGCGAACAGATAAGGCGTCACGTCGCGTATCCCGCACTATGTGCATCTACTGTAGCGCCGTCTACGACGGGGGCTGGGGACAACTCCTCGAGTACGACGACCTCTATCAGGATGCGATGGGCGGCGAGTCGACGTCGACGCACGGCTTCCAGGAGTCCTGGGACGACCTGCGCGAGGAACTCGGCGTCTAGAGCGGGAACGGGTACGTCTCGGCGTCCTCGTCGTCCCCACACAGGAGCGCGTCGAGCTCCTCGCGCAGACGCGCTTCGTCGAGTTCCTGCCCGATGAAGACGAGGCGCGTCTCCCGGTCGTCGCCGTCCTCCCACGCGCCGATGGGGCCGGCTTGGACGGCCGCCCCCGCTTGGCTGACGCCGAGGACCTCCTCGGAGCCGGCGACGCGGCAGAACCCCTTCGCGCGGACGATACCGGGGTCGGGGTCGTCGAGCCACGCGGCGAGGCGCGCCGGGTGGAACGGGCGCTCGCTCCGGTAGACGAACGAGGTGACGCCGTGGCGCTCGGCCGCGTTCTCGCCGTGCGCGTGCCCGTGTCCGCCGTCGCCCGCGTCGGCGGCGTGGCGTTTCCACCCCTGCGAGCGCGACACCTCCGCGAAGTCGAAGCGCCCCGTGTCGAGGATGCGTCCGGGGTCGATTTCGGCGTGCGTCGTGCGCACGATATCGGCGCGCGGCTGGAGTTCGCGCACGACCGCCTCGACGTCGTCGAGGACGTCGTCGGGCACCATGTCGCACTTGTTGAGGAGGAGGACGTCGCAGAACTCGACGGACTCGACAAGCACCTCGCTGAGCGGCCGTTCGTCCGCGCTCGCGGCCTCGGCGTCCCCGGGGAGGCTCGCGCCGGCATCGAACTCCTTCCAGAACCCGTAGCTGTCGAGGACCGTCGCCATCGTATCGAGGCGGAAGAACTCCGCGGGGTCGACGTCGCTGTCCTCGGAGCCGTCGAGGAAGACGCGCGCGACGGGGACGGGTTCGCTGATACCCGACGATTCGACGAGCAGGTAGTCGAAGTCGCGTTCGTCGGCGAGCCGTTTCGCCTCCGTGAGCAGGTCGTCCTGGAGGCGACAGCAGATACAGCCGTTCGAGAGGTCGACGACGCCCGTCTCCTCGTTCCGGTCGGCGACGAGTTCGGCGTCGACGTTGACGTCGCCCATGTCGTTGACGATGACCGCTACCTCGTAGCCCCGCTGGTTCGCGAGGACGTGATTGACCAGCGTCGTCTTCCCCGCGCCGAGGGTGCCGCTCACGACCGTCACCGGGATGGACTCCGTCATCACGTCCCGTGCTTCGCACGCCCGCGCTAAAAGGTTCGCCCGCCGACACCCACCGGATGGTTCGACGATAGTCGAACAATATGGTGGCGCGGATTCGTCGCTGTCGGCGGCGGTCCGAGACCCGATGTGGAACACGACCTCCTCTAATATCGTCTGACTGCGATATATCTCGGAATATAGCGCTTCGAGGGGGACCTGACGACTGCGTCGGATGCGTGTGGCCGAGCGGTCGACTGCCCGTCGTAGAGATAGACGTATCTCGACGGATGTCTATAGTACGACTGATGGGTGAACGAAGACCAGCCGACGACGGCGACGGTGGCGGCCTCCCGCTCTCGCGTCGCGACCTCGTGAAACTCGCCGGCGCGTCCACGCTCGCGTCGCTCGCCGGCTGTGCGTCGGTCCTCGACGGTACCGAGGGCGGCGACGCCGGCGGTGTCGCGTACGGCTACGGCGGTACCCCCGTCGAACTGGCGCACGTCACCGGTAACGCGTCGGTCGCGGTGTCGCTTCCCGCGCCCGTCGCGCGCTGGACGCTCGACGAGGAGGGCGGCCGCACCGTTCGCGACGTCGCCGGCGGGTGCGACGGGACGCTCGTCGGTGATCCGATCCTCGGCCGGCCCGGCGTTCGGGGCGCGGGGAGCATGGACTGCCGGCGCCGCGACGGCCACTACGCGCGAGTCCCGTCGGACCCCGCGCTCGTCCCGACCGCCGAACTCTCCTTCGGTGGGTGGTTCCGCACGCGCTCCTCGGCCGTCGAGCAGACGGTCGTTCAGAAGGCCACCGACCACATGTGGGGGTCGGGCTACGTCCTCGACGTGCAGACCGCGCGGAGCGTCCGCGCGCGCGTCGGCGTCGACTCCGGCCGCGCGTTCGTCAACCCGTGGGCCGACTTCGACCCCCACGACGGCGAGTGGCACCACCTCTTCGCGACGTGGGACGGCGACGCCCTCGTCTGCTACTACGACGGCGCGGAAGTGGGGCGCGACGAGAGTCAGTCCGGCGCGGTGCGTCCCGACAACAGCCCGCTCTACCTCGGGCGCGGCCACAACGAGTGGAACGACGTCTACGACATGGGCGGGGCCATCGACGACGTCCGGGTCTACGACGTCGCGCTCCCCGCCGCGTCCGTGAAGGCGCTCTACGACGGCACCTCGACGACGAGCCCCGCGACGCCGACGACGACCACGACGTCCGAACCGACCACCACAACGACGTCCGAACCGACTACGACGACCACGACGCCCGAACCGACCACCACGACGAGTTCGCCGGAGGACGACTACGGCGAGCAGGGCTATGGCGCCTACGGCTACGGCGGTACCATCTGACCATGACCGAGAACCACAGCTACAACACGCCCGCCGAGGGCACGACCGACTGGCACGTCCCGCTGAACGCGAACTTCGAGGCGCTCGACGCCGACGTCGAGGTCCGGGACGCGGACGCGAACCGGACGAACTACGCGCCAAAGGAGAACTCGAAGTTCCTCGCGACCGACACGGGCCGCGTCTACGTCGGGGACGGCGCGAGGTGGAACGCGCTCGGGTCGCTGACGAGCGACCTCGACGGTGGCGTGACCGACGCGCTCGTGAAGGGGGACCTCGTCGTCCTTGCGCGCCAGCTCGCCGCGCCACAGACCGTCGACCCCGCCGACACCGACACGCCCGTTCAGGACGCCGTCGACCTCCTCGACGCGAACGGCGGCGGCACCGTCCGCCTCCCGCCGAACTCCATCAGCGAAGCTGGGAGCATCACCGTCCCGAGCAACACCGAGATCCGGGGTTTCGGGCCCGACATCTCGAAGGTGAACATCACCCTCGCCGGCGTCGGCGGCGTCGTCTTCGACGAGGCGGGCGGCGTCGACCACGCGCACCTCGACGGGTTCGCGCTGAACGGCCCCGGGCCCGGGACGAACTCCGGCGTCGCCATCCACCACGTGAGCGGCGACACGCAGAACCTCCACATCGGCCGCCTCGTCCTCTGGGGGTGGACGAACTCCGTCTACCGTGTTGAGGAGGGCGTCGGCCCCTTCCAGTGCCGCCACGAGGAACTCACGGTCTACGACTGCGACGCCGGCGACGAGGACGGGCTCTTCGAGTTCCGCTCGTGGTACGGCCCGGCGAACTGGTTCGGCACCATCGCCGCCTACCCAATCGCGGAGTCGAGCGGGCGGAACACGACGGTGTTCTTCACGCGCGGCGGCACGCAGACCGTCGACTACCTCACGATGGGCGGGAGCGCGGGCACCGTCCTCCACCAGACGTGGGACGCGCAGGTGCGCTTCGAGAGCATCCACTGGGAGCCGACGTCGAACCCCACGACGCCGAGCGCGCTCGTGCGCCTCCTCGGCAACGGCACCGCCACCATCGGCGACGTGAAGCAGATCACGGGCACCACCGACTACGTCTACGAACTCGGCCACGACGCCTACAACGGAAACGACCCCGCGCGCAAGCGGCTCGGCCCGTACTACGGCCTCGGCGGGAGCTTCGCGTCGAACGTCGTGAACCTCAGCGCCCCCAACGATCCCGCGAAGCCGTCGTTCTACGAGGGCGCCGCGAGCGACGTCGACGTCACGCACTCCTCGGCGACCACCGGCGGGTTGCGCGCGCTCGGCGAGGCCGGGACGCCGCTCGGGTGAGGCACGTCGCGGCGCGCCGCCGCGTCACGGGCTGACGACTCGACGGGGGCGCGATAGACGTGGTTCTTTATATCCCGTCGTCGATGGTCGACTCATGCAGACAGTCGTTCTCGCCGCGGGTCGCGGGACGCGGATGCGGCCGCTGACGGACCGCCAGCTGAAGCCGATGCTCCCGGTGGCGGGACGGCCGCTCGTCGCGCACACCGTCGAGGCGGCCGCGGCGGCGGGCGCGTCGCGCGTCGTCCTCGTCGTCCAGTCGGACGACGACTCGGTTCGCGAGCAGTTCGGCGAGACGCACGCGGGCCTCGACCTCGAGTACGCGACGCAGACCGAGCAGCGCGGGACGGCGGACGCGGTGCGCGCGGCGTCGCCGAAACTCGAGGACGCGCCGTTCGTCGTGCTGAACGGCGACGCGCTCTACGATGAGGACTCGCTCTCGGTGCTCTACGATCGCGCGCCCGCCGTCGGCGCGTTCAGAGTCCCTGACCCGACGCAGTACGGTGTCCTCATCACGGACGACGCCGGCGAGCGGGTGACGGGCGTCGTCGAGAAGCCCGCGGAGCCACCGAGCGACCTCGTGAACACGGGCGCGTACGCCCTGCCCGCCGAGGCGAAGGCGTGGCTCGACGTCGGGGAGTCCGAGCGCGGCGAGCTTGAGTTCACGGACGTGCTCGCGCGGGCCTGCGAGGCGTACTCGGTCGCGCCGGTGGCGTTCGAGCGCTGGCTGGACGTCGGGCGGCCGTGGGAGCTCTTGGAGGCGAACGAGTGGAAGCTCGGCGAACTCGAGGGGCGAATCGACGGCGACGTCCACGACGACGCCGACCTCTCGGGGCCGGTGGTCGTCGAGGCGGGCGCGACGGTCCGCTCGGGCGTCGTCGTCGAGGGGCCCGCGTACTTCGACGCGGACGCGACGGTCGGGCCGAACGCCTACGTTCGGGGTGCGACCTACCTCGGGCCCGGCGGGAAGATCGGCCACGGCGTCGAGGTGAAGAACAGCGTCCTGATGGCGGACGCGCACGCTCCCCACCTGAACTACGTCGGGGACAGCGTCTTGGGTCGTCACACGAACCTCGGCGCGGGGACGAAGGTCGCGAACCTCCGCCACGACGACGGGCCGGTGAAGATGCTCGTGAAGGGCGAGGCGGTCTCGACGGGCCGCCGAAAGCTCGGCGTGGTGCTGGGCGACGGCGCGAAGACGGGGATCAACACGAGCCTGAACGCGGGCGTGAAGCTCCCGACGGACGGCGCGACGCGCCCGGGCGAGACGGTCATGTTCGACCCCGACAGCGAGCGCGGCCGCCGCGAGCGCGGGGGCGAGTAGATGACGGGCGACGGCCGGCGCGGCGACGGGACGCCAACCACCCATCCCCGCGGCCGTCTCGACGCCACGTCGGCGGATCGCGGAGTGGGCGCGAGCGACGCCGTGCGCGCGCTCCGCTCGCGTCTCGGCGCGTCGCCGACGCTGGGAAATCTCGCGTGGCGCGTCGGCGAACTCCTCCACCACACGCGGACGGAGCGCCGGCCCGGACGCGTCGACGCCGGCAGCCTCGACGGCCTCCACGGCGGCCCGGACGTCCCGACGTACCCGACGGCGGCGCCCGAGTCGGACCCGCTCTCGCCCGCGCCCGCGCCCGGCGTCGTCCAACCGGTGTTGACCGTCGAGGACGTGACGGACGTGACGGGCGCGCACTGCGTCGCCGACCCCTTCCTCTTCTGCGGCGACGGCGAGTGGCACTGCTTCTTCGAGGTGTACGCCCACGACCGGGAGCCGACGGCCGTCATCGCGCACGCGACGAGCGAGGACGGCGCGGACTGGTCCTACGACCGGGTGGTGCTCGCGACGGACGACCACCTCTCCTACCCGTACGTCTTCCGGTGGCGCGGCGAGCAGTATATGGTTCCGGACGCGTGGTCGAAGGACCCCGCGAACCCCGCGCCCGTGACGCTCTACCGCGCCCGCGAGTTCCCCTACGGCTGGGAGCGCGTCGCCGAGCTCATCGCGCCCCCCGCCGGCCTCCACGACGCCACGCTCTTCCGCTGGGAGGGGCGCTGGTGGGCGCTGCTCGGGGACGGCCGCGACGTCCACGCCTACCACGCGGCGACGCTCGACGGCGCGTGGATGGCACACGACGCGAACCCCGTCGTCTCCGGGCGGCCTGCGGGCGGCCGGCCGGGCGGGCGACCGGTCGTTCGCGACGACCGCGTGCTCGCGTTCTATCAGGACGGCACCGACCACTACGGCGGCGCGGTGTGCGCCTACGAAATCACGGCGCTGACGCCCGACACCTACCGCGACCGGCCGGCGAGCGAGACGCCGGTGGTGTCCGCGAGCGGCGAGACGCTCGGCTGGCGCTCCGGGTTCGCACACCAGTTCGACCCGTGGTACGACGGCGAGGGGTGGTGGTGCGCGGTGGACGGGAACCCGGGACTGGGCTGGCAGGCCACCGGCGACCACCACTGGGCCATCGGGATGTTCCGGGCTTAGGCGACGCCGTCGCCCGCGTCGCCGAGGACGCGCAGGCGGCCGCGGTTCGGGACGCCGCCGTCGACGCTGACGTCCGCGAGCGGGCCGAAGTACCACGAGCGGCTTCCCGCCGCCGCGCCGCCCGTGACGTGGACGACGGCGTCGGTGACGCGCCCGCGCGCGGCGCCCGGCGCGAGCAGGAGCTTGTTCGCGAAGCCGCCGCCGAGTTCGTAGACGTGGGGGACGCGGCCGGCGTCGACGACGACGTCACCGACGCGGGTGGCCCCCTCCCCGGCGAGCGAGACGAGCGCGTCCGGCGTCGTGGGCTGGCGCTCGGGCTCCCAGTGCGCGCGCTCGACGTGGAGGCGGCCGTCGCGCTGGGCGACGAGCGCGCCGGCGGTCCCGCCGACGGTGACGTCGCCGAACGCGAGCTCGCCGCCGTCCTGTGCGAGTATCGTCGACGCGCGCCCGCTCGCGCCCGCCGCCGGGTAGGCGACGACGGTGCCGAAGCGGTTCGCGGGCCCGTACGAGGAGCGCCAGTCGAGGAGGGCGCGCTCGGCGCCGGCGTCGCAGTCGTCCGCGCGGAGGAAGTCGTAGCGACACTGGAAGGGGCCGACGCCCGTCTCGACGCGGAGGACGCTGTTCGCCCACCGCCGGCAGTAGAGGCGGCCGACGTGGACGTCGGCGGGGTCGTCGGCGGGGTCGCCGGTCGCGTCGACGTAGTGGCAGGCGACGCCGGTATCCCGCTTGCCTCCGGGCCCCCTGAGCTCGAAGCCGTCAAGGACGACGCGCTGGACGGACGTCGGGCGGTCGAAGCGCACGCCGTCCGTTCCCGCCCCGGTGATTTCGACGACGGAGACGTTCATGCCGAACCCGACGACGCCCGTGTTCGCGTGCGGGCGGATGGGGCCGGTCTCGGTGACGCGCGTCGGCGGGAGGTAGACGCGGCCGCCGCCGCGGGCGTCGACGGCGTCGAGCGCGTCCTGGACGGGCGTCTCGGTGGATTCGGGGTCGAAGACGGCGCCGTCGAGCGCGTCCGCCATCCCGACGACGTAGCCGTCGCGGAGCGCGGCGAAGACCCCCTCGGTGAGCGGCGCGCCGTCAGGCACGACGCCACCCCCGTCGTCCCCGTCGTCGTCGCCGTCGAAGAGGGACGCGCACCCGGCAGTGGCGCCGAGGGCGGCGGCGAGCGACGCGCCGAGGACGGCGCGTCGCGGCGGGCCGCAGCGGTCTCGGGTCATGGCATCGAGTACACACTACGCTATCCGTGTCCCCGTATCGGCATAACCTTCGCCCTGCGGGGCGCCCCCGACGCGCCGCCGGAGGCTCTCGGCGGCGCCCGTGAGCTCCCAACGCACCACCGTCGGCCGCTGGGAGGCATCGACGCGCGGGATTCGGTGCGGGTCGGTCGCGGGCGCGACGTGCCCGTCGTCGGCCGTCGCGTAGTCGTGGCTCTCGCGGACGACGTCAACCACGCGGGGCGTGTAGTCGCCGTAGGGGTAGCAAAAGCGCTCGACGTCGCAGTCGAAGCGCGCTTCGAGCGCGTCCTTGGCGCCGACGACTTCCTCGCGGAGGGCGGCCTCGTCGAGCGCGCTCAACCGCGCGTGGGTGCGCGTGTGATTGCCGACCGTGACGAGGTCGTCGGCGACGAGCTCCCGTATCTGCGCCTCGGTGAGGTAGGGGACGCCGCGCTCCGTCGCCCCGCCGACGCGGTCGGCGATGACGTAGACGGTGGCGGGCGCGTCGAACTCGCGGAGGACGGGGAGCGCGTGACGGTGGACGCTCCGGTAGGCGTCGTCGAACGTGACGGCGACGCGCGGGCCGTCGCCGGCGTCGAGCACGGCCGGGAGGTCGACGAACTCGTAGCGGCCGTCGAGCCACGCGAGCAGCTCGCGGAACGCCTCGACGGTGACGACGCGACCGTCGGTGTTCCCGGCGCTCCCGCCGACGGAGTGGTACATCAACACCACGTTCTGCGAGGTCGGCGCCGCGACGCCGAGGCGGGCGTCCGCCTCCGCGAGCGTCCGCCAGACGGCCTCCTTTCCCGCCGAGACGGCCTCCGGAATGTCCATGCGCCACACTCGTCTCCGCGCGAGTAAACGTCTACCCCCGTTCGCGCGCTCGGCGGGGTCCCCGGAAGCGTTATCCGCCGTGTCAGCGATTGCGTGGATATGTCCGAGGCCGACGCGGACGCCGCCGATTACCGCGCGCTCGCGGTCGCCGTCGAGCACCCGAGCCACGTCTTCCAAGTCCGCACGCCGTTCAACCACCGCTCGCTGGACGCGCTCTGCGAGGCGGGCGTCGGCCTCGACGTCGTCTCTCCCTCCCCCATCGCGCCCCCGGTCGGCCCCTACTCGGAGTACAGACACGTCCCGCGAACCGAGCGCTGGGGCCGCTATCGCGTCCACTACCCGCGCTTCCTCTACGCGCTCCCGAAGTCGCGCTTCTACCACGTCTCCGGGAACTCGATGCGCAGACGCCTCTCGAGTTTCGTCCCGGAGACGTTCGAGACGCCACACGACGTCGTCCACACCTGCGGCGTCTACCTCGACGGCTACGGCGCGCTCGACTACTGCCGCGACAACGACGTCCCGCTCGTCGCGATGACGCACGCGGGTGATCTGCGGAACTACGACTCCTTCACCGACGACGTGCAGGCGCGGATTCGCGAGACCATCGACTACGCGAGCCGGGTGCTCACCGTCTCCGACGAACTCGCGGCGGTCGCGCGGCGCTTCGCGCCCGCCTCGAAGGTGGAGACGGTGCCCATCGGCGAGGACCCGTCGAAGTTCCCGACCGACCGACGGGAGGCCATCCGGCGCGAACTCGGCCTCGACCCCGACACGAAGGTCCTCCTCTACGTCGGGCGCTTCGAGGCCGCGAAGGGCGTGCGCGAGCTCGTCGCGGCGCTGAACCAACTCGAACGCGAGGACGTCTATCTCGCGGCCATCGGGCACGACGGCGACCTCCGGTGGTGGTTCGTGAACGAACTCGGCGAGATGCACCACGGCACGCACGCCTTCTGGCGGATGGACCCCGTCGCGGTGCGGCGCTGGCACGTCGCCGCCGACCTCCTCGTCCACCCGAGTCACACCGAGGCGCGCCCGACGGTGATGTACGAGGCGATGGCGGCGGAGACGCCCATCCTCGGGACGGCCGTCGGCGGCGTCCCGGAGATGGTCGCCGACGGCGAGACCGGCATCCTCGTCCCGCCGCGCGACGCGGACGCGCTCGCGGACGCCATCGACGCCCTCCTCGACTCTCCCGACGGCCTGCGCGCGATGGGCGAGCGCGGCCATCGCCGCCTCCTCGCAAACGACTGGACGTGGGCGCGCCACGCCGAGCGCGTCCGCGAGATCCACCGGGACGTGATGGCCGAATGAGCGAGATCGACGATACACGCGACGGGGACGCCCCGCGCGTGAGCGTCGTGATTCCCGCCTACCGGCGCGCGGCCGTCCTCCCGCGCGCGGTCGACAGCGCCCTCGCGCAGACGATGGCGGACCTCGAAGTCGTCGTCGTCGATGACGGCTCGCCCGACGACACGGCCGCCGTCGTTCGCGCCTACGACGACCCGCGCGTCCGCTACGTCGCCCACGAGACGAACCGCGGCGTGAGCGCCGCGCGCAACACCGGCATCGAGGCCGCCCGCGGCGACTACGTCGCCTTCCTCGACTCGGACGACGAGTGGCTCCCCCGGAAGCTCGAGCGCCAACTCGCCGTCCTCGCGGAGCGGGGCGAGGGCTGGGTGGGCGCGTACTGCGACTACGCGAGCGCCGACCTCCCGGCGGGCGCGCGGATCGCCGACGCCGTCTCCGAGCGCGTCTTCCGCGCGGACGCGGTCCGGGAGGGCGGGCGCGAACTCGCGGAGGCCCTGCTCTCGATGCGGGTGTTCATGGGGCCGGGCTCGACCCTGCTCGTCGAGCGCGACGCCCTCGCCGACGTGCGCTTCGACGAGGGCCTCAGCATCTACGAGGACTGGGACCTCGTCCTCCGGGTGCTCGCGCGCGGCAACCTCGCGCACGTCCCCGAGCGGCTCGCGCTCGTCCACTACTCCGGGGACGCGCCCGCCGACGCCTACGCGCGCAACGACCGGCGCTACCTCGACCGCAACGCCGGCCTCGTCGCCGCCCTCCGCGAGCGCGGCGTCGACGTCGAGCGCGTCCACCGGATGGGTCTCGTCGGCCACTACCTCCACGAGGGCCGCTTCCGCGAGGCCGCGCGCTATCTCGACGCGCGCGCGCTCGCCGACCCGGGGAACCTCGCGCGCCTCGCGTGGTGGACGCTCGGCGGGATTCGCGCGGCGCTCCGAGCTTAACCTCCCTCCTCGCCGCCGACCTCCGGCGAGCGGCGGCGGCGGAAGTTCGGATAGAACGGTTTGAGGAGGGCGAGCGCCGCGAGGGCGAAGACGACGAGAGTGAGCGTCGTGTCGCGCCAGAGCGTCCACGCGGCGAGCGCGACGGCGGGTGCGAGCGACTAAGTGGCGTCCTGCCCTCCCCTCACGCGAACGCTCGTGTCCGACTACCCGCCCGTCTCCGTCGTCGTCCCGTACAGCGAGGAGTACACGCCGGCGTGGATGCTCGAGGAGGCGACGGCCTCCGTCGACTCCCAGTCCGTCGAGACGGAACTCGTCGTCGTCGAGGGCGATGAGGGGCCGGCGGCCGCGCGCAACGAGGGCATCGAGCGCGCCGCGCACCGCCACGTCGCCTTCCTCGACGCGGACGACACGTGGCACGCGGAGAAACTCGAGCGCCAACTCGACGCGATGGCGGACGCGGGCGTCGGCCTCTGCGTCGAGGGCGACCCGCGGACGATGGACGACTTCGTCCACGACGTCTTCGTCGGCGACCTCACGACCCTGATGTCCTCCGTGCTCGTCGACACCGCGCGCGTCACGGCGACGTTCGACCGCGACCTCTCGCGCGGCGAGGACCTCCTCTACGTCCTCGAGGCCGCGACGGAGGCCGGCGTCTGCCTCCGACCGGACCTCACGACGCACCGCGACCACGCGGGGAGCGTCACGGGTCGCGGCATCGACGCCGAGGCGTACCTCACGCAGTCCAAGCGCTTCGGCTACCGGGTGAGCGAGCGCGTCCCCGACGCCCAGCCCTACCTCCCCACCTACTACACGCAGGTGTACGCGGACGTCGGGCGGGCGCACGCGGCCGCCGGCGAGGCGGCGCGCGCCCGCGAGTACTTCCTGCGCGCGCTCCGCATCACGCCCCATCCCTACGCCCTCCTCGGGTTCCTGCGGACGTACCTCCCGCTCTGAGCGGCGCGCCGCCGTCACGTATCCCCTAGCTAGCCGCCCGGCCCGCCCGTCACCGGGACGGTGCCGTTCCCGAACAGCCGATAGCCGCCTCGCCCTCGGAGGACGCTCGTGCCGGCGGCGCTGAACACCCGGTCGTGCGTCGCGACGCTCACGCGATAGCGCGCGTCGGAGACGGTGTACCACTGGAGTTTCGCGGAGACGGCGACGTCGCTCTCCGCCGTCGGGACGAAGGAGTCCGTCCACACCTCGCGCGTGACGACGTAGCCGGCGGGCGCGGTGACGCCGCGCGCGCTCGCGTTCACCCCCTCGACGCCGCCGCCGGAGCCGGGGACGGACGCGAACGCGCGCCGCGTGACGACGTCCGAACTCGCGGTGGCGTTCGGCGGCGTATGGCGCGCGAGGAAGCGCGCGGCGTCGCCGACGGCGGCGTACTCGGCGTCGCTCATCGCCACTTGGACGCTTCGCTGTTCGACGTAGACGCCGGCGTCGTGGCCGAGGTCGTCGGCGGTCGCGCGCGTGAACGCACCGCTCGCGCCGAAGGCGGCGACGACCACGACGGCGACGGCGAGGACGACGGGCGCGTGGCGGCGCGGCGCGCGGAGGAGGCGCGCGATGCCGAGGCCGAACGGGAGGACGGCGAGGAGGACGACGACGAACTGGAGGCGCTCGCCCTGCGGGAGGCTGACCGGGAGCGGGAGGAGGAGCACGGCGAACCCGGTGGCACCGACGAGGACGGTCGCGGCGCGCGCGTAGGACTCCGCGCGGTCGAGGAACTCGTAGGCGCCGAGGAGGAGGACGCCACAGCCGAGCGTGTAGTAGACCCCGACGGGCGTCGCGAGCCAGCCGACCGCGCGCGCCACGGAGTCGGCGGGGAGCGTCACGCCGTAGGTGAAGACGACGGAGACGGCGGCAGTGACGGTGTCCGTGAATATCTGGGCGGTGAGGCCGACGATGGCGTAGAGGATGAGGCTCGGCGAGTAGACGAGGTAGGCGAGGACGGCGAGGACGCCGAGGTAGACCGGGAAGCGGAACCGGAGGCGGCGCCACGCGCCGCGCTCGCTCGCGAGGGCGTCCCAGCCGACGAGTCGGGGGAGGCGCGCGCGGAGGGCGGCGACGACGGCGAGGCCGAGCAGGACGCCGCCGAGGAGGACGTACGTGAGGTGGTGGGTGAGGACGAGCGTCGCGACGAGGGCGACCGCGTAGGCGGCGTGCTCGCGGACGCGACTCGTGTGTCGGCTCGCCCGGAGCGCGAGGACGGCGTAGAAGCCGACGAGGAGGAGGCCGAGCGTGAACGACTGCGGGAAGAAGTAGACCGCGTAGTAGGCGGGGAGGTCGAGGACGGTGAACGCGGCGGCGACGCAGAGCGCGGTTCGCGAGTCGCCGAGGAGGCGGACACCGACGAGGTAGACGACGGGCACGAGCGCGGTGTAGGCGACGATTCCCGTGAGGACGATGGCGTCGTAGAAACCGAGGCCGGAGAAGAGCGCGACCGTCCCCGTATAGACGTGGAAGACGGGGAAGAGGTCGTAGCCGTAGGGGATCGATGCGCTCGCGCCGGTCGCGAGGAGGCGGCGGAGCGCGTCGACGTGCGCGAACGTATCGGTGCCGCCGAAGTAGAACCCCGTGGTGCGGTATTTCGCGTAGGCCGGGACGAAGAAGCACGTCGCGAGCGCGAGGAGCACCGACGCCGGTTCGGGGTCGCCGGCGAGCTGGTCGGCGACGAGGGCGTACGCGACGAGGAGAAAGGCGGCGACCGGGAGGACGCGTGCGTCGAGTTCGACGACGGCGAACGCGCAGGCCGCGCCGAGCGCGACGACGAGTTTCGAGGCGACCGAGGCGGGGAGGAGCGCGTTGCGGCCGGCGTGGCGGCGCCGCGTCGCGGCATACGCCACGCACGCGAGGAGCGCGCCGCCGAGCGCGTACCCCGAGCGGATCGCCGTCGGAAGCGCGAACACCTCGAGAGCGGCGAGCGCGCCGAGGAGGCCGGCGACGGCGACGACGCCGAGGGACGCGAGGACGAGGAGGGCGCGGCGCCGCGAGAGCATGCCCGAGACGTCCCACGGTGGCGGCAAAACCCTGCCGGTGACCGCGCTACGTCGCGGCGGGGAGGCGGACGGTGAACGCCGCGCCGCCGAGGTCGGCGTCGCCGACGTCGAGTGCGCCGCCGTAGGACGCGACGACGCGCTCGCAGATGTTGAGGCCGACCCCCGTCCCGCCGCTCTCCTCGCCCTTCTCGCCGAGCTCGAAGATCTCGTCCCGGCGCTCCGGGGGGACGCCGGGGCCGTTGTCGGCGACGGTGACGACGACGTCGTCGCCGTCGCGTTCCGCCGACACCCGGACGTGCGGGGCGTCCGCGTCGTTGTGCTCGACGGCGTTCGCGAACAGGTTCTCGAAGACGTCGCCGAGCAGTTCGTCCGCGCGCACGGTCAGCGACGGGAGCGGCGTCTCCACTTCGAAGGCCGCGCTCGGGTACGCGTCGCGCGCCTGATCGACCTCGCCCTTCACGGTCTCCGCGAGCGGGACGGGAACGAGGTCGTGGTCGTCGCCCTCGACGGCCTGCATCAGCGAGCGCATCGTCTGAATGCGCTCGTCCATGTCGTCGGCGCGCTCGCCGATCGTCTCGAGGTAGCGCTCGCCGCCCGTGTCGACGAACTCCTCGAGGAGCGTCGCGCGCGCCGAGATGACGTTCACGTCGTTGAGGAGGTCGTGGCGGAACGTCCGGTTGAGGAGTTCGAGGCGCTCGCGCTGGTCGCGCAGGCGGTCCTCGCGGGCGAGTCGGCGCCGCGTCTCGCGCAGATGCGTCCCGAGGAGTTCGGCGGCCGTCACCTGCGACTCGCGGAACGAGCCCTCGTCGAGCGCGGCCTGCAGGACGGCGTCGTCCCCGATGGGGACGGTGAGGGTGCGCCGGCCGTCCTCGGTCGTCCGCGTGAGCGCGCCGCCGTCGGTCGGGACCACACCCGGTTGCACGCGGTCGATGCCGTCGCTGTCCACGACCGCCGTCGTCCCGCGACTCGCCACCACCTCGCCGTCGACGACGATGCACGCCGCGTCGAAGTCGATCGTCGCGCGCAGCGCGTTCAGCGTCCGGTCGAACGCGTCGCGCTCGTCGTCGGCGGACGCGAGGTCGGAGGCGACGCGGTGGAGGTGTTCGAGGCGCTCGCGGGCCTCCTGCTCGCGCGCGAGCGCCTTCTGCTCGGTGATGTCGGCGACGCGGACGTGCGCGTGCCGCGACCGGCCGTCCGCCTCGTGGATCGGCGTGACGCTGACGAGGTAGTCGTGGTCGCCGTCGCGGCCGCCCCACTCGTACTCGACCGTCCCGTCGCTCACCGCGTGGACGGCGGCGCCGCCGTCCGGGATCGGGCGCGGCGCGGCGTCGAGTATCGGCGCGGCGTCGTCGCCGAATCGCTCGCGGAACGCCTCGTTGGCCGTCTCGACGGCTCCGTCGCTCACGCGGACGGTCGCGATGGGGTCGTCCGAGTTCTCGTAGAGCGCGGCGAGTCGATCGCGCTCGCGTTCGAGCGTGTCGCGGGTGCGCTTGCTCCGGGCGTTGTAGATGCCGACGGCGAGCGCGACGTCGGCGCTCAGGACGATGCTGTCCATCGCGATGACGTAGGGTTTGATGTCGTTCTGGAGGACGACCTGCACGTAGAGTATCCACCCCATGACGAGGGCGTGGCCGACGACGACGACGAGCACCCAGACGGCGGCGCTCGAGACGTACTCGTCCTCCCAGTCGCGCCGGTAGAGCCAGAGGCTCCCGGCGAGGAGCGTGCCGGCGAGCACGACGCCGACCCCGTTCTCGATCAGCGTCGTCCACAGCGGCTTGAACGGCGGGCGGAGCCAGTCGTCGAGGATGTCGAAGACCGGCGGCCCGAGAAGCACCAGTCCGAGGCACGCAACGACGAGTACTGCGATGCGTCGTCGCAGGGAGGACGTCACTACCGAACCATTCGTGGCGGCGGCGAAAAGCCTGATGGGCAAACGCATAGGTGCCCGCGCTCCCTCGGTAGCCGCATGGAACGCCGGGAGTACTTCGGAACGAGCGGGATCCGCGAGCGCGTCGGCGACGGCCTCACGGCCGACCTCGCGCTGAACGTCGGGCGCGCGCTCGCCGCCGACGCCGAGACGGTGGTGGTGGGGCGCGACCCGCGCCCGAGCGGGACGTTTCTGTCGGACGCGCTCGCTGCCGGCCTCGCGGAGTGCGGCTGTGCGGTCGTCGACCTCGGGCCGGCCGCGACGCCGACGGTCGCGCGGAGCGTCGCGTGGGAGGGCGCGGACGCCGGCGTCGCCGTCACCGCCTCGCACAACCCCCCGGAGTACAATGGCCTGAAGCTCTGGCAGCCCTCCGGGCAGGCGTTCGACTCGCCGATGCAGGACGCGCTCACGGACCGCCTCGTCGCCGAGTCGTTCGATTACGCCGACTGGGACGCCACGGGCGCGCGCCGCGACCGCCCCGGTGCGCGCGAGCGCCACGTCGACGCCATCGTCGACGCGGTCGACGTCGACCCCGACGACGCGCCCACGGTCGTCGTCGACCTCGGGAACGGCGCGGGCGCGGCGTCCGTCGACGCCCTCATCGAACTCGGCTGCGCGGTGGAGACGCTGAACGCGAACCCGGACGGGCGCTTCCCGGGGCGGCCGAGCGAGCCGACGGCGGCGAACTGCGAGTCGCTCTGCGACCTCGTCGCGGCCTCGGACGCCGACCTCGGCATCGCGCACGACGGCGACGCGGACCGCATGATGGCGGTCACGGGCGACGGCGCGTTCGTCGCCGGGGACGCGCTCCTCGCGGTGTTCGCGCAGGCGTTCGCCGGCGAGGGCGACCGGGTCGCCGCGCCCGTCGACACCAGCCTCCTCGTCGACGACGCGCTCGCGGAGGTGGGCGCGGCGCTCGTGCACACCCGCGTCGGCGACGTCTACGTCGCCGAGCGCGCCGTCGCGGACGACGTCGTCTTCGGCGGCGAACCCAGCGGGGCGTGGATATTCCCGGGGGAGACGCTCTGCCCGGACGGCCCGCTCGCCGCCGCGAAGCTCGTCGAACTCGTCGCGAACGGCCCCGGCCTCGACGACCGACTCGCCGCGCTCGGATCGTATCCGATCCGCCGCGACACCCGCGCGGTCGCCGACAAGACCGCCGTGATGGCGCGCGTTCGTGAGGCGGTTTCGGAGGCGTACGACGAGGTGGACGCGCTCGACGGCGTCCGCGTCGACCTCGGCGATGCGTGGTTCCTCCTCCGGCCGAGCGGCACGGAGCCCATGGTTCGCGTCACCGCCGAAGCGCGGAGCGACGAGCGCGCCGACGCGGTGTTCGCGGAGGCGAACGCGGTGCTCGACGACGCGGCCTGATCAGGGCGCTCGCACGCCGCTCGTGGCCGCGTTCGACGCGTCCTCGTCCGGCATCGCGTCCGCGAACCAGCCGTAGAGGACGGCGTCCGAGGCGGCGGTGACGGGGCCGGAGACGAACGTGCCGAGCGCGGCGGCGAGCGGGAGGGCGTTCTGGAGCGCGACGAGACCGGCGCGCGTGTCGAGGGCGGGGACGCCGCCGAGCAGGAGGAGGGTGACGGCGCCCGCGACGGCCGCGTTGAGGAGGGTCGTGGCGAGCCAGACGCCGAACACCGTCCAGCCCTCTCCCGCCGTCGACTCGAGGCTCCGGCCGAGCGCTTCGAGCGGCCCGCAGTCCTCGAGGACGACGGCGGCGACGACGAGGCGGACGGCGAGGTAGACGCCGGGGAGGACGAGGAAGACGAAGCCGATGATGATCGCGATCCCGGCGACGATGGCGGCGATGACCGCGAGCAGGAGCCGGACGCCGAGGGAGTTACGGGCGTCGGTGTCGAGGCCGAGCGCGCCCGCAGCGAGGACGATGGCGGCACCGAGGACGACCGCCGAAACGAGGTTACCGAGGGTGTTCGAGACGACGGTGACGACCGCGAGACCGGCGTAGGCGACGACGATACCGGGCGCGGACGGGAGCAGCGAGAGCGCGGCGCGGAGCGCACGGCGCGCGCTCGGGTCCGCGTCGTGGAGGGACTGTCTGGTCGGGGACACGTCGGCGGCTTCCGTGCGGTGGCACAAAACGCCTTGGGACGCCGTTGTCGAGGGCACAACAGGTATTAGCCACGCGACGCTACGTCGTGGCATGACTGACCGGAGCGGACCGATATCGGTGCTCTGTGTGGACGGCGAGCCCGATATGGCCGCTCTCGTCGGCGAGCGCGTCGCACGCGCCGACGACCGCATCACCACGACCGTCGCCACGAGCGCGAGGGCGGGCCTGACGCGACTCGAGGCGGGCGACGTCGACTGCGTCGTCAGCGGCTTCGACATGCCGGGGATGGACGGGATCGAGTTTCTCGAAGCCGTCCGCGCGACCCACCCGGACCTCCCGTTCGTCCTCTTCACCGCCGGCGGCAGCGAGGCGGTCGCCAGCGACGCGATTTCGGCGGGGGCGACCGACTACGTCCGCAGGGACGCGAACGACGACCCGTACGCGACCCTCGCGCGGCGCGTCCGCGCCGCCGTCGACCAGTACCGGGCGCGGCCGCAGACCGCGGCGTCCCCGGACGTCGCACGGACCGTCCTCGAGGCCTCACCGGACGCGATACTCGTCGGCGTCGACGGCGACTGCGTCTTCGCGAACGCCGCCGCCGTCGACCAATTTGGCGCCGCCGACGCCGACGCCCTCCGCGGTCGCTCCATGACCGCGCTCCTCGGGTCAGCCGACGCTGCCGACGAGCACGCGACCGAGGCGAGCGTCACGTGGGAGCGCCGCACGATTCGCGCGCTCGACGGCACGGCGTTCCCCGCGGAAGTGACGCGCCGCGCCGTCTCGTGGGGCGGCCGGGACGCGACCGTGGGCATCGTCCGCGCGCTCGCCGAGCGGGTGTCCGACACTCACGAGCGCGTGCGCTATCGGACCGCGTTCGAGCAGGCGATGGACGCGATGGTGATCGCGGACGACGACGGGACGTACGTCGAGGCCAACCGGAGCGCGGTCGAACTGTTCGGCCTCCCGCGCGCGGAACTGCTCGGCTCGCACGTCTCCGACTTCGCCCCCGCGGACTACGACTTCGCGACCGAGTGGGAGGGGTTCAAGCGGGGCGGCCTCGACCGGGGGACGTTCCCGCTCCTGCGACCGGACGGCGAGCGCCGCGCGGTCGAGTACGCGGCGACGGCCGAAATCGCGCCCGGCGAGCACCTCTCCGTGCTCCGCGACGTCACCGAGCGCGAGCGCCTCGAGGAGCAGCTGCTGACCGAGCGCGACACCCTCCGCGAGATCTACGAGATAATCGCCACGCGTGAGATGGGCTTCGAGACGAAGATCCGCCGGCTCCTCGACGTCGGCCGCGAGTTCCTCGGCGTCCCGTACGGCTTCCTCACGGAGATCGACGGGGACACCCAGCACATCGTCGCGGCGTGTGGCGACCACGAACTCCTCCAGCCGGGCGAGTCGTGCCCGCTCTCGGAGGCCTACTGCCGGGAGACGGTCACGCGCGCGGAGCTCGTCACCGTGCAGAACGCCGTCGCCGAGGGGCTCTCGGACGACCCCGCGTACGAGCGCTTCGAACTCGGGTGTTACGTCGGGTCGAAGATCCTCGTCAACGGCGAGCTCTACGGGACGTTCTGCTTCGCGGGCACCGAGCCGCGCGCGAACGCCTTCTCCGAGGCCGAGCGGACGTTCGTCGAGCTGCTCGCGCAGTGGGTGAGCTACGAGCTCGAACGCGATCAGGTCACGGCGGAGCTCGAGGCGCAGAACGAACGCCTCGAGGAGTTCGCGTCGATGGTGAGCCACGACCTCCGAAGCCCGCTCTCCGTGGCGCAGGGCTATCTCGAGCTCGCGCGCGAGGACGGCGACCCCGAGCAGTTCGACCGCGTTCGGGACGCCCACGAGCGGATGGGGCGGCTGATCGACGACCTGCTCTACCTCGCTCGCGAGGGCGAGGAGATCGGTGAGACCGAGCCGGTCCCGCTCCGAGAGGCCGTCGAGCGCGCGTGGGCGACCGTCGAGGACGGGTCGTCGGCCGCGCTCGCCGTCGGTGACGACCTCGGGACCGTCGTCGCCGACCCGGCCCGCCTCCAGCAGCTCCTCGAGAACCTCTTCTCGAACGCCATCGAGCACGGCGGGCCGGACGTGACCGTTCGCGTCACGGCGCTTGAGGGCGGCTTCGCCGTGACGGACGACGGCCCCGGCATCCCCGCCGACCTCCGCGAGGAGGTCTTCGAGCGCGGCGTCTCCACCGTCGAGAGCGGCTCCGGCTTCGGCCTCCACATCGTCCGCGAAATCGTCGGCGGTCACGGCTGGCGCGTCGACGTGACGGACGGCCCCGAGGGCGGCGCGCGCTTCGAGATAACGGGCGTGGACGTGACGTAGCATGCCCGACACGATCGCGTCGTTCGTCCCGGAAGTCGACCCCGCCGAGCACGCCCTCGTGGTGGTGAACCGGGACGCCCCGCGCCCGGTGCAGTCGATGCTCGAGGGGCTGTTCGCCGACCAGCCGGTGACGGTGTCCGAGCGCGAGCTCGGCGACGTCGACGCGAACACGGTGGCGCTCGTCATCGACAGCGACATCGTCGCCACGTCGCCGCTGTCCGCGCTCCGGGACTGCGTCCTCACCGTGAACTCCGACCTCTACACGTCGGGCGCGCGCTCGCTCCCCGACGTCGACCTCCCGGCGGTTCTCGACGGCCTCGACGACGTCCCCTTCTCGCTCCGCGGCTTCCCCGCATCGCACACGGAGAAGCTCCTGCTGGTCACGGTCTCGCGACACGTCGAGCACCTCGCGTGGACGGCGGGCGGGGGAACGCTCCGGTCGTCCTTCCAGCGCCTCTCCCGCCTCGACGACGAGCGCGGGACGCGCGACGTCTACGCGCTCGTCTCGGACGCGGGCGTCGACACGCACGTCTACGGCATCCCGGACTGGACGCCGCCGCGCGACCTCGGCGTGACGATGCACGGCGGGTACGGCGAGGACTTCCGGCGGGCGTGGTTCGTCGTGCACGTCCCGGCGGACGACGACGGCGAGCACGCCGCGCTCGTCGCGTACGAGACGGGACGAAACGAGTGGCACGGGTTCTGGACCTACCGGCCGGAGCGCGTCACGGCGATCGACGCCTATATCGCCGAGACGATGTGAGGTCGGCCACTCGCCTCACGCGACGAGGTCGGCGAGGCCGTCCGCGAGCGCGACGGCGGGGTCGTAGCCGAGCCGCTCGCGGGCCTTCGAGACGTCCGCGACGCTCGCGCGGACGTCGCCCGCTCGGGCGTCGCCGAACTCGACGCTGACGGCCGGGTCGACGACGTCGCGAATCAGCGTCGCGAGCTGGCGGATCTCGACCGCGCGGCCGGTGCCGACGTTGAACGCCTCGCCCGTGTGCTCGGTGGTGGCGGCGAGGCGGTTCGCCCGCACGACGTCGGAGACGTGGACGAAGTCCCGCGTCTGCGTCCCGTCGCCCTGCACGCGCAGGGGGCCGCCCGCGCGGGCCTGCTCGACGAAGCTCGTGATGACGCCGGCGTACGGCCCGCTCGACTGTCGCGGCCCGTAGACGTTGAAGTAGCGCAACGCGACGGTGTCGAGGCCGTAGAGGTCGTGGTAGAGCCGGCAGTAGTGGTCGACGCTGAGCTTCTCGAGGCCGTAGGGCGACCTCGGCTCTTTTCGTGCGTTCTCGGTGATGGGCGTCGTCTCGGGCGCGCCGTAGATGGCGGCGCTGGACGCGACGACGACGCGGGCGTCCTCGGCGCGCGCGCGTTCGAGGACGGAGAGCGTCGCGTCGACGTTCACGGCGTGCGTCTCCTCGGGCGCGTCGACGGAGCGCTCGACGCTGACGATGGCGGCCTCGTGGAAGACGACGTCCACGCCGGCCATCGCCTCGGCGAGCGCGTCCGCGTCGCGGACGTCGCCCTCGATGACCGCGACGCCGTCCGGGACGTTCTCGCGCGCCCCGTTCGAGAAGTCGTCGAGGACGCGGACGTCGTTCTCGGGCGCGACCGACTCGACGAGGTGGCTCCCGATGAATCCCGCGCCGCCCGTGACGAGCACCGTCGCGTCCGTGAGCGTGTCCATACGCGCCCTTCCGCGCGCGAGGCGAAATAGGCGTCGCCGCGCACGGTACCGGAAGCCCCGGGCTTTTGGCGCGCGACGCCGACACGACGAGTACATGGCAGACGAACACGGTGGCTTCGAGCACGTCCGCGAGAACGTCGACGGCCACCCGATGCGCAGCCTCCTCGCGTACGCGCGCCCCTACTGGAAGCGCCTCACCGCCGGCGTACTCGCGTCGTTCTGCACGCGCTTCGCGCGCCTCGTCCCGCCGATCGTCGTCGCGGCGGCGATCGACCGCGTCGTCCTCGGGTCCGGCACCCCCGGCCTCCTCGCGGACGCCGGTCTCCTGCCCGCCGCCTCCATTACGACCGAGGCCGCCCGCCTCGCCCTGCTCGAACGCCTCGTCACCGTCGCCGTCCTCGCGTACCTCGTCCGCTCGGTGACGCGCTTCGCCTCCAGATACCTCCTCCAGTCGACCGCGCAGAAGGTCCAGCGCGACCTGCGCGACGACACCTACGACCACCTCCAGCACCTCTCGATGGACTTCTTCGTCGACCACCAGACCGGGGGGATGATGTCGATTCTCAACAGCGACATCAACCGCCTCGAGAAGTTCCTGAACACGGAGTTCCGCCAGCTCATCCGCGTCATCGCGACCGTCGGCGGCATCGGCGCCATCCTCTGGCTCTACTCGCCGAAGCTCGCGCTGATCGCGCTCGCGCCCGTCCCCATCATCGGCCTCGCGAGCGGGCGCTTCCTGACGTGGATCGAGCCCCGCTACACGTCGATCCGCGAGACGGTCGCGCGCCTCAACACGCGCCTCGAGAACAACCTCGGGGGCGCCGCCGTCATCAAGGCCTTCGAGCGCTACGACTTCGAGCGCGAACGCGTCGCCGCCCAGTCGCAGGCCTACCACGACGAGAAGGTCGCGGCGCTGCGCGTCCGTCGCGCGTTCTTCGCGGGCCTCCGCCTCCTCACCGGCGTCGTCTTCGTGCTCGTACTCTACATCGGCGGGACGGACATCGTCACGGGTGCGCCCGGCGCGCTCTCCGCCGGGGCGTTCGCGCTCTTCTTCCTCTACCTCCGCCGGCTCTACTCGCCGATGCGCCGCGTCGGCAAGTCCGCGAACAAGTACCAGCTCGCGAAGTCGAGCGCGGAGCGCGTCTTTGGCGTGCTCGGGCGCGAGCCGACGATCACCGAACCCGACGACCCCTACCGCCCCGACTCGGTCGAGGGCGACGTCGCGTACGACGACGTGACGTTCGCCTACGACGAGCGCCCGGTGCTCCGGGACGTCTCCCTCGACGTTCCGGCGGGCGCGACCGTCGGCCTCGCCGGCACCTCGGGCGCCGGCAAGTCCACGCTCCTGAAGCTCCTCCCGCGCTTCCACGACCCCGACCGGGGCGCGGTGCGCGTCGACGGGACGGACGTCCGCGAGTACGACCTCGCGGCGCTCCGCTCGGAGATCGCGGTCGTCGAGCAGAACCCCTACCTCTTCTCGGGGACGGTCGCGGAGAACATCGCGTACGGCGACGCGGACGTCCTCGACGCCGAGTGGCACGGGGAGGACGTGGACGCGGACGCGCGCGAGGCGGTCGTGGAGGCCGCGACGGCCGCCGAGGCCCACGCGTTCATCACCGACCTCCCCGAGGGATACGACACGCTCGTCGGCGAGCGCGGCGTGAAGCTCTCCGGCGGCCAGCGCCAGCGCCTCGCCATCGCGCGCGCCCTCCTCAACGACCCCGCCATCATCGTCTTCGACGAAGCCACCTCCGACGTCGACACGGAGACGGAGGAGCTCATTCAGGAGAGCCTCGAGCGCCTCATCGAGGACCGCACGGCGTTCGTCATCGCGCACCGCCTCTCGACGATTCGGGACGCCGACCGCATCGTCGTCATGGAGGACGGTCGCGTGACCGAGACCGGCACGCACGAGACGCTCCTCGCCAACGCGGGCGGGTACGCGGACCTCTGGGAGGCGCAGGTCGACGACGACGCGGCCGACGCGACCGTCGCGGACGACTGACGGGTGTCGCGCCCTACTCGAGGGCCGACTTTTCGAGCGGGGCGGCGCTCCGCCAGTAGTGGTCGAAGGTGTCGCTCGCCCACGCGCGCACGGCGTCGTCGTCGGTGTCGAGCGAGGCCTGCAGGACGCCGTTCTCGTCGCGCAACAGCATGTGGACCGTCTCGTCGGCGATGGTGACGGCGAGCGGGATGCCCTCCCCGTGGACGCGGGCGTCGGCGGCGTCGTGCGCGAGCAGGCCCTCGAGGCGCGCGCGGAGGTCCGGAGCGTCCGCGAGCGCGTCGACGGCGTGCTCGGAGAACACCGCGCGGAAGGTGGCGTCGCCGGCGGTAACGCGGTCGTGGACGGCCGCGAGGCTCCGCTCGTTGAACGCGTGGGAGAACACCGTCACGTCCTCGGCGTCCCTGATGAGGTCGACGACGCGCTTCACGGGCGCGTCCGGGCGCGTCTCGCTCGGGAACGTGATGGTGGCGTCCTGCAGATGGCCGAGGTCGAAGTCCATCGCGTGCGTCGGGAGGTAGTCGACGATATCGCGGAGTTCGCGCTCCGTCTCGAGGCTGTCGAGGAGGTCGCTGAGGGCGCTGGCGACGAGGCGGCCGGTGGCCGTCGCGACGTACTCGCTCCCGGCGCGCCTGACCCACGCGCGCTCCTGGAAGTCGGTGAGGATGCGCCCGAGCGTCGCCTGCGAGGCGCCCGTCTCCTCGGCGAGCGCGGTGCGCGTGTGGCGCCCGCCCGCGAGGAGACACAGCACCTCGACGCGGTTCGGCGAGCGAGCGAGGAACTCCACGTCCTCCAGCGCTGACTCCATACGCCATCCTCCTCCCCGTCGCCCTAAACCGCTTTCGCACCGTGAAATCCTTTCACGGCGTGAGCGGCCGGCGCGTCGCGCACGCGTTTCTCCGCGCACAACGTTTTCTGAGCGGACCTATCCCGCCGTGTCCCCTCCCTAGGAGTATGACCGCTTCTACGCGCACGCTCGCCGCGTTCGGTGCCGCGAGCCTCCTCTTCGGTGGGACGTTCGTCGCCACCAAGTTCGGCCTCGCGTTCTTCCCGCCTCTACTCTTCGTCGCGTTCCGCTTCGATGTCGCCGCCGTCGCGCTCGCCTCCTACGTCGTCTACGCGCACCGCGACGCCCTCGTGCCGCGCACGCGCGGCGACCTCGCGGGCATCCTCGCCACCGGCGCGCTCTCCATCGGCCTCACGAACGCCCTCCTCTTCGTCGGCCAGCAGTACGCCTCGAGCGCCGTGGCCGCCGTCGTCTTCAGCCTCAACCCCATCCTCACGCCCGTCTTCGCGGGCCTCCTCCTCGCCGAGGAACGCCTCTCGCGGCGCGGCGCCGTCGGCCTCCTCGTCGGCCTGCTCGGCGTCGGCCTCGTCGTCAACCCCGACCCCGCGAGCTTCCTCGCGGGCGGCCCCGGCAAGCTCCTCGTCTTCGCGGGCGCCATCGCCGGCGCGCTCGGGAGCGTCCTCATCCGCTGGGCGGACAGCGACCTCTCCAGTAGCGTGCGGACCGCGTGGGGGCTCCCCATCGGCGCGCTCCTCTGTCACGGCCTCAGCCTCGCGAGCGGGGAGTCGCTCGCCGCTGTCGCGTGGACGCCGCAGGCGCTCCTCGCGCTCGCGTACGTCGGCGTCTTCGCCGGCGCCATCGCCTACATCGCCTACTTCGGTCTCCTCGACACGACGGGCGCCATCCGCGCGAACCTCGTCTTCTACCTCGTGCCCGTCGTCGCCACCGCCGGCGGGTGGGCGCTCCTCGGCGAGACCGTCACGACGCTCACCGTCGTCGGCTTCCTCGTCGTCTTCGCCGGCTTCGCCGTCCTCGGGAGCGACTCCGTCGACGCCGACATCGACGTCGACGCGCTCGCGGCCGCCCTCCGCGAGCGCCTCCCCGCCGGCCGCCGCGACGACGCCCTCGGCGTCGAGTTCGAGGACGCCCCGCGCGGCTTCGAGTCCGACTGACGCGCGGTGCTCTCCCCGACTCGAAACCCCGCTCGCTTACTCCTCGGTCTCCGTCTTCACCACGACCGCCGGGCGCGTGCTCAGGCGGAGGACGCGGTCCGTGATGCTCCCGATGAGCGCGCGGTACTCGTCGGGGCGCCGCTTCGTCCCGAGGACGAGCACGTCGGCGTCCGCCTCCTCCGCGTAGTCCACGATGGTGTTCGCGGGCTCGCCGCGCTCGAGCGCCTCCACGACGTCGACGCCCGCTTCCCCGGCGGCCTCGCGCACCGCCGCGATGGCCTCGCCGCCGTGCTCCGCCAGCCCGTGCTCGGGGCCTTCGGCCTCGTCCACGTACTCGTCGCCGCTGTAGGCCTGATAGACGTCCTCGTCGACGACGTAGAGGACGTGCAGCGTCGCGTCGTGGGCCGCCGCGAGCTCGATCGCGTGCGACTCGGCGTTCTCGGAGGCGACCGTCCCGTCCGTGGCGAGTAGGATTCGCTCGTACATCACGTCGGGAGTTCGCCCCCCGCGCAAATAACGGTGGGTGGCCGTCGCCGTCCCGCGGGACCGACGCCGTCGTCGAGGGACGACGGCGGGCGTGCCGTCACTTTTTCACGCGCGCGGCGCCGACGACGCGACATGCAGCTCACGGACGCACTCCGCACGCTCCTCGACGCCATCGACGGCTACGAGGACGACGTGGCGGCGCAGATAAGCAAGCGAACGAGCGTGACCGAGACGCAGGTCACGCAGGGCATCGAGCTCGCGCGCGAGGAACTCGGGATGGACGCGAACGAAGAGGAGTCGCGCTGACTCACGGCCGCTCCGGCCGGCAGTGACTCGGGCGCCGCTCGACCCGTCGCCTCCGAATCGGGCATCGCGCTTAACCGGTGGTGACTCGAAGCCGAGGGCATGAACGGCGGGCTTCGGGCGCGGGCGAGCGCGCATTCGTGGATCGCGGTCTCCCTGCTGGGCGTTCTCGCCCTCCTCGTGCCCCTCTACGACGCGTGGGACGACGTCACCACCCTCTCGTGGGGGGTGACGGCGACGGCCGTGGAGAACGCCCCCCTCGTCCTGCTCGCGCTCGGCCTCGTCTGGGGCGGCGTCTGGCTCCGCCGGCGCGACTGGGCGGACGCCTACACGGCGACGGTCGCGAAGTGGACGGTCGGGATCACCGCGGTGCTCGCCGGCCTCTACGCGCTCGTCGTCGTGCTCCAACTCTGGGCGATGCGCGCCCTCAAGCCGCTCGTGCTCGCGCTCGACGGGGTCGTCTTCGGCGCCGCGCTCGCGTTCGGCGTCGGCGTCTACAGCGCGCGCCAGCGCATCGCTCGCGACGACCTCGCGCGGAGCCGCGAGGAGTATCGGACGCTCACCGACGACGTCCTCGACACCTCCGAGGTCGCGACGTTCATCCTCGACGAGGAGTTCGACGTCGTCTGGGTCAACGAGGCGGTTGCGGAGTACTTCGGAACCGAACGCGCGGACGTCGTCGGCCGGCACAAGCCCGCCCTCGTCGAGGAGTCCATCGCGGCGCGCTTCGAGGAGCCGTCGGCGTTCCGCGAGCGCGTGCTCGAGACGTACGCGCCCGACGCCGGCGCGGCGGAGTTCGAGTGCCACCTGCTCGGCGGGCCGGAGCGCGAGGAGCGCTGGCTCAAACACTCGAGTCAGCCGATCGAGAGCGGGCTCTACGCGGGCGGGCGCATCGAGCACTACACGGACGTCACGGCGGTGAAGCGCCGCGAGCGCGAACTCGACCTCCGCGAGCGCAAGCTCCGCGAGCTCTACGAGGCGATCTCGGACGCGTCGCTCACCTTCGAGGAACAGGTCGACGCCCTCATCGGGGTGGGTCGCGAGCTCCTCGACGCCGACTACGGCTCGTTCGCCCGCATCGACGCCGACGCGGACGCCTACCACGTCGAGGTCGCCCAGTCCGAGGCCGGCGACGTCGCGGCCGGCGAGACCCTCCCGCTCGCGGAGACGCACTGCCGGCACACGGTCGCCGCCGAGCGCACGATCCAGTTCGGCACGCGGCCGCTCGACGTCGCGGAGAAGGCGTACGGGACGGACGCCGGCTTCGAGTCGTACGTCGGGACGCCGGTCTACGCGGACGGCACGCTCTACGGGACGCTCTGCTTCCTCGACCGGGCGGAAGCCGACGCGTTCGACGACTGGCAGCTCACGATGGTCGAGCTGATGGGGAGCTGGATCGGCTACGAGCTCGAGCGCACGCAACTCCTCGAAGCGCGCCGTCGCGACCTCCGCGAGGAGGAGGCGAAGTTCGAGGAGTTCGTCGACAGCGTCGACGACTACGCCATCCTCACGCTCGACGAGGGCGGGCACGTCACGTCGTGGAACCCCGGTGCGGCGCGGATAAAGGGCTACGAGCAGTCGGAGATCGTCGGCGAGCACTTCTCCGTCTTCTACCCCGAGGAGCGCGTCGAGGCGGGGATACCCGAGTCGCTGCTCGCGGAGGCCGCCGAGACCGGGCAGGCCAACGACGAGGGGTGGCGCGTCCGGCAGGACGGCACGCGCTTCTGGGCGGACGTAACGATCGCGGCGCGTCACGACGCCGACGGCGCGCACGTCGGCTACACGAAGGTGGTCGAGGACATGACCGAGCAGCGCGAGCGCGAGCGCGAACTCGAACACGAGCGCGAGCGCCTCGAGTTCATGAACCGCATCCTCCGACACAACATCCTGAACGGGCTGAACCTCGTCGGCGCCCGCACCGACATCCTCGAGGACCGAATCGACGACCCGGAATCCCGCGAGCACGTGGAGACGATCTCCCGTCGCGCCGACGACCTCTCCTCGCTCATCGGCACGATGCGGACGTTCATGGACGCGGTCGTGAACGAGTCGGAGCACGAGACGTACCCGGTGTCGCTCCGGGCGGAACTCGAGGCGGCGGTCGCGCGCGTCGCCGACTCCCACCCGGCCGCGGTCTTCGAGACGCACGACCTCCCGGACGCCGAGGCGACGGTGGTCGGGGACGACCTCGTCAGCGAGGTCCTCGAGAACGTCCTCGAGAACGCCGTCGTCCACAACGACGCGGAGACGCCGCGCGTCGAGGTGTGGGTGACGGAGACGACCTGTGCGGTGGACGCCGACGCGGCGAGCGGCGACGCGCGGACGGGCGGACAGTTGGACGACGGGGCGGAAACGGCCGAGCGCGACGCGCTCTGCGTGCACGTCGCCGACAACGGCCCCGGCATCCCGGACGAGGAGAAGGCGTCCGTCCTCCGGAAGGGGGTCTCCGAACTCAGCGAACCGGGGAACGGCTTCGGGCTCTACCTCGTGACGGAGATGATGGCGGCCTACGGCGGCGCGGTCGACGTCCGCGACGCCGACCCCGGCGGGCCGGAGGAGGGGGCGGCGTTCGAACTCGTCTTTCCGCGCGCGGAGTGAGGGGCGCCGCGGCGGCCCCGCCGACCGAACGGCTAAGTGCCCGGTCACACGACGGCATGTATGGGTACGACGTCCCACGACTACTCGGACGACACCGTGATCGTGACTGGTGCGACCTCCGGAATCGGCCGCGAGGTCGCGCTCCGCTTCGGCGAGGCGGGCGCGACCGTCATCAACGCGGACCTCCGCGAGGTCCCGAAGGAGGACGGTCTCTCGACGCCGACGCACGAAGCCATCGAGGAGGCGGGCGGTCGCGCGGAGTTCGTGGAGACGGACGTCTCCGACGCGGACGCGGTCGCGGCGGTCGTCGAGGGCGCGCGCGAGTTCGGCGGCGTGGACGTCATGGTGAACAACGCCGGGATCTACCGCCACGCCTCGCTCACCGAGACGGAGACGGCGGCGTTCGACCAAGTGATGGCGATAAACGCTCGCGGCGTCTTCGCGGGCTGTCGGGCGGCCGCGCGCGACATGCTCGATCGCGGCGTCAAGGGCGCCATCGTGAACACGGCGTCGGTGAGCTCCGAGTACGCGCAGGTCGGCCACTCGATGTACGACGCCTCGAAGGGCGCGGTGATGATGCTCACGCGGGTCGCGGCGGCGGAGCTCGCGCCGCACGGCATCCGCGTGAACGCCGTCGCGCCCGGCATCATCGAGACGTCGTTCGGCGAGGGGAACCCCGACATCGGCGGCGAGCGCGAGGAGTCCTTCATCGTTGACGACGCCGACCTCCCGGACCTCGACGCGACGACGGTCGGCTCGGACATCCCGATGGACCGACTGGGGACGCCCGAGGACCTCGCGGGCGCCTATCTCTTCCTCGCGGGCGACGACGCCGACTACGTCACCGGCCACCTGCTCTACGTGGACGGTGGCTACCACACCGTCTGATTCGCGCGGCGCTCACGCCGTTTCGTCCTCTACGAGCGGCCATCCCGCCCGCTCGGCGGCGTCCCCGACGAGTTGGAACTCCCAGTCGAGGAAGTCGGCGGGCCGCCGGTCGTCCTCGGTGGTGGCGACGTAGACGTAGCGCGCGGTGTCCGCGTCGTCGCGGATGCCCTCGAGCGCGAGCCAGATGTCGAGCTCGCCGAGGTCGTAGTCCTGCGGGAGGTCGTCCGCCTCGACGACGCGCTCGACGCCGCCTCGGTCGTGGTCGACGACGCCGACGTGCCGACTCCACCGCCGCGCGTCCTCGAGGGCCGCCTTCGGGTCCGCGAGGCGCTGGATGGCCGCCAGCGAGAACGCGAGCGTCATCTCGCCGCCGTCACTACCGCCGGTGATGCTCATGCGTCGAGCGTGCGTGCGCCGGGCGTAAAACTCTCACTCGACCGCGCCGTCCGGTGGCGGCGGAAATATACCAGCATCGACCCGACTACGGTCGGGTGGGCACTTTAGTGGCTGTCCGCCCTTTCAGCACGTATGCCCGTTCACGAGCACTACATCGACGGCGAATGGCGGTCCGGTGAGGGCGAGGAGACGTTCGAGAGTCGCTCGCCGGCGACGCGCGAGACGCTCGGCGAGTTCCAGCGCGGGACGCCGGCGGACGTCGCGGCGGCCGTCGAGGCCGCCGAGGACGCACAGGAGGAGTGGCGCGCGCTCTCCTACGTGGACCGCGCGGAGTACCTCTGGGAGATCTACGAGGAGCTGAAGGACCGCCACGAGGAGCTCGGGCGGACCGTCTCACAGGAGTGCGGGAAGGAGATCAGCGAGGGGAAGGCGGACGTCACCGAGGCGTGGCACATGGTCGAGTGGGCGGCCGGGAACGCCCGCCACCCGCACGGCGACGTCGTCCCCTCCGAAATCCCGAGCAAGGACGCCTACATGCGCCGCAAGCCTCGCGGCGTCATCGGCTGTATCACGCCGTGGAACTTCCCGGTCGCCATTCCGTTCTGGCACATGGCGCTCTCGCTCGTTGAGGGCAACACGGTCGTGTGGAAGCCCGCCGAGCAGACGCCGTACTGCGGGCAGATAATCGCCGAGATGTTCGACGACACCGGCATCCCCGACGGCGTGTTCAACATGGTGCAGGGGTACGGCGACGCCGGGAACGCAATCGTCGAGAACGACACCGTCGACACCGTGCTCTTCACGGGGAGCGCGGAGGTCGGCCACTCCATCGCGGAGAAACTCGGCGGCGTCCCCGGCCGCGACGTCGCCCTCGAGATGGGCGGGAAGAACGCGGTCGTCGTCACCGAGGAGGCCGACCTCGACATCGCCGTCCACTCCGCGCTCATGTCCTCGTTCAAGACGACGGGCCAGCGCTGCGTCTCCGCCGAGCGCCTCATCGTCCACGAGGACGTCTACGATGAGTTCAAGTCGCGCTTCGTCGACCTCGCCGAGGACGTCGCGGTCGGCGACCCGCTCGACGAGAACACCTTCATGGGCCCGCTCGCGGACGCCGATCAGGTCGAGAAGTTCCACGACTACAACCAGCTCGCCCGCGAGGAGGGCGTGGACGTCCTCGTCGACCGCGAGGACCTCGACGCCGAGGAGATCCCCGACGGCCACGAGGAGGGCTTCTGGGTCGGGCCGTTCGTCTACGAGGCCGACTACGACGCCGAACTGCGCTGCATCGAAGAGGAAGTCTTCGGCCCGCACGTCGCGCTCATCCCCTACTCCGGCGACATCGAGCGCGCGCTCGAAATCCACAACGCCGTCGACTACGGCCTCGCCGGCGCCATCGTCAGCGAGGACTACCGCCAGATCAACTACTACCGCGACCACGCGGAGGTCGGCCTCTCCTACGGCAACCTCCCCTGCATCGGCGCGGAGGTCCACCTCCCCTTCGGCGGCGTGAAGAAGTCCGGCTCCGGGCCCGCGTCCGCGCGCGAAGCCATCGAGGCCGTCACCGAGCGCACGGCGTGGACGCTCAACAACTCGAAGGACATCGAGATGGCCCAGGGCCTCTCCGCCGACATCAAGACCGACGACGAATAACCGCCACCCGCGTCGGTTCTCCCGCTTCGCCACGTTCTTCCGGTTCGCTCGTCGTTCCCGCTCCGTTCGCCTCGCTCTCCCGTCTTTCCCTCCTTTTCGCCCGCTCGCCGCCCGTGCCGCGTGCCCGCCTGCTCGGAGGCGTCCGAAAGACAGCCTTATGGTATCGTTTGCCAAAAGGAACCCAGAGGTATCGTCACACTATGAGTCAGGCAACGGCGGGAACGGGAACGCATCTCACACTCGACCTGTGGCACCCGGAGTGCTGGGCGATCCGCGCGACCGATCGCCTCCCCGGGGGCGTGCTCGCGCACGCCATCTACGACAACCCCGTCGGCGGGGACGCGACGGCGCGCGGCGTCTTCACGGCGTTCGGGGAGAGCGAGTCGGAGGTCGAGGCGCTCCTCGCGGACATCGAGGACTCCCCGCTCACCGGGAGCCTGAACGAACTCCAGACGCGCTTCGACACGCGCCGCGTCACCCCCGGCTCCGTTTCCCGGGAGTTCTTCCTCGAGTACGACCCGAGCGACATGATCTGCCCGCAGCTCCTCGAACGCGGCTTCGTCCACAACGCGCCCGGGCGCATCGAGGACGGCCGCGAGTCGTGGCACGTCTGCTACGCGGGCGAGCGCTCGGAGATCGAGGCGGAGATCGACGAGATACGCGAGCGCACGGGCGCGGACATCGAGGTCGCGAGCGTCTCGACGGCGGGCACGGACGCGCGCCAGACGCGCCTCCTCGATAAGCTCACGCCGAGTCAGCGCGAGGTCTTCGAGCTCGCGCGCGAACGCGGCTACTACGAGTGGCCGCGCGAGGTCTCGACGCGCGAGCTCGCGGACGAACTCGACATCTCGAAGACGACGCTCCTCGAGCACCTGCGCAAGGCCGAGGGGACGCTCCTCGACTTCTGATTCTCACTGTGAAAAACCGCGGGCCGTTCAGGCGTCGAGACGCGATTCGTCGCCGGTGACGCTGTCGACGATGACATCGCCGCCGTCGCGCTCCGCGAGCCAGAAGAGCTTGCGGGCGTCGACGTGACGCTCGAACGTGATGTCCGGGGCGCTCGCGAGCGCGAACTTCCGCGTCGTCCAGCCGAAGACGGTGTCGTGGGCGCGCTCGCGGCAGAGCTCTGCCGGGAGGTCGGCGGGGAGCACGAGCACGTCCGCGACGTCGCGGGAGTCGACGTCGGGGACGACGTCCGCGCGGAGGACGAGGCGGCGCGCGCGGTCGACGCTCGCGACGTACGTCACCTCGCGGTCCGAGAGGAACGCACGTCCGACGGTGGCGCTCGCCTCGTAGATCCGATACGGGTAGGCGACGGCGCCGACGCGGCCGTCGGCCTCGACGTCGTCGCGCTCGACCTGCGGCGGGATGACGTCGAGAGTCGCGGACTCGCGACGCGTACCCGTGCGGGCGTCGGGTGCGCGGGCGTCCGAGTCGGTCGGGTTCGCGGCCATCTTCACTCCTCCCAGTAGTCCGCGGCGTCGACGTGCGCGCGGATGGTGTCGGTCTCGGTGACGGCCTTCGGGGCGTAGTCGCGGCCGCCGTCGGTCGCGTAGTCGGGGGTGTCCTCCTCGATGACGGTCGAGAGCGGCTTATCGAAGATGTCGAAGTGCTCGTCGACGCCCTCCGGGGGTCGGGTGAGGAGGGAGACGACGACGAGGACGAGCGTGGAGAGGATGAACGCGGGGAAGAGCCCGTAGACGCCGAGGAAGCTCGCGACGAAGCCCGAGCCCTCGGTGAGGCCGCTCAGGCCGAGCGCACCGAGGAGCGTCGAGAGCTGCGTCCAGAGGATCATCGTCGAGGAGCCGACGAGCATGCTCGCGACGGCGCCCTTCGCGGTGACGCGCTTCCACCAGAGGGCGGCGATGAGCGTCGGCCCGATGGCGGCGCCGAGGCCGCCCCACGCGTAGTCGAGGACGAGCGTGTAGATCGGGGTGTCCTTGGCGAGGTAGGCGAACATGATGCTGCCGGCGCCGAGCGCGAGCGTGACGAGCTGGGAGTAGCGCACGAGCTTCTCCTGGCCGGCGTCGGGGTCGATGAAGCCGTGGTAGACGTCCTCGACGACGGCGCTGGTGGCGACGAGGAGCTGTGAGTCCGCACTCGACATCATCGCGGCGAGCGCGGCGGCGAGGATGATGCCGGCGAGCCAGCCGGGGAAGAGGTCGATGGTGAGCATCGGCATGACGTTGTCCGTGTTCGAGATGCCGCCGCCGAAGACGACGAGACCGTAGAGGCCGACGAAGCCGGCGCCGATGTAGGCGACGAACATGAAGAGCTGGGCGACGACGGCGGCGAGACGGATGTTCTCGACTTCGTCGATGCCCATGAAGCGAACCATCACGTGCGGGTTGCCGGGGATGCCGAGCCCGATGGCGGCGTAGCTGATGATGCCGAAGACGGCGGCCCAGCCGGTCATCCCCGCGGTGACGCTGGAGAGACCGCCGCCCATCGCGGCGAGGTCGTCGAAGGGGAGCCCGTAGGAGGTGAACGCGAGGACGGGCAGGAGGATGAAGGCGGCGAGTATGATGGCGCCCTGGAAGTAGTCGGACCACGCGACGGCGAAGTACCCGCCCAGCATGGTGTAACCGACGACGATGACGCCGCCGGCGAGGATTCCCACGAGCGGGGAGACGCCGGTGAGGACCTGTAGGAGGGTGCCGGCGGCGACGATCTGCGCGCCGACGTAGCCGCCCTCGAAGAGCATGAGCATCACGGCGGAGACGCCCTTCACGAGGCCGGTGTCGTCCTGGAGGCGCGTCGCGAAGAACGTCGGGAGCGTGACCGCCCGGACGATCTCGGAGTACTTGCGGAGGCGCTTGGCCATGCCCGCCCACGCGAAGAGGTCGGCGGGGATCATGCCGAGCGCGTTGTAGAACGCCATGACGCCGGTGTTGTAGGCGTCGCCGGGGACGCCGAGGGTGAGCCACCCGCTCATCTCGGAGGCGCGCTCGGAGAAGCCGGTGACGACGGGACCGACCTCGCGGCCGCCGATGACGTAGTCGTCGACGGTGTCCATCAGCTGCGAGGAGTAGAGGCCGATGCCGAGCAGGATGAGGAGGTAGGCGGCGAAGGTGCCGAGCACCCACGTGCCCGCCGAGCCCGCGATCCCGCTAGGCATGTTCGCCCTCCGTCTCGTACTTCTCGTGGAGGCGACGCTCGCGTCTCCCCTCCCAGACGTAGTAGACGACGAGCATCACCAAGTACACCACGAACGGCCCGAACAGGTACAACAGGTTGGTCGAGTTTCCGTCTGGCATCGTTCACCGTTCTGCACCATATGTCTATAAATGTTTTGGACAATAGTTCATTTTATGTCTTTAAAACTGGATAATTGGGATTTAACTGCACGAACGTCTACCGATAGCTGTTCGCGTGGGCGGTCCGCACGGCGACGAGCGCCCCCCTACACGCCGACGACGGCGCGCAACGCGAAGAGGGCGTTCTTCTTGCGCTCTCGGACCCGCCGGTAGAAGTACTGGAACCACTTCGGCCCGTAGGGGGCGTACTGGTAGACGTCGTACTCCTCGGCGAGGTCGAACTGGGCGTCCTCGCGGACGCCCATGAGCATCTGGATTTCGAAGGGCGTCCCGTACTCCTCGTGGAGCTCCCGCGCGTACTCGAGCATCGCGGGGTCGTGACTGCCGACCGCGACGCCCTCGTCGAACTCCCGGAAGAGGAACTCGAGGTACTCCCGGTACTTCTCGTCGACCGTCTCCTGCTCGCGGTAGGCGATCGCGGCGGGTTCGTCGTACGCGCCCTTCACGAGGCGGACGGCCGCCGGGACGTCCGCGAGCCGCGCCAAGTCCGCCTCGGTCCGCTTGAGGTTCGCCTGAATCGCGAGCCCGACGCCGTGCGGGTGGCGCTCGGCCTGCTCGCAGACCGCGTCGAGCGTCTGGTCGGTCGTCTCGTGGTCCTCCATGTCCACCCAGACGAAGACGTCGCGCTCGATGGCGCGGTCGACGATGCGCGCGAGGTTCTCCTCGAACGCCGTCGTCGGCAGGTCGATCCCGATCTGCGAGGGCTTCACGGAGACGCTCGCGTCGAGGCCGCGCTCGGCGATCCCGTCGACGAGCCGGCAGTAGGCGTCCGCGTCCGCGTCCGCGTCCGGCCGGTCGTCGTAGTGCTCGCCGAGCAGGTTGAGGATGCCGCCGACGCCACGGTCGTTGACCTCGGCGACGTGCGCGAGCGCCGCCTCCGGTTCCTCCCCGGCGACGAACCGATTCGCTATTGGGGGAATCATACACACACCATCCGAATATATCCCCCTAAAGAGCCACCCTACCAAACGATTCGACGATTATAGATGGAAATAAACCGAACCGTCACGCTTCGGTCACGTATATCGGGCGTCTAACGACGGTTCGTGCAGTCGACCGAGGGCGGCCGCCGGGAGCACCGGGTGGCGACGCGTACCACGTCCCTCGCGGGGGGCGAGTCGGTGGCGAACCCGACAACTCATCAGGGCGGCGTCCTCCCGTCCACGTGATGGACCGGGAGCGACTCCTCGCCGCCGCACCGCTCGTCGCCGCCGCGCTCTGGGGCGGTATGTACGTCGTCAGCAAGTGGGGATTCGACGCCGTGCCGCCGCTGACGCTCGCGTTCCTGCGGGTGGTGCTCGGCGCGGCGACGCTCTACGCCGTCGTCCGCGTGTCGACGCCCGCGCGCTCCTTCTCGCGCGCCGAGTGGCGGCGCTTCGCGGCGCTCGCCGTCTTCGTCACGGGCGCGCTCACGACGCAGTTCGTCGGCACCGACCTGACGAACGCGAGTCAGGGCTCGCTCCTCACGGTCTCGACGCCGCTCTTCGTGCTCGCGCTCGGCGTCGGCGCCCTCGGCGAGCGCCTCACCGCGCGGAAGGCGGGCGGCGCGGCGCTCGCCGCCGTCGGCGCGCTCGTCGTCCTCGCCGGCCAGTACGACCTCGCGTCGCTCGCGGACGGCACGCTCCTCGGCGTCGGCCTCCTGCTGGCGTCCGCGCTCTGCTTCGCGGCGTTCACCGTCTACGCGAAACCGCTCGTCCGGCGCTACTCCGCGCTCGAGACGGCGACCTACGCCACCGTCCTCTCCGTGCCGCTCTTCGGCGCGTTCGTCCCCTTCGAGTACGCCCTCTCTCCGGGCGCGTTCGCCACCGTCCCGCTCACACTCCCGGTCGTCGGCGCCGTCATCTACCTCGGCGTCTTCAGCACCGCGCTCGCGTGGTACTGCTGGTACAAGGGCATGGAGTACGCGGACGCGAGCACCGTCGCGGTGTTCTTCTTCGCGCAACCGGTCGTCGGCGTCCTCCTCGGCGTCGCGTTCCTCGGCGAACGGCTCACTTCCGGCTTCCTCGTCGGCGCCGTCCTCCTCGCAGCGGGGACGCTCCTCGTGAACACCGAGTAGGCACGGGACGGCCGTCCCGAATTCACACGCCTTATTACTGGAGAGTAAAACCTCGTGGTATGCAGTTCGTCGCCACCGACGACCCGACTCGGAACGGACGCGGCCGGTCTCGCGCCTTCCGCACGCGGCGGCCGGTGAGGCCCGGCCGCTCGCCGCCCGCCGCGTCCTCGCTCGCGCTCGCGCGCTCACGTATCCGCTCGCACGCCGCTCACGGGGGCCGACCGGATGAGTGAGCGCCACGACATCACCGCCGTCTCGGGCGGCCGCGTCCGCGAGTACCTCTCCGAGATGGGGCCGTCGTGGGTCGCGGGCGCCATCGCCGCCGGCCCCGCGTCGATGGCGAGTCTGCTGACGGCCGGCGCGAGCTACGACTACGCCCTCCTCTGGGTCGTCGTCCTCTCGGCCGTCGCCGGCGCGCTCTCCCAGTACCTCGCGATGCGCCTCGGCCTCCTCACCGAACGCGGCGTCGTCGGCGTCGTCGAAGACCACCTCGGCGAGTGGTGGGCGTGGCTCCTCGTCGTCGACGTCGTCCTCGCCGCCGGCGTCGCCCAACTCGTCATCATGAAGACCGTCGCCAGCGTCTCCGCCACCATCACCGGCACGCCCGCGTGGGTGTGGGGCGTCGTCTGGGCGCTCGTCCTCGCGCTCGGGCTCGCCGGCCGCGGCTACCGCCTCCTCGAACTCGTCGCGAAACTCCTCGTCGCCGGCGTCGTCCTCGCGTTCGCCGCGTCGCTCCTCGTCGTCCCCGTCGACCCCGGCGCGGCGGCCGCCGGCCTCGTCCCCACGCTCCCCGCGAACAGCGCGCTCGTCGCCGCCGGTATCCTCGGTGGGGCCGTCCACGTCACGCTCATCACGATGCACTCCTACACGATGCGTGCGCGCGACTGGACGCGTGAGGACTACGGCCTCGCGACCTTCGACGTCGGCGTCTCCATGCTCGGCGCGTTCGGCGTCTACAGCGTCGCCATCTTCCTCGTCGCCGCGAGCGTCCTCACCGACCCGAGCCTCGGCACCGTCGGCGCCGCTCAAGCCCTCGGCCCGCTCGTCGGCGCGAACGCCCAGTGGCTCTTCCTCCTCGGACTCGGCGGTGCGGCCGTCTCCACGCTCGGCGGGAACACCATCGTCCCGCCGTTCGTCCTCGCGGACAAACTCGGGTGGGAGACGGACGTCTCCGACGCCCGCTATCGCGGCCTGCTCGCCGCCGTCGCGCTGCTCTCCGCGCCCGGCGCGTTCGTCGGCGGGGCGGTGCTCGGCCAGCTCGTGCTCGTGCTCGCGCTCGGCACCGTCGGCACGCCGTTCGCCATCGCGGTCGTCCTCTACCTCCTCAACTCCGACGCCGTCCCCGAGTCGAACTCGGCGGCTGCGAACCTCGGCGGCATCGCGCTCCTCGTCGTCACGGGCGCGCTCGCCGCGAACTTCGTGCGCGAACAGCTCTCCGGTGGTTTCGCGCCGCTCGCGGGCGCCGTCCTCGTCTTCGCCGTCCTCGTCGCGCTCGCGACGCTCGGCCTCCTCGTGCAGTACGCACGCGACCGTCCGACGAGCGGCGACGCGGCGTAGTCGGCCTGCGTCCGTCAGTCGTCGCTCACCGCGCCGCTCGCGTCCTCGACGTCGACGCGGTCCTCCGTGAGGTCGCTGTCACGCCACGTCCCGCGCTTGTACCACGCGTACGCGAGGAGCGCGCCGAGGACGTTCGAGACGGCGAACGCGACCCAGATACCGGTCTCGCCGATGGACTCCGCGCCGAACCACGCGACGGGGAAGCGCACGACGGCGAGCATCACGACGGAGATGGCGGCGGCGGTGAGCGTCTTGCCGGACCCACGGAAGCTCCCGGTGTACGCGCGCATCACGCCGATGAAGCCGAACGTGAGCGCGACGTAGCGGAGGAATTCGACGGAGATGTCGACGACGGCGGGGTCGGTGGTGAAGACGCTCGCGATCGGTTCTGCGGCGAGCAACACGAGGACGCCGGCGGCGCTGAGCACACAGAAGAGCACTTTCGCCGCGAGGTCCGCGGCCTGCTCGGCGCGCTCGGGTTTCTCCGCGCCGACGTTCTGGCCGGTCATCGTCTCCACGCCGCGCGCGACGGCGATAGCCGGGAGGAAGATGACGGAGAAGACGCGCGTCCCGATGCCGTAGGCGGCGACGACGGCGTCCGGGAAGAACGCGACGATGAAGAGGAGGAGGTTCATCGAGAGCGCGCGCCCCGTCCCCTCGATGGACGCGGGGACGCCGATGCGCGCGAGGCGGCGGAGGTAGGTGAGGTCGGGCGCCATGTCGCGGAGGTTGATCTGGACGCCGCGCGTCCCCCGGAACATGATCGCGAGGCCGACGACGAGCGCGAGCGCGCGCGAGAAGACGGTAGCGATAGCCGCGCCCTGAATGCCGAGCTCGGGGAACGCGAGCGTGCCGACGAGGGGGGCGTTCTCGACGACCGTCCAGCCGAAGATGAGGAACGGGTCGATGACGATGTTGAGGACGACGGAGCCGAACATGACCAGCATCGGCGTGATGGTGTCGCCGTAGCCGCGCATGAGCGAGATGAAGACGGCGAAGCCGAACATGAAGAGGAGGCCGAGCGAGATGACCTCCATGTAACTCGTCGCCATCGGGAGGACGTCCGTGGACGCCCCCATCAGCATGAGGAAGTCGTTGACGAGGAAGTAGCCGATGCCGCCCAGGAGGATGGAGGCGAGGCCGGCGAACGTGACGGTCTGCGAGGCGGCGTACTCGGCGTCGCGCTCCGCGCCCGCGCCCGTGAACTGCGCGACGAGGACGCTCCCGGCGACGGAGATGCCGAGGCCCAGCGAGATGAGGAGGAAGACCATCGGGAACGCGAAGCTGATGGCGGCGAGCGCGTCCGTGCTGTACTGGCCGAGCCAGAAGGTGTCCGCGAGGTTGTACGCGGTCTGGAAGAGGTTCGTGACGACGATGGGGAGCGAGAGGAAGAACAGCGGCTTCCCGATGCTCCCGGACGTGAGGTCGAACTCCTCGGGGCCCTTGAACAGCCGCTCGACCTGCCGGCGGACGCCCATCAGCCCCACACCCCCACCGATGGCGCGGTGTCGCACGCGACGGCGATATCGGAGAGCGCAGTGACAGCGATAATACGCATCTGGATGCTCGTCCTTACTAACTATTCAGTCAAAAGCCTTCGGTACGGCGACCCCGTGTGCTCGCGTCTCCCACTCGTGGGACCTTCTCGCGCACTGCTGTGGCGTGCTCGTCCCGTCGGGGCGGCCGTCGCGTCAGTACGCGAAGACGTCCCACGTCCACGCGCCGAGCGAGCGCGACCCGAGCGCGTCCGGCCGGTCGACCGCCACCCCGTCGCCCGTTTCGACGGCGTACGTGAGGTTCCTGACGAGTCGGGTCTCGCCGTCACCGAGCGTCGCGTTCAGGCGCGCGCGCCCGCCGAGGACGACGCCGCGCGCCTCGTCGACGCGCACTCGTACCCGCGCGGTCGACGCGTTCACGCTCGACGCCTCGCCGCGCTGGAGGGCGTCGAACACCGCCGGCCCCCCGCGCAGTTCGAGCGTCCGCGTCCCGTTCGCCTCGCGAACCGTCGTCCACGCCCCCGTGTCGGCCTCGGGGAGGCCGTAGCCCGCCGGGCCCGTGACGGCATCGCCGTCCGTCAGCTGCCAGTAGCCGGGGAGCGCCACCGCGACGCCGCCGTCGACGCGGCGCTCGCCGAGCGCGAACAGCGCCGGGTCGAAGCCGGCGAGGCGGTAGGTGACGCAGCTGTCCGCGTACCCCGACCGCGTCCGGTCGTCGTAACGAAGCGCCACGTAGACGCGGCGGTCGTCGCGCTCGACGGCGGCCGTGGCGACGACGCGCTCGCCGTCGCGTATCTCCGTCGCGACGGTGCGATAGCTCCCGGTGACCGTCCGCTCGCGCGCCACGGCGTACGCGTCCGTCGCGTTCGCCGGCAGCGTCGCGTCCGCGCTCCCCACGCCGGGGCGCGTCTCGCTCACCCGTATCGCGCCCGCGCCGACGACGAGGCCGGAGACGACGAGCGCGGCGAGCGCGACGCGCCGAACCGGGACGGCACCCACCCGCTCGGACCCGACGGCGAGCGCGACGTGCATCGGGTACGTCAGCGTGGCGAGGAGGACGAGCGTCCCCGCCACGACGAACACCAGCGTCAGGAGCGCGAGGAGCGCCGCGTCCCGCGTCGGGTAGCGCGCGTCAGCGAGCAGGAGGACGGCGGCGGCCACGCAGAGCGCGACGAGAGCGCACGCCGCTTGCAGGCCGAGCGCGGCGGCGCTCCGACGCCGGTCCGCGAGCGCGCATAGCGGGGCGCGGACGCTCGCTCGGAGAGGAGCGCCGGCGGCGGCGCGCCCGATGGCGGGCGCGAGCGCGCCCCACGCGACGAACGCGCCGGTGGCGATGCCGACGAGCGGCGCGACGTGGACGACCGTCTTCGAGACGGAGCCGCCGGCGGCGTAGACGGCGTATCGGACGGGCGTGTCGAGGACGAGGAACGCGGCGGCGCCGAGCGCGAGCGCGACGGCGTGACAGCCGACGGCGAGCGCGAGGAGGCGCGGGCCGCGCTCGCGGAGGCGGTCGGGAACGCGCCAGTCCGGGGTCGCGTCCGCGTCGACGACGGCGGCGCGGACGGTGGGTGCGACCGCGCCGAGCACCGGGACGGCGACCACGGGCGGGCAGACGACGGCGAGGACGGGATGGGCGACGGCGAGCGCGAGTCGGAGGGCGCACTCGGCGAGGAGCGCGCCGCCCGCGAACGCGAAGACGCGCGGGCGGTTCAGCGCGACGCGGCGGCCGTCGCGGAGGGCGGAAGGCATCTGAGGAAAACTGGGTCAGCGGCCCCCGTAAAGTCTCGGCCCGGGTCGAGAGAGGCGGCGCGCGCGGCGTCAGGCGGTCGCGCTCGCGCCCGTCGAGCCACCGGTCGGGAGCGTCGTCCCGCCGGTCGAACCCGGCGACCCCGTCTGCGGGGCGCCCGGCGTCTTCGAGCCGGAGACGAGGAACTCGGCGGTGTCGCCGACGAGCACCTCGTTGTCGGCGACGGTCGCGCCGTCCGGCGAGAACGCCCACGTGTCGCCGACCGCGACGACGTTCCCGTCGCGGACGACGACCGAGTAAGTGCCGTCCTTCCGGGTGGTCGAGTAGCTCGCGTCCTCGACGGCGACGGCCGTCGTCACGTCGTCGTCGGCGACGACCGGGACGGCGGCGTCGAAGACGACGCGCTCGGCGTCGCCGGCGAACTCGCTCCCGCCGCTCGGCGTCCCGTAGACGTACTGGAAGTTGTTCGCGTTCTCCGTCATGTCGTAGAGGTAGCCGGCGTCGAAGGTGAGGCCGAAGCGCGCGGCGACGTCGTCGGGCTGGCCGCTCGCGCTGCTCGACGTGCCGGTGGAGAGCCCGAGGAGCGACGTCGCGCTCGTCGCGCTCGAGGGGGTGTCCGCGAGCAGGAGGACGCGCCCACCCGCGTCCGAGAACTCCTCGACGGTGTCGACTTCGTCGCCGCTGTACGCGCTCGCGGGGTTCGCGACGACGAGCGCGTCGGCGTCCTGCAGCGTCCGCGCGAACGCCGACCCCTCGCTGCTCGCGTAGCCGACCGGCGAGGAGCCACCGCCGTAGAAGCGGACGTCGTGGCCGCCCGCGACGAGCGCGTTCACGAGCGGCTGGAGCGTGCTTCGGCTCACGGCGTTCCCGTGGCTCACGTCCACGACGACGGTCTTCGACTCGCTCGCGTCCGGCGTCGGGACGGTGCCGTCGTCGGCGACCGGGTCGGCGAGGAGCGTCGCCGCGTCGTACGCGGGCGCGTCCGGCTGCGTCGAACGCGGGCCGTCGGCGTAGTCGGCGACGACGCCCGCGCCGGCGGTCACGGCGACGACGAGCATGACGGCGGCGGCGAACGGTACGACGAGCGTGCGGAGATCACTGGCTTGCATTGATGGACACCTCCGTGTCGGGGGTTTCGAGCGACCCGTGGAGCATCAGGTAGTGGACCGTGTCGGTGCCGCTGTACCCGAACGTCGCGTGCGTGCCAGCGCCGCGTTCCGACCCTGTGTCGGCGCCGAGTCCGAGCTGGCTCAGCACGTCGGGCTGCGGTGACTCCATGCGGACGACCGCGTAGTCGCCGAGGCCGGCGCGACCGGCTGCGTCGCCGATGGCGGTGTCGACGCCGCCGACGGAGTCCGCGAGGCCGAGTTCGACGCCGCGAACGCCCGAGTAGACCTTCGCGTGCGAGAGCTCGGCGCGCGTGAGCGCGATGGAGTCGTTCCGCTCGGCCATCACGCTCCCGACGAACGCGCGCCGCAGGGACTCGACGCGCTGTCTGACTTCGGTCTGCGTCCCGGTCGAGCCCTTGTCGGGGCCGGTGACGACTTCGCCGGTCGGTACGCCCTCGCTCGGGAGGGTGGCGCGGACGCCGACGCTCCCGACGCTGCTCGCGGGCGTGACGTAGATCGCGTCCGCCGGCGCGCTCATGTAGTAGCTCCCGGAGGCCGCCATCCCGGTGACGCTCACGACGACCGGCATCACCTGCTGGGTGCGCTTGACGGCGAGGTAGAGCTGTTCGCTCGCGGCCGCCGAACCGCCGGGGCTGTCGACGTCGAGGACGACCGCGTCGATCGAGTCGTTTTGTCGGGCGTCGCGGAGGTTGTCGACGACGCCGCTCGCGGTCTCCGTGGTGATGGTGCTGTGCATCTCGATGACGGCGACGGAGCCGTCCGGGCCGGTCGTGCGGTCCCAGACGGTCGGCGCGACGACCGCGCCGACGAGCAAACCGACGACGGCGGCGACGACGACGAGTCGTCCGGCGGTCGAGAGGCGCCGATTCATGCGGTCGCCTCACCCGTCTCGCCCGACGCCGCGTCGTGCTCGTGGACAGTGACGTTCGCGTAGCGGACGGTCTCCGTCGTCGTCGCGCCGTCCGCGCCTGTCCACGTCGTCTCGACCTTCAGCGGGAGGCGACGCTCGGTGTCGATCCAGACGCGGCGCTCGACGCTCGTCGACGCGTTCGCGTCCGACGCGGGGTCGAGCGAGACGACGGCCGTCCGGTGGCCGTCGAGGACCGTCGTGCGCTCGAGCGTGACGTTGCTCGTGCGGACGAGCGTCTCCGCGAGCGCGCCGTAGGACGCGCGTTGGCCGTCGCCAGCGCGCTCGAGGCCGGTCGAGAGGACGGGGCGCGCGGCGTCGCTCGCCGCGAGATCGACGGTCTCCGTGGTGCCGGCGCGCGCGCCCGACTCGTAGGTGAGGCGCATGCGCTCGCCGGTTTCGACGTCGAGGGTCGCGCGGACGGACGCACTCGTCGTCGGCGTCTCCACGGTCTTCGTGACGGTCGCGGTGTAGGAGTCGATGCGGTCGTAGCGCTGCTGGACGTGCTCGCCGACGGCGTCGGCGTCCGAGAGACCGCCGGTCGGGAGCGTCGAGCAACCGGCGAGGAGGAGGACGCCGACGAGTCCGATGGCGAGGACGCGGCGGCTGGGTGAATTGCGGGGCATCCGTCGTAACGCGCTCGTCGCCGGCGGGTTAGCGTCAACGACCGAACAGGTGTGCACGACGTGTACGCCGTCGTCGACGCGACCCGGACCCGTCAGTCGAGCGGGTCCTCGAGGTTCCCCATGACGGTTTCGAGCGCGTCCGTCGCGGTGAGGAGGCCGACGACCTCGCCGTCCCGGAGGACGAGCGCGATCTCCTGATCCTCCGCCTGGAACTGGTCGAAGGCGTCGCTGACGCTCGTGTCCGCCGCGAGCGTCATCGGCGGCGCCGCGATCCCCTCGAAGGACGTCGTCCCCTCCGTGAGCCCCTCGTAGTGGTCGATGATGGAGGGCGAGTAGACGATGCCCCGGAAGTCCGTGAGGTCGTCACCGACGACGGGGAAGCGCGTGTGCGGGCTGCTTCGGATGCGCTCGAGGTTCTCCTCGACGGGTGCGGAGACCGAGATGGCGACGATGTCGTCGGCCGGCACCATGATTTCGCCGATCTCGAGCTCGTCCGCGTCGAGCGCGTTCATCACCTCCTCACGGCGCTCCTCCGGGAGTTCGCCGCGCGTGAGGAGCGAGTCGAGGCGGTTGCGGAGGTCGGCGCGCGACTCGAGGACGTCCTCCTCGGTTTCGAGCCACGCGCCCGTCATCTCGACGCCGAAGAGCTTCAGCGTCCCCTTCGCGATGGCGTCACCGAGCGTGATCAGCGGCGAGATGAGCCGGTTGAACCAGTAGAGCGGCGTCGCGCCGTACCGACAGACGGTCCGCGAGCGCTCGACGCCGAGGTAGGTCGGCGTCTGCTCGCCGTGCGTGAGGTGGAGGAGGTTGATGATGGCGAACGCGAGGACCGCGCCGGCGCCGACGGACGCGAGCGCGGTGCCCGCGAAGTACGGCTCGAAGAGCGCGGCGAGCGCGGGTTCGGCGACGATACCGACCGCGATGCTCGACGCCGTGATTCCGACCTGACAGGTCGTGAGGTAGATCTCGAGATCGTTCGTCATCGCCCACGCACGCTCGAGCGCGGAATCGCCGTCGACGAACTCGGACTCGCTGAACTGCCGGGCGCGCGTCAACCCGAACTCGATGGCGACGAAGAAGCCGTTCGCGAGGATGAGTCCGACGCCGGCGAGCAGTCGCAGGACGACCTCGAGCGGAGTCATCGACTGCACCTACCGAGAACAGCGACAAAAGCCTCGGGGCCGCTCGCGCGTTCAGGCGTCCGCGCGGCCGTCGTCCGTGTCTGAATCGCCGACCGACACCGGGTCTCGCCGTGCGACGTACCCGGGTGGCGCGCTACTCCTCGTCTCCCGCCTCCCCCTCGGTGAGGTTGAGGCCGGCGACGAGGCGCGCGGTCACGATCTGCTCGACGATGGCGAGCAGTTGGGTGTCGTCGGTCGTGTAATCCGCAAAGATGCCGAGCGGCACCTCCCCGCCCGCCATCTCGCGGTGGCCGCCCGCGCTCCCGACGCCCGCGAACGCCTCCGCGAGCGCGTCACCGATGTGGACGCGCGGATCGGTCGAGCGCGCGCTGACGTGGATGCTCGCCTCGACGATACCGAAGACGACCGCCGTCTCGACGCCTTCGAGCGTCGCGAGGTAGTCGGCGGCCTGCGGGAGCGAGTCGCGGTCGGTCGTCCGGCCGACGTGCGAGATGAGCGCGGCGCCGCGAACCGTCCGGTTCTGGATCGCGGTGGCGATCGCGTCGAGCGTCGCCCCCGAGACTGACGGCGTCGACAGTCGCGCGAGCAGGTCGTCGTTCGCGTGCTCGTGGAGGTAGCCGGCGGCATCGTACTCCGCGCGCGTCACGCCACGGAGGAAGCCGAGCGTCTCGCGGCGGATCGCGAACAGCAACGCGGTCGCGAGCGCGGCGTCCGTCTCGACCGCGAGCTCGCGGACGTACTCCGTGAGGATCGTCGCGGTGGCGCCCGCCGACTCGCGGTGGTCGACGAAGCGCGCCTCGATCTCGTCCGCCGGATGGTGGTCGATGACAACGTCGACGGGCGTTCCCTCGGGGACGCGGTTGTTCGCGCCCGGCACCGCGTGGTCGACGAACGCGAGCAGCGACCCCGGCTCGCGGTCGCGAACGAGCGTGGGGTCGAACGGCTGGAGGTCGATGTCGAGGAGGTTCACGAACGCCCGGTTCTGCTGGTGGGAGACGTCGCCGCTGTAGAGGATGCGCCGGTCGTCGATGCCGACGGCGGCCGCGATACGCCCGAGCGCGAGCGCGCTCGCGAGGCAGTCCGGGTCCGGGTTGTTGTGACAGATGATCGTGAGCGTGTCGCCGTCGGCCAAGAGGTCGCGGAGGTCGCTCGCCTTGCTCATGACGCGGACGTTCCACGGCGAGACGGATAGGTACGGGTGCCGCGACGCGACGCCGACCTCGCCCGGCGCGTCGAGGACGCGACACCCGGCGCGCGGGTCGCGACGGTCGCGCGCCCGCTCGCCGTCCCGACCCGCGCTCCCCTCACTCCTCGAGGAGGCCGAGGTCGGCGGCGACGAGGTCGGCGAGCCGGTCCGCGACGTCGGGGTCGACGGTCGCGATTTCCTCGCCGTCGTGGACGCGCTCGTTGTGCCGCTCGACGGACGCCGCGACATCGGAGAGCGCCACGCGGTTCGTCGTCTCACAGGCCTCGCAGTGTACCGGAACCGTCGGCTCGTCGTTCTCGCTCGCCATTGCTCGCGTTTCGCCCGATGGCGGTACAAGCCTTTCGCAACCGCGCTCGCGGGTCGCCTCGGGTGTCAGCCGAGGCGAGAGCGTCCACGGGCACGTGACGACGCGACGCCGCTCTGTGGAGGGAAAAGGCCTATAACTACCAGCGGACTACAGAGGAGTATCATGTTACCTGATGGCGTGCTGTTCATCGGTGGGATGCCCGGCGGGATGGAGCTAGCGATCGTCCTCCTCATCGCCGTACTGCTCTTCGGCGCGAGCAAGATTCCGAAGCTCGCGCGCTCGACGGGGCAGGCGATGGGCGAGTTCCAGCGCGGCCGCGAGGAGATCGACCAGGAACTCGAGGACATCCGCGAGGGCTCCGACGCAGACGCGAGCGACGTCGAGACCGAGGAGTCCACGCGCTCCGCGAACTCCAGCTAACCCGCGCCGCCTTCTCCCGCGTCCGCCCACCGAGGGCGACACGCACGCCACGGTATCGTTTCACGCACGGGGAGCCGCGCCACTGCGCTCCTCGTCGCCGTCCCCGACCGAGAACCGAGTGGCCGCCGGCTCAGAGGTCCGCGACGTCCTCGATGGCGTCCGTGAGCGCCCGGATGCTCTCGACGTCGTGCTCGCCCATGTGGCCGATTCGGAACGTCTCCTCGCCGAGCTGGGAGCCGTAGCCGTTCGAGAAGACGAAGTCGTACTCCTCGCTCACTTCCTCGATGGTCGCCGCGACGTCGATCCCCTGCGTGTTCTCGATGCAGGAGACCGTCTGTGACTCGTAGCCCGCCTCCGGGAACATGTCGAAGTGCTCGCGCGCCCACTCGCGCGTGTACTCGGCCATCTCGCGGTGGCGCGCGTCGCGGCCCTCGTGGCCCTCCTCCAGCATGTACTTCATCTGCTTGCGATAGGCGAGCATCACGGGAATCGCGGGCGTCGAGTGCGTCTGGCCCTTCCGGTCGTAGTAGTCGAGCGAGCGCTGGAAGCCGCCGTACCACGACGCCTCGTCCTTCTCGAGTTCGCGCTCGTAGGCCTCCTCGCTGACCGCGCAGACCGCGAGACCGGGCGGCATCGCGAACGCCTTCTGCGTCGAGGCGAAGATGACGTCGATGCCGTGCGCGTCGATGTCCACGTAATCCCCGCCGAGGGCGGAGACGGCGTCGACGACGAAGTAGGTGTCCGGGTAGTCCTGCAGGACGTCACCCACCTCCTCGATGGGGTTGCGAACGCCCGTCGAGGACTCGTTCATCACGCACGCGACGACGTCGTAGTGCTTCTCGCTCTGCTCGAGGTGCCGGCGGATGTCCTCGGGTTTCACCGCGTCGCCCCAGTCGTACTCGAGGCGGTCGACGTCCTTCCCGAGGCGCTCGGCGACGTTCGCGTGCCGCTCGCTGAAGCTCCCGCAGGTCGGCACGAGGATGTTCTCGTCGACGAGGTTCAGCGTCGAGGCCTCCCAGAACTCCGTGCCCGACGCCGTGAGGACGACGACGTCGTTCTCGGTGCCGAGGAACTCCTTCGTGTCCTCGACGATGGTCGTGTAGAGGTCGGTCATCCGGTCCATCCGGTGGCCGAACATCGGCTGGGCCATCTCCTCGATGACGTCCTCGCGGACTTCGGTCGGGCCGGGAATGTACAGCGTCTTGTCGGGATAGTCGCCCGTGTATTCGCGTTTCTCGGTCACGGAATCCACCTGAATATCGACTACTCCGGGACGACGTACAAAGGTAGTTGTGATTGTGGCGAGTGCCCTCGCTCACGCGACCCCGCCGAGAGCCGTGCCGGGAAACCAACCCGTATCCCCGCACGCCACCGAGTCGACGTATGGAGTTGTCCGCCGTCGATCTCTCGCCCGTCCCCGCCGAGGGCACCGCGAGCGACGCCTACGCGAACACCGTCGAATCCGCCCAGCAGGCCGAGCGACTCGGATACGCGCGCTACTGGGTCGCCGAGCACCACGGGAACGGCGACGCGCTCGCCGGCACCACCCCCGAGGTCCTGCTCGGCCACCTCGCCGCCGAAACCGACTCGATCCGCCTCGGGAGCGGCGCCGTCCTCCTCAACCACTACCGGCCGTTCAAGGTCGCCGAGCAGTTCGGCGCGCTCGACGCGCTCGCGCCCGGCCGCATCGACGCCGGCCTCGGGCGCGCGAACGGCTCGCCCGCCGTCGACAGCGCGCTCGGCACCGACCGGCGCGTCGAGAACCCCGACGCCGACCACCGCGAGAAACTCGAAGCCGTCGCCAGCCACCTCCACGACGACTACCCCGACGGCCATCCCTACGCCGACCTCGCCATCCCGCGCTCGGACGCCACGCCACCGAAACCGTGGGCGCTCGGCTCTAGCCCCTCCAGCGCGAAACTCGCCGGCGAGCTCGGTCTCCCGTACTGCTTCGCGGCGTTCATCCGCCCCGAGTTCGCCGAGCGCGCCGTCGAGACCTACCGCGCGCACTTCGAGGCCTCCGCGCTCGCCGGCGGCGTCGACGCGCTCGAGGCGATGGTCGCGCTGAACGCCGTCTGCGCCCCCAGCGACGAGGAAGCCGCCCGCCTCCGCGCCGTCGCCGAAGCCACGTTCGCGCGCATCGCTCGCGGCGAAACCGCCCGAATCACCTCCGTTGAGGCCGCCATCGAGGAACTCGGCGGCGTCCCCGACCCGACGCCCGCGACGCTCGACGAGGGCGAGTGGCCGCGCGCCATCTCCGGCAGCCCCGAGACGCTCGCCGGCCTCCTCGACCAACTCGCCGACCGCCTCGGCGTCGAGGAAGTGATGATCCAGCACGCCGTCGCCGACCACGACGACGCCCTCCGCTCGCACCGCCTCCTCGCCGACGGCGTCGGCCTCACCCCGCGCTAACGCCGCACCATCGACCCCCCGGGGGACCGGCCACTATCGCGGGTCGACGAAAATATTCAAGCACATCCCCCGCGAAGCACCGCCACGGCCGGCGAAACGGCTATGGTTACAGACGAACCCTAGTCGGGTTGAAGCAATCAGATGATGAGCAGTAAGACCGGAGGGTCCGCAGTTACAGACGACCACCAGTCGGGTTGGGGCCACACTAGTGCGCTGAGGAGGAGCGCGGTGACTGCGACGGACGAAGCCCGGCGCGGCGGCCTCAAGACCTATCTGTGGTGCGACACAACGTCGAGACGAACCACGATGCCACTCGAGCCAGCCGACATCTACGAGCGCGTCGCGGAGTCGTGTCACTTCCCGGCCGAGCGGGCGACCGTCGTCGAGGCGGTGGGCGACGTCGAGGTGGGCGCGGACGACGGCACGTCGGTGTCGCTCGAGTCGGTGCTCGCGCGCACCGACGAGTCTTCGTTCGCCTCCGCGCGCGACCTCCACCACGCGGTGCTCGCGAATCTCGGCGAGGAGCACGTCGGGCGCACCGACTACGACGACCGCTCGTCGAACCCGGCGCGCGACTCCCAGGAGTCCTTCTAGAGCCCGACGCCGTACGTGAGGTCGACGTCCGCGATGCGCCACTCGCCGTCGACGCGCTCGAAGCTGTCGCGGTAGGTGGCCTGTTGGACGCCGCGCTCGCCGTCCGGCGTCTCGTGGTAGAGTTCGAGGTACCACCGCCCGGTGGCGGTGTCCCCGTCGACGTCGACGACGGCGTTCGTGACGACGTGTGCGGTCTCGTCGTAGACGTCGTCGAAGACGTCCGCGCCGAACGCTTCGAGTTCGTCGCGGCCCTCGTAGGTGGTGCCGTCGTCCATCACGAAGCGGCCGTCCTCCGTGAAGAGCGTCGCCCATTCGGCGTAGTCGCCGTCGTCGATTCGGTAGCAGTACTGGTGCTTGAGCCGCTCGATGGCGGCGACGTCTGCAGCGCTCATACGCACGGGTGCGCTCGCCCCCGTTGTTAGCGCTGGCGTCGCGGCGAGCGTTGCGCCGACGTCCCGCGATGCGACGTCTTATCCGTCTTCGGCGTCTCGATAGCGTATGACGATTTCTGATGGCGACACGGTAACCTTCGAGTACACGGGACGACTGCAGGACGGCACGGCCTTCGACACCTCGCGCGAGGACGTCGCCGAGGAGGAGGGTATCGCGGACGACCGCCGCGATTACGAGCCGCTGACCGCCGAAGTCGGCGCGGGCGAGGTCATCGAGGGGATGGAGGACGGTCTCGTCGGCCTCGACGCCGGCGAGTCGGACACGCTCGAGATCCCGCCGGAGAAGGCGTACGGCGAGCGCACCGACGAGCGCGTGCAGGAGTTCGAGACCGAGCAGCTCGTCGAGATGCTCGGCCAGCGCCCCGAGGAGGGCGACCAGCTGCAGGCGCAGAACGGCCAGCGCGGCACGGTCACGCACGTCGACGACGACGTCGTGAAGGTCGACTTCAACCCCGAGCTCGCCGGCGAGACGCTCGTCTTCGACATCGAAGTCGTCGACGTCGAGTAACTCCCGCTCTCGCGCCACACGATTTCTCGGTTCTTTCGACGAGCGAGCGGTAGCGCCGGCATCGGCGCCAACGCCGAGCGCCCCGAGTACCGTCCGGCGACGGCGACGAACGTCTCGACGCGCTTCGCGGCCCGCTCTCGCCGTCGCCGGCGGCGCTCCAGTCCACGACGAACGCGACGGTGTTTGTGGACGGGGCCACCTCCGCTTTCGATACACCGGCTCGTCGCCGGTGCTCGCTTCGGAGTCCGAAGCGCAAACGCGGTAAACGAGCCCCTCCTTCGTACGAGTGCGATGAGCGAAACGTACACCGTCACCGGCATGTCGTGCGAGCACTGCGAGCAGAGCGTCGAGGACGCCGTGGGTGCGCTCGACGGCGTCGAATCCGCGGCCGCGGACAACGAGGCCGACACGCTCGTCGTCGAGGGGGCGCCCGACGACGACGCCGTCGCCGACGCCGTCTCGGAGGCCGGCTACGAGCTCTCGGCCTGAATCGCACGCCCGCTTTCGACTCCAAAGCTCGCGGCCGTTCTCGCTTTTCTGTGACGGCCGAAACCCATCTGAACGGTCCGTGAGTAGCCACCACCACAGGGGAATCCATGGATACACGCGACTACCTGATACTCGCCGGCCTCGCCGGACTCACCGTCGTCGTCGGCGCGGTGACGACGACGAAACCGCTCGACGCCTTCCTCCTCACCGGTGCGGTCGAGGCCGCGCGGACGACCGCGTCGATGGTGTGGGTCACGTGGTGGGCGCTCGTCCTCGGCTTCGCCATCGCGGGCGGCGTCGAAGCGTGGGTGGACGCCGAGGACATCGCCGACCACCTCGATAGCGACGGGCCGCGCGCGCTCGCGCTCGGCACCTTCTTCGGGTTCGTCTCCTCCTCGTGTAGTTACTCCGCGATCGCGACCGCGAAGAACCTCTACAAGAAGGGCGCGAGCGCGGGCGCGTCCCTCGGCGCGTTCATGTTCGCGTCGACGAACCTCGTCATCGAGATCGGCTTCGTCATCTGGCTCCTCCTCGGCTGGCAGTTCGTCCTCGCGGACTTCCTGGGCGGGCTCGTCCTCATCGTCCTGATGGCGGCGGTCTTTCGCTACCTCGTCCCGGACGAGATCCTCGAAACCGCGCGCGAGCACGCGACGGCGGACGACGACACCGTCGAGTGCCCGAACTGCGGGATGGACGTCGACCCCGAGGAGACGGCGTACACCCGCGAGGTCGAGGGCACCACCTACTACTTCTGCTCGGCGTCCTGCATGGAGTCGTGGAACCCCGAGACGGCGAACACGACGATTCGCGAGCGCGCCACCAGCCTCGCGGGGTGGCGCGACCTCGCGGACAAACAGCACAAGGAGTGGGGGATGCTCTACGACGAGATCGCGCTCGGCTTCGTCTTCGCCGGCATCCTCGCGGGCTTCGTCCCGCAGTCCGTCTGGACGGCCGTCTTCGACGCCCACCTCTTCGGCGTGGACGCCCTCTACGTCGTCGCGATGGCGGTCGTCGGCGCCGTCGTCGGCATCGTGACGTTCGTCTGCTCCGTCGGCAACGTCCCCTTCGGCGCGCTCCTCTACACCGAGGGCCTCCCGTTCGGCGGCGTGCTCTCCTACATCTACGCCGACCTCATCATCCCGCCGATCATGCAGGCCTACCGGGAGTACTACGGCGGGACGTTCGCGGCCATCCTCTCCGTGACCATCTTCGCCTGCGCCGTCGTCACGGGCGTGCTGGTTCACGTCGTCTTCGTCGCCCTCCACGCCGCCACCGGCATCACGTTCGTCCCCGACCCCGCGACCGTGCGCATCACCGAGATCCAGATCGAGCTCAACTACAAGGCCGTGCTGAACGCGCTTGCGGTCGTCGCGTTCGCCGTCCTCTACTGGCTCCACGCCACCGGCGACGACGGCGAGATGGCGCACGACCACGGCGACGCGAGCGACCACTAACGCCGCGTTCGCCGTCCCATCACGTTAAGAGGTGTCGCCGCGTCTCGGCTGACGACACGTGCGCACGACGCTCCGCGACTCCGTCGCTCGCCTCCCGCCGTACCGGACGCTCGGCCTGTTCGCCGGCCCGCTCTGCTTCGCCCTCCTGTACGCGACGAACCCGGTTGAGGTGTCGGCGGACGCGAGCGCCGTCCTCGCGGTCACCGGTTGGATCGTCGTCTGGTGGGTCACGGAGGCCATCCCGATTCCCGCGACGAGCCTCCTCCCGCTCGCTCTCTTCCCGGTCGTCGGCGCAGCACCGATTGGTACGGTGTCCACCTCGTACGCCGACCCGGTCGTCTTCCTGTTGCTCGGGGGCTTCTGCATCGCGCTCGCCGTCGAGCGCTGGGACCTCCACCGGCGCGTCTCGCTCGCCGTCGTCACCGCCGTCGGCGTCGGGAGCGCGCGCTTGCTCCTCGGGTTCATGCTCGCCGCCGCCGTCCTCTCCATGTGGATCTCGAACACCGCCGCCGCGATGCTGATGGTGCCCATCGCGGCGTCCGTCATCTCACAGCTCCAGTCGCCGAGCCCCGAAGCGTCCGTCGAGGGCGGTATCGTTCCCGGTATCGAGGCCGACCCCGACTCGCTCCCGCAGACCGCGTTCGGGCGCGCGCTCATGCTCGGTATCGCGTACGCGTGCGCCATCGGCGGAATCGCCACCGTCATCGGAAGCCCGCCGAACGCCGTCCTCGTCGGCGTCGCCGAGTCCGCCCTCGGCGTCGAAATCGGCTTCCTCGACTGGATGCTCGCCGGCGTCCCGCTCGCCGCCGTCATGCTCGTCGCGACGTGGCTCCTCCTCCTCCGCCTCGAACGCCCCGAACTCGACCTCGGCCCGGCGGACGTCGCCGCCGTCGAAGGGCAACTCGGCGAACTGGGGGCGATGTCTCGCGGCGAGCGTCGCGTCCTCGGCGTGTTCTGCCTCGTCGCCGCCGGCTGGCTCCTCCGGCCGTTCGTCCTCGCGGACGCCGCGCCCCTGCTCACCGACGCCGGCATCGCGGTCGTCGGTGGCGTCCTCACGTTCGTCGTCCCCGTCGACCTCTCGAAGCGCCAGTTCCTCCTCGCGTGGGAGGACACGACCCGCGTCCCGTGGGGCGTCCTCCTCCTCCTCGGTGCCGGCTTCGCGATCGCGAGCGCCTTCCAGCGGAGCGGCCTCGATCACGTCGTCGCGGGCGCGCTCGCCGGACTCGGCGGTCTCGATCTCCTCGCGCTCGTGTTCCTCGTCGGCATCGTCGTCCTCGCGCTCACGAACGTCACCTCGAACACGGCCACGGCGACGCTCTTCATGCCCGTGATGCTGAGCCTCGGCCCCTCGCTCGGCGTCTCGCCGGTGACGCTGATGACGACCGCGGCGTTCGCGGCGTCGTTCGCGTTCGTCCTCCCTGTGGGGACGCCGCCGAACGCCGTCGTCTTCGCTAGCGGCTACCTCACCATCCCGCAGATGGCGCGCACCGGTGTCTGGGTCTCGCTCGTCGGCGCAATCGCGCTCGCACTGACGGTCGCGTTCTGGCTCCCCGTCGTCTGGGGGTTCTGATCGCGACCGACCGGTCACTTTTCGAGCGACGACGCGCTCCTTCCGGACGCGCGTCAGTCCAAGAGCGAAAGTTCAATACGAATCAATCACATCGGTAGTCGATAAGGGGATATAATGGCATACGATAATATTGATACGGAGCTGATCAACGCGATGCTCGGGAACGGGCGCGCGAGTCTGCGCACGCTCGCCGAGGAACTCGACGTCTCCGTCACCACCGTCTCGAATCACCTGAAGGACCTCGAAGAGGAGGGCGTCGTCACCGGCTACACGCCGATCATCGACTACGACCGCCTCGGCTACGACGTGACCGCCGTCCTCCAGCTCAACGTCGAGGGATCTGCCATCCCGGACGTCACCGCCCACCTCACCGAGATCAAGGAGCTCACCTCCGTCTACGAGGTCACCGGCGAGTTCGACATCATCGCTATCGGGAAGTTCCGCGACACGGACGAGATGAACGCGCGCATCAAGGAGATACTCTCCGACGGCGACATCACGGGCTCCTCGACGTCCGTCGTGCTGAACGCCGCCGCCGAGAACGAGCAGTTCGAACTCGACGTCGAGTAGCGCGCCCTCAGCTCGCGCGGCCGTACCGTTCGACGTACCGCGTCACCTGCTCGGCGAGCCACTCGAGGGCCTGCTCGTCCTCCTCGTCGAACGCCGGCGTCTCTTCGTCCATCACGCAGAGCATCCCGAGCGACTCGCCGTCCGGCGACGTCAGCGGGGCGCCCGCGTAGAACTCGAACTCGTACTCGTCGGTGATCGCCTCGTAGCTCACGCGCGGGTCCGAAGCGAGGTCGTCGATGACGAGCGGGCCGTCGCCGACGATCCCGTGTGAGCAGACCGCGTCCGTGCGCTCGAGCGTCTCCCACTCGACGCCCTGCGCCGTGAGGAACTCCTCCTCCTGCTCGGCGACGACGCCGACGAAGCCGACCTGCGCGTCCACGCACTCGCGCGCCGTCGTCGTCAACCCGTCGAGGTGCGCGCTCAACATCGGCTGCTCGAAGTCGTACTCGGCGAGGCGCTCGAGGCGCTCGGACTCGCCGATCGGAACCGGGTAGCCCGTCCACTCCTCGCGGACCGCCGTTCGAACCGCGAGTTCGACGTCGCGCGGGTCGGCGTCCGCGTCGGCGACGACGCACGGCGTCTCCGGCGCCCGCTCGAGCAACGCCCCGAGCGCGTCCGTCTCCGCCAGTCGCGGGTCCGCGACGACCGCGTCGACGTCGTCGACGGGAACGTCCGCCGGCGTCGCGCGCGCGGCGTCGAGGTCGTCGAGTGTCGGCCCCCCAGCCGACTCGTCGCTCGATACGTAGCAGATCGAAATCTCCCCCATCGCGTGCATCGGACGGTCAACCGTATGCGACTTTCCGGCAAGAACGTACCGGCCGTCCGCGACACGTCTCGCCGGTTTCGCTCGCGCCACCGGTCGCGACGGGAACGGCGTCTCCCGCCGCGCGCCGCGTCCGGTTCTCGGAAACCGGGAACTGGTGGCGGTCCTTTCACCGGTGGTCGCGTAGGTGGACGCGTGATGTCTCCCGTGTCAACCGACGGCGAACCCGACTCCGGCGGCGAGCCGCGTCCGGCGCTCCCCGTGCGGTTCACGGACGCCGACGGCCGCCGCATCGCCCTCCGGACGTACGTGGGCGAGGGCGACGCGCTCGCCGAGATGTACGCGTCGTTCGAGCCGACGGACCGCGCGCAGGGTCTCCCACCCGCCACCGACTCGCGGCTGCGCGCGTGGCTCGACGACCTCCTCGACGACGGCCTGCACGTGCTCGCGTGGCACGGCGACGCCGTCGTCGGCCACGTCGCGCTCCTCCCCATCGGGGACGGGCGCGCCGAACTCGCGATCTTCGTCGCCCACGACTACCAGCGCGCCACGATCGGCACGCATCTCGTCGAAACCGCGCTCGAGTACGGGCGCGAACGCGGCATCGAGCGCGTCTGGCTCACCGTCGAGCGACGCAACCACGCCGCGCGGCGTCTCTACGAGTCCGTCGGGTTCCGCGAAGTCGCGAGCGGCGCGGAGCACGAGTTCGAACGCGACCTGTAGGCCTCGGGACTCAAAGCGCGTAGAGGAGCACGAGGAGCGCGAGGAACAGGAGGAAGAACACGACGCCCAACCAAGGACTGTCCGCGCCCTCGCTCGCGTCGGTCATCTCGATGAGCGGCCCATCGTCCATGCTACTCTCTACCAGTGCGATTCGCTAATTCGTTTCGGTACGTCTTATCCGACGGCACGCGCGACGGAGGGAGAAAGAACCCGGCTCAGCCGAGGACGTAGGCCAGCGCGGGATACCGCTCGACGAGCGTCTCGCCGTCGACGTCGTAGTTCTCGACGTACCGGTCGAGGCCGAGGATGCGCCCGCCCGCGAACGCGGCGACGGAGAGGAAGACGAGCATGTACGCGAAGTCGCCGTTGATGACCCCGTGGGCGACCTCCCAGTTCCCGAAGTAGAACATGAGCATCATGAGCGCGCCGAAGAACGCGGCGAGGCGCGTCATGAGGCCGACGAGGAGGCCGAGGCCGATGAGGAGTTCACCCCACGGGACGGCGACGCTCGCGAACTCGACGAACCACGGCGTCGCGCCCATCCACGCGAAGACGGGCGCGAGCGGGTTCCCGTTCGCCGCCGCGACGTTCGCGAGGTAGCCGCCCGCCCCGAACGGCTCCGCGGCCACGAGCTTCGTGAACCCCGAGTACGCGAACGCGAATCCCATCATGAGTCGGAGCGCGAGCACGAACCACGCCGACAGACTGTGCACTTTCGCGTGGACGGTCACGCCGCCCACCCTGCTCTCGAGTTCGTTCACGCCGGTTTCGAATTTGGCTGCCATTTCTGTAACACCTTACATGTGAGACGAGGCGGGCAGGGGGGATATACCGACTAGACGGTCCTCACGTTGCGAGAACCGGGCGCGCCTACCGCATCGCCGCGAGCGCGACGTACGGCCCCTCCTAGGCGGAGAGCCACTCGGTGAGCGGGTCGTCGGGGTCGGCGGGGAAGAGCGTGCAGGCGTCGGGGCCGTCCTCGGTCGCCTCGACGTGCGCGAGCAGGCCGGTCGCACACGTGGCGTGCGTCCGCGCGGCGTCGTCCGCGTCCGGCGGTGGCGTCGGCATACGGCCGAACGTGTTCACGCGCCCACATCATAGGGTGGCGGTTCGGTTCCAGCGCGCTGAGAACCACCCCCGACATCGACAACCGACAGTCTGATAGTTCGAGACCGGGTGAGTGCGAGTATCGCGGCGTCCCGACCGCCCGTCGCCGCCCGACCCGGAGAGTACGAATGCAAGAATACGAGTTCGACTGTCCCGATTGCGGCCAGCACATCGAGGTCAACGACCCGATGCGCGACGCCATCCTGACGAACGGCTGTCCGATCTGCTCGACGGCCGTCACGGCCGAGGACTTCGTCGACGGCTGAGCGGTCACTCCTCGCGGTCGATCTCGGTGTGGCGGCCGCTCAACTCGTCGGGCTTCAGCGCGTAGAGCTGGATGTCGAGGTCGCGCTTCGACCCGCCCCAGATCTCGAAGAGCGGACGCTTCGCGCGGCCGTACTGCGTGATCTGCTCGGGGGACAGCGTCGACGGGTCGATCTCCTCGAGCGTGCCGGCGGCGACGGCGCTCCGGTAGGTCGTTCCGCCGTCGGCCTCCTCGTAGACGACGAGGCGCGCGCGCGGCGCGGACGCGAGGAACTGGCGTTTCTCGCTCTCCGGCGTCGAGACGAGTCGGAGGTAGACGGTGCGCTCGTCGGCGTCGTAGCCGTAGGAGACCGGGATCGCGTACGGCTCGTCCGTCTTCGCCAGCGAGAGGACGCCCGTCTCCATCTCCCCGAGGAAGGCGTCCGTCTCCCCCTCACTCATCGCGGTCTCTTCGGCGAGTACCATGATCGTGTTCGGACAGAGCGTACGTGCCGTCTTAAGACGTTCCCCTCGGCCCGCCGAGGCCTCACTCCCCGAGGACGTCCTCGAGGAGCTTGGCCTGTGCGGCGACGAGGTGCTCGGTGAACGTCGACTGCGCGATACCGAGGTCGGCGGCGAGCTCGGTGGCGTTCGAGCGACGCGGGCGCTCGAAGTAGCCCCGGTCGTAGGCCGTTTCGAGCACTTCGCGCTGGCGGGCGGTGAGCCGGCCGGGGTTGACGAACACGCGCTCCTCGGGGTCTCCCTCGAGGGGCGGTTGGAGGAGGCGCTGGACGTCGACGCTGAAGCGCTCGCGGAGGTCGGCCATCGCGTCCTGGAGCGTCGCGAAGTCGGCGGCGTGGAAGTCGAGCGTGACGTCGCCGGAGTCGGCGACGTAGCGGTGGACGGGACAGCCGAACGCGCCGAGGCGCTCGCACGGGCAGTCCGCGTCGTCGTCGTGCGTGATCCGATAGGCGTGTTGGGTACCGTAGGAGAAGACGCGCTCGGCCTCGACGCCGTCCGGAATCGCGTCGGTGGCAGCGAGGAACTCGGTGACGCTCGCGGCGCCCTCGACCGCGACGCTCGTCGAGACGTGCGTGATCGGCGCGTCCGCCCGCTCGGAGAACGCCGCGAGCGCACAGCCGGCTGGCGCGTCGAACGACACCGTCGCGCGGATTCCCGACCCCATCGTCCGCTAGTGGTTGCGCGAGCAGCGACTTGAGTGCGGTGATGTGCGCGCGAGTATTAGCGGCGTTTTCACCGGCTAAGAACGGACGCGGTCGCTTTAGTCCTGCCTGTCGTACCCACGGGTATGAGTCACGCCGAGACCCGGACGTTCACCTGCTCGGAGTGCGCCGCCTCCATCCCGCTCACCGCCGCGACGCGCGCTGCCATCCTCGCGAGCGGCTGCCCGTTTTGCTCGAGCGCCGTCTCGGAGGACGCCCTCGACGACCCGTAGACCGCCTCTCCCCCGTCAGCATATAAACCACCCCGGATAGCGGTGGCGCAGACTGGTGGCTCTGGCTCCACTACACTGGAGTATGAGCCAGTCCGCGACGGATGCCGTTCGCTCGCAGCACCGCCAGCCAGCCACGCCCGACGACGCGGCCGTGACGGACCCGGCGGCCGTGCAGGACGTCCTCGACGTCCTCGACGACGCCGACTGTCAGGCGATCATCGAGGCGACGAGCGCGGACGCCCGCTCCGCGTCGGAGCTCGCGGAGCGCTGTGACATCCCGCTCTCAACGGTCTACCGGAAGCTCGAGGCGCTCACGGACGCGGGCTTTCTCGCCGAGCGCACGCGCGTCCGCCGCTCGGGGCGGCACGCGAACGAGTACGAGCGCTGCGTCGAGGAGGTGACGCTGCGCGTCGACGGCGACGGCTCGTTCGCCCTGCGCGTCGAGCGGCGCTAAACGAGCAGTCGGAGGATGACGAAGACGACGCCGAGCGAGCAGACGGTGGTGACGAAGACGTTCGTGGAGGCGAGGCGGGCGTCGCCGCCGAGTTCGTTCGCGTAGATGAACGTCGAGACGGCGGTCGGCATCGCGAGCATCACGGACCCGGCCTGTACGGTCGCGATGTCGCTCGTGAGGAGGGAGAGCGCGGCGAGGCCGAGCAGCGGCATGAGGAGGACTTTGAGGGCGACGACGCTCCCGACGGTGGGGACGTCGACGCCGTCGAGCGAGAGGGTGAGCGAGGCGCCGACGGAGAGGAGCGCGGCGGGGAGCGCGAGCGTCGACACCCACCCGAGCGCCGTGCTCGCGGGCCCCGGTACCGGCACGCCGAACGCGGCGAACCCGAGGCCGAGGAGGAGCGCGGCGATGACGGGGTTGCGCGCGACGCCCGCGAGCTCGTCGCGCAGGGAGGCCTCCGCGTCGTTCATGGACGTGAGGAGGACGACGGTCATCGGTATCTGGATGAGCGCGCCGATACCGAGGAGGATGCCGGCTTTCGCGGTGGCGGCGCTCCCGAGCGTCATCGCGACGATGGGGAGGCCGAGGAACCCGAAGTTCGTGTGGTAGGACTGGACGATGGCGACGCTGCGCGCGGCGCGCGTCGGGATGCGCCGGTGAACGAGCCAGCCGATGCCGGCGACGCCGAGGAGGACGACGAGGAACGCGGCGACCATCTCGACGGAGAGCACGTCCTCGAGCGGGGTCGCGGCCGTCGAGTCGAAGACGAGCGCGGGGAGCGCGACGTAGAACGCGAACGTCGTGAGGGCGTCGGCGCGCTCGGCGGTGAGGACGCCGGCGCGCCGGGCGCCGAAGCCGACGCCGAGAAGCGCAAGCAGGTAGAGAATCTTGACCGCGAGGTCCATACACGACGGCTGGCGAGCGAGGGGCTTGCGGCTTTCGTTCCCGGCGTGGACGCCACGCGAGTGTGGACGGCGAACGCGTGTCCCTCGACGCCGAGAACCGCCGCCGGGTCAGTTCCCGGTGACGATGCTGGCGACGCGCTCGCGGTCGAAGAGCCGTTCGTCGGCGGGAATCTCGGGGTAGGGCTGGCCGCTCGTGTAGCCCGGCCACTCGCCGAAGATTTCGGGGTAGAGCTGTTTGGCGGTCATCTCGATCTGGAAGAGGTTCATCAGCGGGCCCTGATAGCGCATCCCCTGTGCGTAGACGCGGTCGTTCTGGACGGCCGAGAGCGTCTGGCCGACCTCGTGCGAGCGCAGCTGCTCGCGGACGTTCGCCATGTCGTAGCGCGGCGTCATCCCCCAGAGGTGGAGGATGACGTCGGGGTCGGCGTCGGCCATCGTCTCGTAGCCGACGGAGCCCCAGAGGCCGTCCCACTCCTCGCTCCCGAAGGCGTCGTTGGCGGCGAGCGGGCGGGTGTCGGCGAGCCAGAAGCCGGGGCGGTTGAGGTGGTAGGTCCAGAACTGGCCGTCGCCGAGGGTGACCCGAACGGCCGTGGGGCGCTCGTCCTCCGGCGGGAGGTTCGCGTCGATGTGCGCGATGAGGTCGTCGTAGACGGACTGGAGGGCGGCGTAGCGCTCCTGTTCCTGGAAGACCTGCGCGACCTTCCCGAAGATCTCCCAGAGCGTGTAGTACTCGTAGCCGTCGCGGTAGGCCTCGGGCGGGTTCGCGTGCGTGCCGCTGTAGAAGTTCCCGAAGAACGGCCCGACGTTCTCGGCGACGTCCGCGACGTCGCTCTCGCTCCAGTTCTTCTGCGTGCTCGCCCACGCGGGCCCGAGGAGGTGGAGGTCGCTGTCGAGGCTGTAGAAGAACTCCTTCGAGAAGTTGTCGTAGGGGTTCGGGAGCCCCTCCCAGTCGAAGGAGACGCCCTCGAGGCGCTCGTAGTAGCGGTTCATCGTCGTCCCCGCCATCTCCGGGACGAACATCGAGTTGATGGCGTCCTCGTGGCCGAGCGCGACGAGCATGTCCTGATACTGGTTGTACATCGTGAAGACGCTCGTCGGCACCTCGTCGAACTCGACGTCGCCGACGGGCGACATCGAGACGGTGTAGGCGCCGTCGCTCGTCGTCGTGGTCGTCGTGGTCGCGGTGCCCGTCGTGCTCGACGCGTCGCCGGTGTCGCCCGAACAGCCGGCGACGAGGCCGCTCCCGACGAGCGCGCCCGTACCGACGAGGTAGTCGCGCCGCGACAGCCGGCCGCCTGTTTCGTCCATGGTTCAGGTATTCCTAATCAGTCGTATATGGATTTCGAATTTTAGGCGGGCCGAAAGTACCGTCGCTGCGGGGCGGCGCTCAGGCCGGTCCGAAGCTCTCGATGGCGGCCTCGCTCGGGTCGCGGCCGTCCGCCTCAAGGACGGCCTTCGCCTCCTCGACGAACTCGTCGAAGCCGAAGACGTAGACGTTCGCCGTCTCCCCCGTGAGGTGCTCGCCGTCGAGTGCATCGACGACGGCGACGGTCGCGCCGGCCTCACGGAGCGCGGCGAGGCGCGCTTCGTGGGGCGGGTTCTCGCCGCGATAGACGACAGTGGCGGCGTTGCCCGCGTCGATGGCGCGCTCGGCGATGCCGACGGCGGGCCCGATACCCGGTCCGGCGGCGTAGACGACGACATCGCCCTCGCCGCGGTACTGGACGTGCCCGAGCGGGCCCTCGACGTCGACGGTGTCGCCGACCGCGCGGTCGGCGAGCCACGTCCCCAGCGACTCCTCGGCGGACTCGCCCTCGGGGTAGCCCACGGTTATCTCGAAGGTGCCCTCGACGTCGGGCGAGGAGATAGTGTAGTAGCCGGCGTCCCCGTCGGCGTCCTTGCGGACGAGGACGAACTGGCCGGGCGCGGCGTCGAACGCGTCGGGCGTCGAGAGCGCGAGGGCGACGGTCTGCTCGCCCACGGACTCGACGGCCTCGACGGTGACTTCGGTCATGCGCTCGCGTACGGGCGAGCGAGTGATAAGGCGTGCGTCCGCCGACGGCTCGGCCCCTTCCTCAGTCGAGGCGGACGGCGCCGCCCTCCTCGCTGGAGCGGTAGATGGCGTCGATGACGCGCTGGACCTGCAGGCCCTGCTCGGGCGTGTTGATTTCGGGGTCCTCGCCGGCGGCGACGGCGTCGAGGAAGAGCTCGTCCTCGGCGGCGTGCCCGCTCGGCTCGATCTCGCCGTCGAGCGTGGTGTCGACGTACTGGTCGGTGCCCTCGGTGGTGCAGGAGAGGAGCGTGAGGTCCTCCTCGCCGAGCTCGAACTGCGCGCCGGCGTCGGTGCCCCAGACGTGGAACTCGTGGGTGGGCTCGCGGTTCGCCGCCCACGAGACCTCGAGCGAGATGGTGGTGTCGTCCGCGCAGCGGATGAAGGCGCTGACGGAGTCGTCGACGTCGAAGCCGCCCTCGCTCGTGTCCCAGTTGCCCGCCCAGCCGTCCGGGTCGGCGTACTCGTCGCGCGTGCCGAACTCGGCGCGCGTCACGCCCGACACCTCGACGACCTCGGGGTAGTCCGCGAGGTAGAGCGCGAGGTCGATGGCGTGGACGCCGAGATCGATGAGCGCGCCGCCGCCGGAGAGCTCGCGGTTCGTGAACCACGAGCCGAGGCCGGGGATGCCGCGCCGGCGGAGGTAGTTCGCCTCGACGTGGTCGACGTCGCCGAACTCGCCGGCGTCGCGGCGCGTCGTGAAGACGTCCGCCGGGGTCGTGAAGCGGTTGTGGAAGCCGACCATGAAGAACGCGTCGCTCGCCTCGGCGGCCTCGACGATGCGTGCTGCGGAGTCGAGGTTGTGCGCGAGCGGCTTCTCGCAGAGCACCGCGATGTCGCGCTCGAGGGCGTCGACGGCGGCCGGTTCGTGGAACTTGTTCGGCGTCGTGATGATGACGGCGTCGGGGTCCTCGGCGTCGTACATCCGCTCGTGGTTCGCGTAACCCGCCGCGTCGAACTGGTCGGTGAACGCGTTGCGCACGTCCTCGACGACGTCCGCGCCGGCGACGACGTGATGGCCGTGCTCGCGGGCGTTGTGTGCGTGCGTCCGTCCCATGCCGCCGCAGCCGACGATTCCGACTCGCACTGTCTCACTCATTTCCGTTCGAGAGAGGTGTGGGGATTACTAACGCGTTTCGGAGTTGCTTCCTCACGCGAGGCTGGCGACGACGCCCCGGGCCTTCGCGCGCAGACGGGCCGAGGCGAGGACGAGCGCGAGGTAGACGACGCCGCCGAGCGCGACGAGCGCGGCGAGGCCGCCGAGCGTGCCGGCGTCGACGAACGCGCGAGCGAGGGCGATGACGCCGCCCATGCCGAGCGCGGCGCCGACGCACCAGCCGATGTCGCGGGCGTCGACGGCGAGCGGGGTGAGCCGGGAGAGCGCGACGGCGAGGACGACGCCGTGGAGGCAGACGGCGGCGGCGGTGGCGCTCGCGGCGCCGAGGAGGCCGTAGCGCGGGACGAGAACGACGTTGAGCGCGACGTTCAGCGTCGCGGAGCCGACGGTGGCGTACGCGCCGGCCTGCGGGCGGTCGAACGCCCGAACGCCCGCGTCGAGGACGACGTTCACGGCGGTGACGAGTTTCTCGCCGGCGAGCACGACGAACGCGGCGGCGGCGACGGTGAACGCGGGGCCGAAGAGCACGCCGAGGAGCTCCCGGCTCAGGAGCGCGATGCCGACGAACGCGGGGATGACGAGGACGAGCGAGGCGGTGACGGCGTCGGCGAGCGTCGCGCGGACCCGGTCGAGTTCGTCGCGGGCGTGCCACGCGCTCAGCTGCGCGAAGACGGTGTTCGAGACGACGTTCGCGACGAGGAGGAGCATCGCGGTGACGCGCCACGCGAGCTCGTAGGCGGCGACGAACGCGGGCGTGAGGAAGTAGCCGACGACGAGGAGGTCCATGCTGTTGTAGACGTAGCCACCGAGGGCGCTGACGCCGTTGTACTTCGCGTAGCGGACGAGCGAGCGGAACTGCGCGCGGCCGGGTCGCGCGACGCCCGTGGAGACGCGGAGCGCGCCGACGGCGAGGAGGACGGCGTAGCTCGCGACGAACGCGTAGACGAGCGCGCGGACGCCGTAGTCGAACTGCACGAGCGCGACCGCGACGAGGACGTAGACGGCGAGGCGCGCGAACGAGAGGAGTGCGGTCTCCTCGACGCGCAACTCGGCGCGGAGGACGTGGAGGGTGAGGACGCCGAACTCGTAGACGAGGACGCCCGCGACGAGCGGGAGGGTGAGCGGCGCACCGACGTAGGCGTCCACGTACGGGTGGAGCGGGTAGGCGAGGAGGACGAACGGCGCGAGGAGCGCGAGCTTGAGGCAGACGGCGGCGGTGAGCGTCGCGTCACCGGCTTCGCCCTCGCTGATGCGTTTCTCGACGGCGTCCCGGAGGCCGAAGTCGGTGACGGTCGTGACGGTGTTGAGGACGGCGTCGAAGAGGAAGAAGACGCCGAGCGCGCTCGCGCCGAGCGCCCACGCGAAGTAGACGGTGCTCGCGAAGCCGACGAGGACGTTCAGCGCCTCGACGACGGTGAGGAGGAGGCCGGCGCGCGCGAGGTCGACCTGCCGGGGCCGCGTGGGCGCGACGGCGGCGAACGGCGACTCGTCGGGGAGCCTGACGCGCGCCTCCGCGCCCGCTCCCTCCGCCTCGTCCCGCGGATCGCCGTCGCCGTCGTCTCGCCCGGTCATTCCGGCGGCCGGAAGTACGGGTGGGTGTTGATGGTGCGGATGAGCACGGCGGTGAACAGCAGGAGGACGCCGGCGACGGTGAAGCCGGCGGTCGCGATGGTGAAGCCGACGGAGACCAGCCCCGTCGCGAGGAAGCGCTGGAGGGCGCCGACGCCGAGGAGCGAGCCGAGGAGGACGCTCATCGCGCCCGGAAGGCCGACGAGCACCATCGGGTGCGTGTGCTCGACGACGCCGACGATGTTCCGCACGAGGCCGAGGCCGTGTTCGAGCGCGCCCTCCGTGCTCGTCCCCTCGAGGTCGTAGCGGATGGTCGTCGGGACCTCCGCGAACGCGAAGTCCTCCCGGTCGAGCGCGTAGAGGATGTCCGTGCTCGCCCACATGCCGTTCCCGACGTCGCGCGCCCCCTCGAGGACGTGGACGGCTTCGAGCGTGTAGGCGCGATAGCCGCTCTGCGTGTCGTGTATCCAGTCCTGCGGGAGGAAGCGACCCATGCTGAGGTTCGTGAGGAGGTTGACGACGCCGAGACCGACGGCGCGGACGGCGGGGAGGTGGGTCTCGCTGCCCGCCATGTAGCGGTTGCCGATGACGACGTCCGCCCGCTCGGTGCGCTGGGCGGCGACGAGTCTCGGGACGTCCGAGGGGTCGTGTTGGCCGTCCGCGTCCAGCGTCACCGTGTAGTCCGCGCCGCGCGCGGCGGCCTCGCGGAAGATCGTCTTCAGCGCGCCGCCGTACCCCTTGTTGCGGGCGTGCTCGACGACGACGGCGCCCGCGTCGCGCGCGACTTCCGCGGTCCGGTCGCCGCCGCCGTCCTCGACGACGAGCACCATGTCCGCGTACCGGCGGGCCTCGCGGACGACGTCGCCGATGGTGGCCTCGGCGCGGTAGGCGGGGATGCCGACGAGGACGTTCGGGTGGTCGACGCGCTGAGGGTCGCTCTCGGGGACGGCATCGACCTCCCAGCCGTCGTTCGCGAACGCGTCGAGCGTCCGGCCGTAGTCGATTCGCGGGCACGAGCGGGGCTGGAAGACGATGCCGGGGTGGCCGTTCGCGCGCGCCGCAGCGGAGAGCGCGCGCCGGCGTGCCCGCTCGCGCTCCGCGTCGCTCTCGCCGACGGCGGCGTCGGGCGGGCGGACGACGGCGGCACCGAGCTGCTCGGCGAAGCGCACGACCTCGGCGTCCGGGTCGCCGACGTAGGTGACGTACGTCTCGAAGCCGTGCGCGCGAGCGCGGACGACGGTCCGGTAGACGGCGTCCGCGTACGCGTCGGTGGCGACGACGCCGACGGCGGGCGAGCCGGCCGTCGGGCGGTGGAAGACGCTCGGGCCGGCCGCGCGCTCGTGGGCGGCCCAGCTCCCGACGACGGGGCCGGGGACGGCGTCCGGGTCAGTCACGCCCGCCTGCGTCGACGGGTCGACGAGCGTCAGCGGCACCCAGCCGCCGTCCGGGGAGCGCCACCGGATGGCGGGGTCGACGCGCCACCCGGCGTCGCGCTCGAGCGCGCCGACGTGGAGGAGTTCGGGCGCGGGGAGCTCGTCGGCGGAGACGGGGCCGGCCGCGTCCGCGTCGAGGAGGTAGTGGACGGCGAGCGACTCGCCGGGGCCGAGCGAGACCGTGGACTCCAGTCGGCCGCCGGCGAGCCGCCCCCACGCGGGCTCCGGGGCGTCGCCTTCGGTCGTCGCGACGTAGCGCCCGCCGGGGATGCGGTCGGCGAACCGGACGACGACGGGCGTGTCCGCGCTCGACCGGAGTTCGATTTTGATGGCCGGACGGACGAAGCCGCCGCTGACGACGCTCTTCTCGACGACGACCGCGTCGTCGCTCGCGGCTGTCACGCCCCGCTCCCCCCGCCGACTCGCACCCATGCGTGGAGTTCGTCGTCCGCGTTCGCGGCCGTCGGGTCGCTCGGCACGGCGCCGTGGTAGACGAGGAAGACGAGGCGCGCGCGCTCGGCGGGCGCGTCCGGGCGCACCGTCACGGACGCCAGCGCCTCCCCGCCGGTGGGGACGGCGACATCTACCCGATCGAGTTCCGTCCGCGACACCGGGTCGGGCAGCGACTCGTCCGACGCCGTCGCGTTCGCGTCGTATCGTTCGATGACGGTGACGACCGTCGCGTTCGTCGCCCCGCTCGCGCCGACGGCGACGGTGTAGGTCGCGGGCGCGTCGACGGTGAGGGTGCGCGGGTAGTCGGCCGCGACGGTCGTCCCGTTCTCCGCGTGCAGGAGTGCGGCGTGCGTCGAGTCGGCCGCTCCGCCGGCACCGCCGGCGTCGTGCGCGTAGACGCCGCCCGCCGCACCGAGGACGGCGACGACGGCGACGACGGTCAGCGCGGCGTCGAGGCGGCTGCCGTGCGACCACGCGGCGAGGCGCGCGCGGGCGTCGCCGAGCGCGGGCCGATAGCGGAGCGCCGCGTGTGTGCGCCGGCGGCGGTACCACGCGACGCCGCAGAGCGCGAGCGTCAGCGCGCTCACGCCCGGGAGGACGGTACGTGCGCCGAACGCGCCGAGCGCGGCGGCACCGAGGCCGACGGCGCCGACGACGGTGACGCTCCCGCCGATGGCGAGCGCGAGGCGGCCGAGCGCGGAGAGGCGCGGATCGTCGGGTCCCTCGCGTTCGCCGTCGCCGGCCAGCGCCGACGCGCGCGGGTAGCAGGCCGCGACGAGGGCGTAGCCGGGGACGACGAGGAGGACGGGGAGGGCGACGACCGCTCGCAGCGGCGTCTCGCGGACGACGGGGAGGACGGCGACGGCGGACGCGAGGAGCACGCCGCACGCGACCCCGAGGAGGTCGGCGGCCTCACGCGGTCTGCCGTCGACTCCGAACATACTGCTCCCTCGCGTGCGGCGGACAAAAGTGCGGTGGTCCGCCGGGACGCCACCTCTAAGGCGGTGTGGGCTGTCGATTCGGAGCGTGAACCCCGAACGCGTCCGCCACCGTGCCCTCCCGGGCGCGCTCTGCGTCCTCGTCGGCGTCCTCCTCGGGACGCTCGGTGCCTCGCTCCCCGCCTTCGTCCCGTGGAGCCCGCCCGTCTGGGGGACGCTCCTCCTCGCGCTCGGCGGCGTCGCCGCCGTCGCGGGCGTCTTCGACGTCTTCCTCTCGCCCGGTACCGCCGTCCCGCACGCCGTCGCGGCCGCCCTCCACGACGCGCGCGCGGCGGACGTCGAGGCGCGCGTCGATACGGACGCCGTTCGCCGCGTCTACCGCCCCGACGGCCGACTCTCGCTCGTCGCGCCCGACACCGCGCTCGACGGCGCGTCGGGAGACGACGCCGCCGTAACGCTCGAACCCGTCGGCGCGGCGCTCATCGAGCACGTCCCCGGTATCGACGGCGCGGACGACCGCGCGGCGCTCGTCGCCCGCCTCGCGGACGCGGCGACCGGGCGCTTCGAACTCGCCGACGACGTGACGCCGCTCGCGGTCACCGAGGCGCGCGTGCGCGTCGCCGTCGCCGACTGTCTCGTCGGCGACCCGGCGGCCGTCGACCACCCGGTCGCGTCGCTCTTCGGCGTCGCGCTCGCCGCCGACGCGGACGCGCCCGTCGCCGTCGACCTCTCGCAGGCGGACGGCACGGCAGTGCTGACCGTCCGTCAGGTGTAGACGAGGGCGTCGCTGAGGGCGCGCAGTACCGCGTAGCTGTGCCGGGCGGCGAGGCCGAGGAAGAGGACGACGCCGAGGAGGAGCACCCACCGGAGGCGCGCGCGCCACGTGGGACGGACGTGGACGGGCGCGTCGACCACCACGGCGACGAGCAACGAGAGGAGTGCGGCGACGACGGCGGTGTCGGGCGTCAGCACGCCCGCGACGGCGAAGACGGGGAGCGCGACGAGCGTCAGCGCGGCGTGGCGGCGGACGACGCGGCGCTGTCGCGGGGTCGGCATTGTCGAGCGAACGCCCGCGCGCGACTTAACGCTTTCAGGCGTCCTCGGCGAGGTCCTCGTACGCCTCGCGGAAGCGCGACTCGCAGGTCGGACAGCAGAACTGGTAGAGCTCGCCGCCGAGGCGGGCGGCCGTCCCCTCGCTGGTGACGGTGTTCCCGCACTCCGCACAGGAGATGGCGAAGTCGGCGTCGGCGACGCTGTTCGTCCACTCGCTCTCCGCGAGGACGCGGACGGTGTAGTCGTCGACGACGCTCGTGTCGACGGCGTCCGCGAGCCACGACTCGACGTCCGCGTCCGGGCGGCCGACGTGCGCGACGACGTGCGCGTCGGCGCTCCGATAGGCGTGCTGGGTGCCGTCGGCGTCGAGGAGGGCGTCGTAGACGGCGCTCGCGTGCCCGGGTTCGACGGCCACGTCGACGAGGAGTCGGACGCGCTCGGTGAGCTTCGAGCGGTCGACGTTCACGGTGAACTGCTCGATGACGCCGACCTCGCGGAGGCGCGAGACGCGCTCGGAGACGGCGGGCCCGGAGAGGCCGACGACGTCGCCGATCTCGCTGTAGGGCCGTCTGGCGTCCGCGAGGAGGAGGCGGAGTATCTCGAGGTCGGTCTCGTCGAGGTCGCGCATGGGTCGGCTACGGCGCGCGACCGCATGGCGGTTTCGACACCGGGGGTCGCGTCCGACAGCGCCCCCGTCGGGCGACGAGCGGGACGCGGGCCGAACCTACTTGTCGCGGGCGGGCGAATCGCCGCCCGTGAAGCCGACACACGGCGGTGATGTGGCGTGACGTACGAGAACGTCCTCGTGACGACGGACGGGAGCGGCGGCGTACAGGACTCGGTGACGCAGGCGCTCGACATCGCCGAGCGCGCGAACGCGACCGTCCACGCCCTCTACGTCGTCGACGACAGCGTGCGCCGGCGGGTCGCGGCGGCCGCGTGGCCGAGCGACGACATTCGCGTCGAGGCCGAGAACGCCGTCGCGTCTATCGGCGGGGCGGCGAGTCGGGCCGGCCTCGACGCCGAGACCGAGATCCGCGAGGGCACCCCCGCCGACGAGATCCTCGCGTACGTCGACGAGCACGACGTCGACCTCGTCGTCATGGGGACGCACGGGCGGACGGGCCCCGAGCGGGCCGTCCTCGGGAGCACGACGGAGCGCGTCCTCCGGCGCGCGGACGTCCCGGTGCTCGTCGTTCGCGCGACCGAGCATCCGGTCTGACGCTCAGTCTCCGAGCGCGACGACCTGCGCGTCAGTCGTCACCGCCAGCGCTTCCTCGTCGCCGTCGCCGTCCACGTCGGCGCTCCGCAGGCCCGCCCAGATAGCGGCGTCGCCGTCCCACGACCACGTCCCGACGGGCGCGCCGGTGGAGGCGTTGAACGCGCTGACGGGGCCGTACGCGGCCGCCGCGACGACTTCCTCGTCGCCGTCGCCGTCGAGGTCCGCGAGCGTCGGCGGCGGCACGTAGCGCCGCTCCTCGTCGAGCGTCCGGTTCCACACTTCGCGACCGCTCACGAGGTCGTAGGCGTAGAGGCGGCCGTCGTCGTTCGTCGCGTACGCGAGCGTTCGCGCGTCGGGTGCGGGCGCGCCGACCGCGCCGACGGCGGGCGTCCCCGGGTAGTGGCGCTCCCAGAGCCGCGTCCCGTTCGCCGCGACCGCCTCGACGTGCGTGTCGCCCTCGCCGGCGGTTCCGGCGGCGTTCGCGCCGGACGCGACGACGACCTCGGTGTCGCCGAGGCGGCCGGTTCGGAGGAAGCGCGTGGGCGTCCCGGTCCGCCAGTCCGTCTCGCCGGTCGTCGGGTCGAGCGCGACGAGCCCACCCGCCGTCCCGAGGACGAGTTCGCGCGCGCCGCTCTCGCGGGTGACGAGCGCGGGGCCCTGCCCGCGAACGTAGTCCGGGAAGGTCCGGTTCCACGCGAGCGTCCCGTTCGGGTGGTAGGCCCGCACCTGCCCGGCCATCAGCGGGACGACGACGAGCGTCGGGTCCTCGACGACGACGAGCTGGGCGAACGGCACGCCGCTCGGGAAGGAGACGTTCAGCACCTCGGCGCCCGTGCGCGGGTTCGACGCGTAGAGGCGCTGCTCGTGCGTCGCCCACACGACCTCGGGCGCGCCGTCGCCCGTGACGTCGCCGAACGCGGGGTCGCCGACGGGCTGAGTGCCGCAGGCGTCCGCGGGCAGGGACTCGTCCCAGCGGACGCCGCCCGTGCCGTTCAGCACGACGAACGAACAGGAGCGGTTCGCGCCCACGTCGCCGAAGCCGGTGGCGATGTACGCCTCACCGTCGATGCGCGTCGCGATCGCGGGGTGGTGCGTGCCGCCGGGGTTGGCGGGCGTGTCGCTGTGCCAGACGGCGTCGAAGTCGTCGCCGTCGTCGAGGAGGGGGACGCCGGTACAGCCGGCGAGGAGGACGAGCGCGACGACGGCGGCGGCGAGCGCGAGCGACCGTGTGGTCATACGACCGCTTGCGGGCGCGCCTACGAGTGGTGATCGGTCTCCGAGTCGACCTCGACGACGGTGAGCTTCACCTGTTGGACGCCCTTCAGCGGGCGGAGGCGGGCGAGCAGCGCCTCGATGTCCGCGCCGTCGCCGTCCACGGCGATGGACTCGAGACAGAGGTGCGAGCGGAGGTGGACGTGGTGGACGGCGATGATGGTGTCCGCGAACTCGTGCTGGAGGCTCGTCATCTCCGCCGCGACGTCCGCATCGTCGTGGTCGTAGAGGACGACGACGGTGCCGCTGAGCGCGCCCGCGAGGTCGGTCTGGCGGTTGAACTCGGTGACGAACGCGCGGAGGGCGTCCCGCGTCGCCTCCGAGCGGCTGTCGTAGTCCCCGGCGTCGACGACGCCGTCGAGGTCACCGAGGAGGTCCGGCGGGAGGGTGACGCTCATCCGGTCGAGGTCTTCGCTCATGCTCGCCGACTCGCCCCGCGCCGAGTTAACACCCAGTATTACGATTCGCGACGAAAGTATTATCGCCCTGCCCACCGCTCACACGAAACGAATGCACGTCCCCGACGGCTTCCTCGACCCGTGGGTCGCGGGCCTCTTCTGGCTCGCGTCCGGCGTCGCCATCGGCGTCGCCGTCCGGCGCGCCCGCGACGAACTCGGCGACGAGCGCACGCCGCTCCTCGGTGTGGTCGCCGCCGGCGTCTTCGCCGCACAGATGCTCAACTGGCCGATCCCCGGCGGGACGAGCGCGCACTTCGTCGGCGGCGCGTTCGCCGGCGTCCTCCTCGGGCCCTCGCTCGGCGTGCTCGCCATGACCGCCGTCGTCACCATCCAAGCGCTCGTCTTCGGCGACGGCGGCATCGTCGCGCTCGGCATCAACCTCTTCGCGATGGCCGTCGTGGACGTCCTCGTCGGCTACGCGCTCTTTCGTGGACTCCGTGGGTTCCACCGCACCGGCGCGGCGTTCGCCGCCGGCTGGGGCGCCATCACCTGCTCCGCACTCGTCGTCGCCCTCGGCGTCGGCGCCTCCGACGCGTTCGCCTACCGGCTCGGCGTCACCGTCCCCGTGATGGTCGGCGGACACGCCCTCCTCGGCGTCGTCGAGGGCGCCATCACCGCCGCCGTCTACGGCGCCGTCGCGAACGCCCGCCCCGACCTCGTCCTCGGGGGCGCGCCCGTCGGCGAGGACGCGCTCGCCCGGGAGGTGGAAGCGTGACGCTCTCGCGTTCGCTCTCCCGGCCGTGGGTCCGGCGCGCGCTCGCCGTCGTCTGCCTCCTCGCCGTCCTCGCGCCCGCGTTCGCGTGGGCGTCCGGTGCCGTCGGCTACGCCGAACCGCTCGACAACGCCGCCGACGCGGCGGGCGCCGAGGACGCCGCCGTCAGCCACCACGCCGGCGTCCTCCCCGACTACGACGTCCCCGGCCTCGGCGCCACCGCCGGCACGCTCGTCTCCGCGTTCGTCGGCGTCGGCCTCACGCTCGCGCTCGCGCTCGGCGTCGGCCGCCTCCTCGAACGCGACTCGGAGCCGTGAGCGGCGCCGTCGGCGGCTCGGTCGAGCGCGTCACCGCCGTCCTCCGCGCGTTCTTCACCGCCGAGAGCGTCGCGCGCCGCGACGGCTTCCTCCAGCGTCGCGACCCCCGCGTCTCCCTGCTCGCCATCGCCGCGCTCTCGCTCGCCGTCGTCGTCTCGCGCACCCTCGCCGCGGTCTGCGCGCTCGGCGTGCTCGCCCTCCTGCTCGCGTGGCGCTCGCACGTCCCCCTCGAGCGGTTGCTCGCGCGCTCCGCCGTCGTCCCGCTCGCCTCCGCGCTCGTCGTCCTCCCGCAGGCCGTCCTCACGCCCGGCGACGCGCTCCTCGCCGGGTTCGGCCTCACCGTCACCGACGCCGGGGTCCGCTACGTCGTGCGCTTCACCCTCCGCGTCGGCGTCGGCGTCGCGCTCCTCTCCCTGCTCGTGATGACGACGCCGTTCTCGCGCGTCGTCGCCGCGCTCCGCGAGCTCCGCGTGCCGGTCGCGCTCGTCTGGGTCGTCGCCGTCACCTACCGCTACCTCTTCCTCTTCTTCGACGAACTCCGGCGCCTCGTCCTCGCGCGCAACAGCCGCACGACCCGCGACGGCGACGTCCGGGGCGGATGGCGCGACGCGCGCAACCTCGCCGGCACCTTCCTCCTGCGGACGCTCGAACGCGGCGAGCGCGTCGGCCGCGGAATGCGTGCGCGCGGCGGCGCGAACGCGCCCTCGCCCTACGGCCGGACGCGCGCGCTCGACGCCGGCGACTACGCGCTCGCGCTCTGCGCGGCGCTCTCGCTCTGCGCCTCGGTGGTGGTCCGATGGGCCGCGTGATCGACGCTCGCGGCCTCGTCCACGAGTACCCGGACGGCACGCGCGCGCTCGACGACGTCTCGCTCGCCGTCGAGGCGGGCGAGTCCGTCGCCGTCGTCGGGCCGAACGGGAGCGGGAAGAGCACGCTCCAGCTCGCGCTCGGCGGCCTCGTCACACCCACCGCGGGCCGCGTCGAGTACTTCGAGGAGACGACGGACGCCGAAGCCGTCCGCGAGCGCCTCGGCGTCCTCCTGCAGGACCCGGACGACTACCTGTTCAACACGACCGTTCGGGAGGACATCGCGTACGGCCCCGCGCAACTCGGGATGGCCGAGGCGCGCGCGGACGAGCGCGTCGCGGCCCTCGCGGACGCGCTCGGCCTCACCGACCTCCTCGACCGGCCGCCCTTCCGCCTCTCAGGCGGGGAGAAACAGCGCGCGGCCGTCGCGAGCGTCCTCGCGTTCGACCCGGACGTCCTCCTGCTCGACGAACCGCTCGGCGCCGTCGACGCCCACTACCGGGCGCGCATCCTCGAGCTGCTCGACGCCCACGACGGCGCGACGGTCGTCTTCACGCCGACGCTCGACGTCGTGCCCGAACTCGCGGAGCGCGTCGTCCTCGTCGGCACCGACGGCACCGTCGCGGCGGACGGCGGCGTCCGCGAGGTGCTCACCGACCGCGCCCTGCTCGACGCGCAGGGCCTCCGGCCGCCGACGGTCGTCCGACTCTTCGAGGGAGTGGTCGAGCGAGCGGAGATGCCGCTCACCGTCGCCGAGGGCCGACGCTACCTCCGCGAGCAGTAATTAGACCATCACGACGTCGTCGCGGAGCGCCGCGACGTCGTCGATGACGGCCTCGATGTCCGCTTCGGGAACGCCGTTCTCGCGCATCGCCTCGGCGAGGTAGTCGGCGACCCGGTCGAAGGCCTCGTCGGTGATGCCCATGCCCTCGTGGGCCTCCTCCATGTCGTCGCCGTCGTACTCCACGGGCCCGCCCGCGACGGCGCTGACGAACTGGACCTGGTGGGCAAAGAGCTCCTGCATCTCGGTGTCCTCGAAGTAGGGTTCGAGGAGGGGGTCGTCGAGGACGCGGTCGTAGAAGTCGTCGACGACGGCTTCGACGGCGTCCTGTCCACCGATTTCCGCGTAGAGAGACTGATCCTCAGCCATCGACCCACAGTACCGGCCGGAAATACATCCATCTGTGGCCGAACCCGTTCGGGTGGCTCAGGGGACGGAGACGAGCGGGCGCATCGCGAGGAACCCGAGCGCGGTACCGGCGGCGAGCCACGTGCGGCCGTTCGGGGCGGCGCTGCCGGCGTGGGGCCTCTGTGGAGGACGTCGATGCGCCCGCACGTCGCGTGCCTAGAACAGCGGACTCGTCCCGACGCCCGTCCCGAGGGCGGTATGAGTCCCGCGACGAACACGACGACGAACTGCTGAACCAGCACGCGACGACACGGGCCGCCGACGACTATGACAAAAATGTATGTTAGGCACGCTAAAACGGTGGTGACTGCGTGGTCTGAGCGCGGTCTACTAGCTATACGATCCGCTGTCGGGGCGTTCGCGCACCCAACTTTCGAATCCGAAGTCGAGTCGCGGCTATCCTTATGGCCGCTAATGCGAAGTGGATTGAACGAGGAGGCCGTAGAGACGACCATGACCCGTACCGAGCGCATCGACGTGCAGGGGATGTCCTGTGCGAACTGCTCGGCGACCATCGAGGACGCGCTTTCGGCCCTCGACGGCGTCGAGGCGGCGAGCGCGAACTACGCGACGGACGAAGCGAGCGTCGAGTACGACCCCGACGTGGTGTCGCTCGCGGCGGTCTACGACGCCATCGCGGACGCGGGCTACACGCCGGTGGACGAGACGGTCACGGTGACCATCACCGACATGTCGTGCGCGAACTGCTCGCAGACCGTCCACGACGCCCTCCTCGACACTCCCGGCGTCGTCGAGGCCGACGTGAACTTCGCGACGGACGAGGCGCGCGTCCGCTACAACCCCGCCGAAGCCACCCGCGACGACCTCCACGACGCCATCGAGGGCGCGGGCTACTCGCCCGTCCGCGAGACGGGCGACGAGGCGGACGGCGAGAGCGCCGCGAGCGCCGCCCGGACGGCCGAGGTCCGCAGACAGCGGCGCCTCACGCTCTTCGGTGCCGCGTTCGCCGTCCCGCTCTTCGCGCTGATGCTCGAGGGCCTCCTCGCTCCCGACCTCCTCCCCGAGGCGATTCCGAGCACGGGCCTCCCGATCGAGGTCGTCGGCTTCCTCCTCGCGACGCCCGTCCAGTACCTGCTGGGCAAGGAGTTCTACGCGAACTCCTACACGGCGCTCGTGAAGAACCGCACCGCGAACATGGACGTCCTCATCGCGCTCGGTTCCTCCACCGCCTACCTCTACAGCGTCGCAACCCTCCTGACCCTCATCCCGGGCGGCACCTACTTCGACAGCGCCGTCTTCATCCTCACGTTCATCACGCTCGGCAACTTCCTCGAAGCGCGCTCGAAGAGCCAAGCCGGGAAAGCCATCGAGTCCCTCCTCGAGATGGAGGCCGACACCGCGCGCGTCCTCGAGGACGGCGAGGAGCGGGACGTCGACCTCTCCGAGGTCGAGGTGGGCGACCGCCTCGTCGTCAAGCCCGGCGAGAAGGTCCCGACGGACGGCATCGTCGTCGAGGGCGAATCGGCGGTCGACGAGTCCATGGTCACCGGCGAGTCCGTCCCCGTCGAGAAGGCGCCCGGCGACGACGTCGTGGGCGGCACCGTCAACGAGAACGGCCGCCTCGTCGTCGAGGCCACGAAGGTCGGCCGCGAGACCGCGCTCCAGCAGATCGTCCAGACCGTTCGGGAAGCCCAGTCCCGTCAGCCGGAGGTGCAGAACCTCGCCGACCGCATCTCCGCCTACTTCGTCCCCGCCGTCATCGCGAACGCCCTCCTCTGGGGCCTCCTCTGGTACGCGTTCCCGCAGGTGCTCGCGGGCGTCGTCGACTGGCTCCCGCTCTGGGGGCTCGTCGCGGGCGGTCCCGCCGTCGCCGGCGGCACCGTCAGCGTCCTCGAGTTCGCCGTCGTCGTCTTCGCCTCGGCGGTGCTCGTCGCGTGCCCCTGCGCGCTCGGTCTCGCCACCCCGGCCGCGACGATGGTCGGCACGAGCCTCGGCGCGACCAACGGCATCCTCTTCAAGGGCGGCGACGTCCTCGAGCGCGTCCGCGACGTCGACACCGTCGTCTTCGACAAGACCGGCACCCTCACCGAGGGCGAGATGACCCTCACCGACGTCGTCGCGCTCGACCGGACGGCCGCCCCGGACGGTGGCGAGCGACTCGACGAGTCGCGGGTGACGTCGGGGCTTCGCTCCGACGGTGGCGAGCGACTCGACGGCGGTACCGTCGCAGTCACCGAGGGCGGCGCGGACGGCGCGCTCTCCGACCCCGAGACCGACCTGCTGTACGCCGCCGCGAGCGCGGAGGCCGGGAGCGAGCACCCGCTCGCGGAGGCCATCGTCGACGGCGCGAAAGAGCGCGGCCTCGACCTCGCGACGCCCGAGAGCTTCGAGAACGTCCCCGGGAAGGGCGTGCGGGCCCGCGTCGACGGCCGCGACGTCCTCGTCGGGAACCCCGGCCTCCTCGAGGACGCGGGCGTCGCCGTCGACGCCGCCGCCGACGCGCGCGAGCGCCTCGAGTCCGAGGGGAAGACCGCGATGCTCGTCGCCATCGACGGCGACTTCGCGGGCGTGCTCGCCACCGCCGACGAGGTGAAGGAGAGCGCGAAGCGCGCCGTCGCCGGCCTCCAGGAGCGCGGCCTCACCGTCAGGATGCTCACCGGCGACAACGAGCGCACCGCGACCGCCGTCGCCGCCGAACTCGGCATCCCCGCCGAGGGCGTCCGCGCGGGCGTCCTCCCCGACGAGAAGGCCGACGCCGTCGAAGCGATTCAGGCGGACGGCGCGCGTGCGATGATGGTCGGTGACGGCGTGAACGACGCGCCCGCACTCGCCGCCGCGTACGTCGGCGCCGCCATCGGCTCCGGCACCGACGTCGCCATCGAGGCGGCGGACGTCACCCTGATGCGCGACGACCCCGAGGACGTCCTGAAGGCCATCAACGTCTCCGACGCCACCCTCCGGAAGATCAAGCAGAACCTCTTCTGGGCGCTCGGCTACAACACCGTCCTCATCCCGCTCGCGTCGCTCGGCCTCATGATGCCCGCGCTCGCCGCCGCCGCGATGGCGTTCTCGAGCGTCAGCGTCCTCTCGAACAGCCTCCTGTTCAGGCGGTACGACCCGTCCGAAGAGTACCACGTACTCTGAGGACTGTCGTGCCCAGCAGGACTCTGTCCTGCGTTGGTACAATCCGGACGAGCCGTATTCAGTGCTGTAGGCGGTTCCGGCAAACGGAAACGTTTACGCGCGGGACGCCGGTAGCGGGCGATATGTCCCGTCTGGAAGAACGACCCGCCGGTCAGCCCCGGGGATGACGCGACGCGCGTCCGGTCCCGTGGGCGTGACGGCGCTCGTCAGCGCCGACCACTTCGTCTCGCACGTCTTCCTGCTGGCGCTTCCGCCGCTCTTCCCGCTCATCGCGGGGACGTTTCGGGTCTCGGAGACGCGTCTCGCGGTGAGCGTGACGCTCATCTTCGTCGCGCAGTTCCTCTGTCAGGTGCCGGCGGGCGAGCTTGTCGACCGGGTCGGCGGGAAGCGCGTCGTCGTCGGCGGCCTCGCGCTGACGAGCGTCAGCATCGGCCTCGCGGGGTTCGCGACGGCGTACTGGCAGGTGCTCGCGTGCGCGTTCGTCTCCGGCGTCGGCCAGTCGCCGTTCCATCCGGCGAACTACGCGCTCCTCGACGCCGCCGGTGACGCCGCGAGCGAGGGCAGGCAGTTCAGCCTCCACTCCTTCGGCGGCTTCGTCGGGTTCGCGGCCGCGCCCGTGCTGACGACGGGCATCGCGGCGCTCGCTGACTGGCGGAGCGCCCTCGTGGCGATCGGTATCGGCGGCTTCGTCTACGCGCTCGTCCTGCTCGTCGCGCTCGCGCCCGTCCACCGCCGCGTCCTCCGCGCGTCCGTCACGGAGACGGGGGACGACGCGGGGTCGCGCTTCGGGAGTATCGCCCTCCTGAAGCGCCCGCTCGTCGCCGGGATGTTCGCGTTCTTCCTCCTCGTGACGCTCGCGGACACCGGCCTCCAGACGTACACGACGGCGTTCGCAGTGAACGGTCTCGGGTTCTCGACGGTCGTCGGGAACAGCGCGCTCACGGGCTTCCTCGCCGTCACCGCCGTCTTCGTCCTCGTCGGCGGGTGGGTCGCGGACCGCTACGACGTCTTCGCGCTCATCGTCGGCGGCGTCGCGTGGTCCGCGCTCGCGCTCTGGGCGGCGCTCGCGCTCGCCCCCGGGTCGACGGGCTTCGTCGTCGCGTGGGCGGTGGCGGGCGCGGGCTTCGGCGTCTCGCTCCCGGCGCGCGACCGCATCACGAACGCGCTCTCCGGTGCGGCGGACACCGGGAAGAGTTTCGGCCTCGTCTACACCGGTCTCCCCATCGGCGGCGCGCTCGCGCCCGTCCTCCTCGGCGCCGTCATCTCGGGCTTCTCCTACGGCGCCGCGTTCGCCGTCGTCGCCGGCTTCTTCTTCGCGGGCGCGCTCGTCGCCCTCGCGCTCCGTCGCGTCCGGCCCTGACGGTCGACGCGCGAAACCGGCCCTAGTGTTAAGAACGGGTACCGTTCACCTGCCGACCGTGTACGTCCCGCCGAACGCGCTCGCGCGGGTGACGTTCGTCCTCCTGCTCGGGGGCTGTGTCGCCGTCGCGCTCGCGCTCGCCCTCCTCGTCTAGCCCTGCGGGTTCCCCTCACTGACCCCGAGCACCTCCACGTCGTCCCCGACGGTGAGCGTCGCGCCGGTCGTCCCCTCCGGAACGGCCGTGTTCACCATGAGCTGGTAGTAGCCGCGCTCGTACCACGACTCGTCCGCCCACGCGGGGAGCGTCGCCTCGCGCTTCTCAACGAACGTCCGCTGGAACTCGGGGTCGCGCTCGCCCGTCCGGGAGTCGCGCGTCGGGACGACGCAGCGCGAGCACGGGTTCGTCCCCTCGAAGACCGCATCCCCCACGCGAACGCGCACCGTGTGCTCGCGGTCGGCGTAGAGGCGGTCCTCCCAGAAGGCGGGGACGCCGCCGATTTCGAGGTTCGGCCGGAAGCGGCGGCGCACCTCCCCTATCGGGAGGTCGAACCACGACCCGATCTCGCGCAGGGTCGCCGTCGAGATGACGGTCGGCCCCGAGGCGGTCGTGTCGTCCGGGTAGCCCCCGCGCTCGGCGTGCTCGAACGCCACGTCGTAGCCGTAGTGGGCGGTGAGCCACGCGGCGGCCCCCTCGCGGTCGTCGGCGTCCGCGAGGCGGAACGATTCCGCATCTCGCTCGCCGTCCCGGTCGCGGAGGACGAGCGTGTCGCCGTCGTCCGCGTAGGTCGCGTCGATACGGTGGACGGCGGCTTCGCGCTTCCCGTTCACGTACTCGCCCTCGGCGTCGACGACGGCGTACGAGCGGTCGACGCCGAGGCCCCCGTCCGGCCGAACGGTCGTCCGCGTGCGCTCGAGTGGGTTGAGCGACTTCACCGGATACACGCGGATTCGGGCGACGTGCGGGCTGATACTCCGCTCGGTCATCCGTCCGCCTCCTCCTGTTCGGCGTCGATGCGCTCGACGAGGGCTTCGCGGTGCTCGCGGCGGTCGTCGAGCGCGAGGTCGCGCAGGCCGCGCTGGTCGTCGTCCGGGCACGCGACGTCCGGGACCTCCACGGGGGTCTCGTCGTCGTCGAGCGCGACGAACGTGAAGAACGCGGTGGTGACCTCCCACTCCTCGCCGGCCTCGGGGTCCTCCGCGCGGACGGCCGCGCGGACGCTGACGCTCGTGCGCCCGGTGTCGAAGACGAACGACTCGACGGTGACGACGTCGCCGACGTCGATGGGCGCGTGGAAGTCGATGTGGTCGATGCTCGCGGTGACGACCTGCCGGCCGGCGAAGCGCCGGCACGCGACGGAGGCGACGACGTCCATCCACTCGAGGATGCGGCCGCCGAACGCGCGATTGAGGTGGTTCGTGTCGGTCGGCATGAGCACTTCGGTCCGCTCGGTGAACGACCGGGCGAGCGGCACGGTATCGGACATGCGGGCGGCTACGGCGCCTCGGAAGTTAAAACGCGACGGGTCGCCGCCGACACCACCCTGTCCGCTGTTTCGCTAGTCGCTCGCTTCCGCGCCGAGGTCCCGATAGAGCGCGCGCGCCCGGCGTGGCTCGCCGACGAGCGCCGGCGACGGGGCGACGTGCTCGCGGAGGTCGTCGAGGTCCGCGAGGAGGCGCTGATAGCGCTCGTCGTCGGCGAGCGCGGCGGCGTCGTGGGCGGCTTCGAGGGCGGCGCGCTTCGCCGCGAGCGCGTAGTAGCGCGCGACCGCCGCCTCGTAGCTGTGGCGGTCGAGGAGCGCGGCGACCGCGTCGCCGACGCGCTCGGGGCCGACGGGCTTCACGAGGTAGTCGTCGATGCCGGCGTCGACGATGCCGAGGCCGGGGTCGACGGCGGTGACGGCGACGACGAACGCGCCGTCCGTCGCGTCCTCGAGTTCCGAGAGGGCGTCGAGGCCGTCACCGTCGGGGAGCCGGCGGTCGAGGACGACGACCGAGACGGACGCGTCGGCGGTGTCGAGCGCGTCCGCTATCGTCGCCGCACCCCGCGCGTCGTAGTCGTCGCCGAGCGCGTGCACGTACAACTCCCGCAGTCCCGGGTCGTCCTCCACGACGAGCACTCCGTGTGCCACCCCACACGTCATAGAGAGAGCGTACGCTGGTCGCGTATAGGTATCTTTCCCCTGCCATATGCCGACACGGGCGCAGGGCCGTCGCCGCCGCTCATCCGCCGATCGCGTCCCCGACGCGGCGGACGACGGCGGGCGCGGCGGCCGCGAGGTGGGTCGCGGTGGCGTACTGCGCGTAGAGGGAGCGGCCGGGCATCGAGGTGTGTTCCTCGCGGACGTGCCGGTCGGCGCTCCGGAGCGGATTGCGGACGTAGGCCGCGAGGCGTCGCGCGAGCGGCGTCGGCGAGGTGTCGAGGAGGGCGCGCAGCCCCTCGACGGCGGCGGTGCGCTCCGCGCTGATCGGATCCACTGACTCGGGGAGCGTGTACGCGCCCTCCGCAACGGCGGCCTCCGCGTCGGCGAGCGCGCGGTCCGCCGCGAGCGCGCGCATCGCCGGCACGACGGCGGCGGCGTACCGGCCCGCCTCCCGGTGTGTGACGGCGCCGCGCGCGCCGATCCACCTGTCACGCGCGAGGTCAGTGAGGAGTCTCTCGGCCGGGGTGCCCGCGACGTCGCGCTCGAACCCGCTCGTCACCGTCCCCCAGTCGGGAGCGTCCGCGTGCGATTCGACGTCCGCGACGAGCGACCCCGAGACGCGCGCGAAGCGCCGCCCGTACTCCCTCGGGCCGTCGAGCGTCGACGCGTAGCGCTCGCGGAGGCGGCGGGCGTCCGCGGCGTACGCGCGCCCCCACTCGACGCCGGAGGCGCGTTCCGCGACGTGGAGCACGGTGTTCTGGTACTCCCGGCGGCGGTCCGCGTCCCCGATGAGTCGGGCGCCGGTCCGCGCCCACCCCTCGATGCGGGCGTGTTCGGCGAGCGCCCCGACCGGGTCGTCCGGCGGGCCGACGTACCGGTAGTCGGCGAGGAACGCCTCGGCCTCGCGGCGGTGGCGCTCGCGGCGCGCGGCGACCGCCGATGCGTCGAGGTCGCCGTCGAACGCCGCGAGGCCGGCGTGAGCGAACATCGCCTCCGAGCGTGGGTGCGTGAGGCCGGCGAGCGCGTCCATGCTGGCTTCGACGTCCCCGGTCAGGGCGTCCCGTGCCGACTCCCGCTCGCGCGCGAGTTCGTCGCGGACGACGTCGTTCGGGACGCGCGAGACGTCGGCGTCGTTGAGGAGCGAGTGGACGCGCTCGCGGGCCGCGACGAGGTCCTCGTGCGCCGGCGCGACGGGTTCGGCGGCCAGTACCGTCGGGAGGTCGCCGGGGAGTTCGGCGAGCGCGGACTCGTCGTACTCGACGCTGGACTCGCCCGAGAGCGGGTTCAGGGAGCTACAGCCCGCGAGCGCGCCGGTGAGCGCGGTGCCGGTCGCGGCGAGCACCGCGCGGCGACTCCGTCGCGTCACGTGGACTCACTCCCGTTCCGGTAGCGCTCGGGGACCCGGCCGCAGTCGCCGCCGGAGCCGACGGAGAGGCCGCGGTACTCCTCACCGGTGAAGGGGAGGCGGACGAACGCGGCCGCGTGGTCGCGCTCGCGGCGCTCGCAGGCGGTGTGGGCGTCGCGGACGACGCGACAGCACTCCACGTTCGGGCTCCCGTCCGGGTCGCGGGCGACGTACTGCACCGCCAGCCGGTAGCACTCGCCGATGCGCGTCTGGTAGGCGATGACGGACTCGCTCGCGTAGTCGGTCTCCGCGACGAGACGTCGGACTGCGGCGGCGTTCGAGGCGTCGTCCGCGAGCGCCAGCGCCTCGGCGTCGGACTCGCTCTCGAAGGAATGGATGGTGAACGGCTCCGTGGTCGTCGCCGCCTCGTCGGTGTCCTCGCGGGGCGCGACGACGGGCGCGCGCTCGCCCGTCGAGCGGGTGACGACGGCCGTGTAGTCGGTGACGAGCGTGCCGCCGTCGGGCGGCGAACTGTGCGTCTCGGACGCGCTACAGCCGGCGAGCGCGCCGACGGCGGCGGTACCGACGCCGCAGAGGAGGGCGCGTCTGGTGGTGGAGGGCATCGCACTTCGACGATGCCCGCGAGGCGACAAGAAAGCTAGTGGTCAGTGCTCGCCCGTCCCCGCGCCGGGTTCGGGCGTCTCGACGCCTTCCTTCGTGCGGATGCGCCACCCGGTGAAGCCCATGACGAGGAGGATGGCGGGGCTGAGGAAGCCGAAGAAGTAGTAGGGGGCGTAGCCGAGGACGTGGAAGCCGAGGCCGCCCGAGGTGGTGAGGTCGAGGCCGATGGGGACGACCCCGAGGACGCCCGCCATGTAGACGCCGCCGGAGTTCCACGGGACGAACGCGCTCGTCGTGGTGCCGGCGGCCTCGACGGCGCGTGAGAGGTTCGCGGAGTCGAGGCCGAAGTCGTCGTAGAGGCCGCGATAGGTCATCCCGGGGACGACGATGCTGATGTACTGGTCGGCGGCGAGGACGTTCATGGAGAACGCGGTGACGGCCGTCGTCGCGGTGAGCGAGCCGACCGAGCGCGCGCGCTTCGCGATGGCGTGTGCGACGGCGGCGAGGACGCCGGAGCGCGTGAGCATCCCGCCGAGCGCGAGCGCCGCGAGGACGATGGTGACGACCCACGACGCGCCCGTGAGCCCCGAGGAGCCGAGGAGCGAGTTCACGAGGTCGGACGCCGTGTCGGGGGACGTCCCGCTCTGTGCGATGCTGAACGCGCGCGTGATCGGTCCGGGGTGGAACGCGAGCGGGTCGGTGGTGACGACCGGACTGCCCTGAAAGACGATGGTCGTGAGGATGCCCGCGAAGACGCCGGTGCCGAGCGACGGGAGCGCGGGGATGCCGTAGAGCGCGAGCGCGAACGTGATGACGAGCGGGAGGAGGACGTAGAGGCCGACGTCGTAGCTCCCGGCGAGCGCGCCGCGAATCGACTCGACTTGCCCGGCGGGGATGGCGCCGCCGGCGCGGAGGCCGAGGACGGCGTAGGCGACGACGGCGATGGCGAACGCGATGAGGGTGCCGACGCGCATCGCGTCGACGTGCTCGAAGAGGTCGGTCTCGGTCGCGGCGGCGGCGAGGTTGGTGGTGTCGGAGAGCGGGCTCTGCTTGTCGCCGGCGTACGCGCCGGAGAGGATCGCGCCGGCGGTCATCGGCGCGGGAATGCCGAGGCCGTGGCCGATGCCGATGAACGCGACGCCGAGCGTCCCCGCCGTCGTCCACGAGGAGCCGATTGCGAACGCGACGACGGCCGCGAGGACTGCGGCGACCGGGAGGAAGACCTTGGGGGTGAGGAGGCCGAGGCCGTAGTACATGATCGCGGGAATCGTCCCCGCCGCGATCCACGTCGCGATGAGCGCGTAGACGACGAAGAGGATGAGCACCGCCTGCAGGCCCATCACGATGCTGTCCGCCGCGCCGTCGTAGAGGTCGCGCCACGAGAGGTCGAACCACCAGCGCGCGCAGAGCGCGGTGAACGCGATCCCCAGTAGCAGGGGGAACTGCGGGTCGAGGTCGAAGACGAGCTTCCCGACGCCGAGGAAGAACAGCATCCCGACGACGGGCACGAGCGCCTGCCAGATCGCGGGCCGGCGCTCCTCGGGGAGGTCCTCGTAGGAGAGCGGGTCGAAGTCGAGGTCGTCGCTACTCATCGTCGATACCCCTCCGGTCGGAACGCTGACGGGCACGTCATGGCTGTGGCTCTACTCCGCGTTCGTGGGCGGGACGGCTTGTGCGTGTCGAAGCGCGGCCGCGTCGCTCGGCGGCGCGAAAACGCGAGCAGTCACCGCGACACCGTGTCGTGAAACCGCTCAGGAGACGAACGTGAGGCCGTCACCGACGGCGGGGTGGCACTCCGCGCAGACGTAGCCGTCGAACCCGCGCTCGGTGTGTTTCCAGAGCTGTCGTGGCGAGCCACCGCAGCGGTCACACGTGGGCATCGCACCCGTGGGTTTCCCACACGGGAGTATAGTCGTTGCGCTCGCCACAATGCGCCCCTCGCCACCGACGGCCCCCGACGCAGTCTGCGATTCTCAGAAGTCGGGAATCTGGTTGCGGTACTATGACACACCCGGCCGTTGGTCCACGTACGCGACCGGGGTGACCCATCATGCAGGCAACGACTACGGCCGTCGGCCGAGAACGCGAAACGAGCGACACGACCACCGAGCGTGCGGACGTCTGTCCCGAATGCGGGGCGGGGCTCGAACGCGACGCCGCGCGCGGGGAGGTCTCCTGTCGGGAGTGCGGGCTCATCGTCGACGAGGACGTCGTCGACCGCGGCCCCGAGTGGCGCTCGTTCGATGACGGCGACGAGAGCCGGTCCCGCGTCGGCGCTCCGACGACGAACCTCATGCACGACAAGGGACTGAGCTCCGTCATCGGCTGGCAGGACAAGGACGCCTACGGCCAGCGCCTCTCCGGGCGCAAGCGCCGCCAGCTCGCACGCCTGCGCAAGTGGGACGAGCGCTTCCGCGCCCGCGACGACCAGGAGCGGAACCTGAAGCAGGCGCTCGGCGAGGTCGAGCGGATGACGAGCGCGCTCGGCCTCCCGAAGAGCGTCGGCGAGACGGCCGGCGTCGTCTACCGGCGCGCGCTCGACGAAGACCTCCTGCGCGGGCGCTCCATCGAGTCCGTCGCGACGGCGAGCGTCTACGCGGCCGCCCGGCAGGCCGGCGTCCCCCGCAGTCTCGACGAGGTGGCGACCGTCTCGCGGGTCGACCGCCTGCGCGTCCAGCGCGCCTACCGGCAGGTGAGCCGCGAGCTCGGCCTCGAAGTCCCGCCGACGGACCCGCGCGAGTACGTCGAGCGCTACGCGAGCGACCTCGACCTGCCGAGCGAGACGGTGCGCGTCGCCCGCGACCTCCTCGACACCGCCATCGAGGCGAACGTTCACAGCGGGAAGAGCCCGACGACGATGGCGGGGGCGGCCGTCTACGCCGCCGCGCGCCTCACGAACCGCTCCGTCACGCAGGAGGACGTGAGCGAGGTGGCGAACGTCGCGCGCGTCACCATCCGCTCGCGCTACAAGGAGCTCCTCGAAGTGCAGGAGCCGGCCGACTGAATCGGCGGGACGGCATCCTTCCGTTTTCCTCGCCCCCGAGCGTCGGCTACGGCGTCGCCTCCACGCGTGCGTCGAGCGACGCCGAGACGGCTCGGACCACCGCATCGAAGGCGTGGCATTCGTGCTTGCTGACGTACCCGGTCGCGCCAGCCGCGTCGGCACCCTCGCGGACGGCCGCCGACTCACAGCCCGTGAAGAGGACGAAGGGGAGGTCGCCCGCGCGACGCCGCGCGACGCACAGCAGGTCGAGACCGGTCATCGCGGGCATCTCGTGGTCGCTCACGACCGCGTCGGCGCGACCGAGGGACTCGATGGCGGCGCGCGGGTCGACGCGCACCTCGACGTCGACGCCCGGGAGCGCCTCGCGGAGGTGGGTCGCGGTGAGGGTCGCGAACGCCCGGTCGTCGTCGACGACGAGCACCGTCCGCTCCGAGTCGGTCATACGCGTCGACAGGAGGGGGACACCCAAAAAGCGTGAGCGTCGTTCAGACGCGTTCCGGGCGCTAAACGGTCGTGAACGGTCCGAAACTGTCGCGAGCGCGTTCCGAACGGACTAACCCGCGCGGGGGGCAACGTCCACCGTGAACGTGCAGACACTCGCCTCCCGCCGGTTCGCTGCGGCCGTCGCAGCCGCTGTCATCGGGGCGTTCGGCGCGTACTTCCTGGTGGTCGCGCTCGTGCCCGACCTCTTCGGTCGGTGGTCGCACGACGCGATGGCGGCCGTCGTCGCGGCGGCGACGCTCGGCTTCGGCGTCGCGTTCGCGGCGCGCGCGGCACGCGGGGACGGGCCGACGGCGTGGCGCCTCGCGGACGCCGTCGTCGCCGTGGTCTGTCTCGGTCTCGTCGCGCAGACGGCGTCGTTCGCGCTCGGCGCCCCGCTCGCCGTGAGCGCGGACAGCGCGTCGGTCGCGCTCGTCCACCTCGTCCTCTGGGCGGGCCTCGTGAGCACCGCCGTCCTCCTCCGCGCGGGCTTCGCCGTGGCCGAGGGGACGGTGGTCGAGGGGTCGCGCGAGCGCTAGTCCGAGCCGAGCGTCGCTCACCCGGCCGAAGCGGCCGATCGCACGGTTAATCCGGACGCGCGCCGAACACGTGGCACTACTCGGATGCGCAGGCTCCCCGTCGCACCGGACCGCCTCCTCGCGGCCGTGTTCGCGCTCGCGCTCCTGAGCGCGGCGTTCCTCACCCTCCACGAGACGATGCACCCGTTCGTCGTCTCCGTCCTCCAGCCCGTGGCGTACGCCGCGCTCTGGCTCTTCCTCGGCATCTACGGCGGCGCGACGCTCTTCTGGACGTACGAGCTGGTCCAGTCCCATCGCGAGTACGAGCCGCCGGACGTCGTCTACGGGCCCGAGGCCTGCCAGATACGCATCCTCACCGTCGACGCCGAGGACGTCGTGCAGGAGACCGTCGACGCCATTCCGGACGGCGTCGCGCCCGGCGAGCGACACGTCATCGCCGAGGCGCCCATCGACGTCGCGGGCGCGACGGTGCACGTCGTCCCCGACTCCTTCACGTGCGACGCCTCGGACAAGGGTCGCGCGCTCGAGTGGGCGCGCCGCGAGCTCTCCTGCGAGCGCGAGTTCGTGCTCTTCCTCGACGAGGACACGCACGTCCGCGAGTTCGAGGGGTTCCCGGACGCGGACGTCGTCCAGTTCCGCGAGTGGCCCGAGTACACCGGCTCGACGCTCGCGTTCTGGTGCGAGCTCGTCCGCATCGGCTATCAGGCCGAACAGCAGGGCTTCGGGCTCCCCGGCGTGCCGCTCTACGCGTGGGGCGGCGGCATCGCGGTCCGCGCGAGCGTCGAGGACGACGTGGGGTGGGCGTACCCGACGCTCATCGAGGACACCGTCTTCGTCTGGCGCGCGGTCCTCGAACACGGCGCGGAGTACGTCGTCCTCCCGGACCGCTTCCGGAATCAGGCGCCCCCGTCCGTCCGGGCGCTCGTCGAGCAACGCCGCCGCTGGCTCGCGGGGTCGCTGCGCGACGAACCCGTCCTCCCGAAGCGCTATTGGGCGCTCTTCGCTCTCCGGAACGTCACGTGGGCGTTCTCGCCGGTCGCGCCGTTCCTCCTCCTCTTCCTCGGCCTGCTCCCAGGGACGATGCCGTATCGCGGGCTCTATCACGTGCTCTCGTGGGGACTGCTCGCGTACACGCTGGTCTGGCTGGTTCGCGCGTGGCGCTACTACGGCGGCCTCGGCTACCGGCACCTGCTCGCGGTGCCGCTCTACCCGCTCGTCGTCTCGCTGCACTCGCTCGGCGCGGCGTGGGGGCTCGTGGACGAACCCGAGGGGTTCGAGCGCACGGAGAAGGAGTGAGCGCGGGCGCGAGGGGACGCCGACCGCCTCCGCGCGTACGCGCGCCTCACTCGGCGCCCCGACCGAGGACGGCTGAGCGGAACGCGGCCGTCGCCGGTGGCTATTACTGTCCGCCCCACGTTCGTCCGGTGATGCGCAAGTTCACCGTCGGCCGGGTGTGGGACATCCCCATCCGAATCGACCTCTCGCTCGTCGTCTTCCTCCCCATCCTCGCGTGGCTCCTCGGCTCCGAGGCGCAGATCGACGCCTACGCCGGCATCGTCAACGCCGTCGCGCCGACGGCGTTCGCCGTCGAGGTGCTGCACGCGGGCTCGAACCCGTGGCTCATCGGCGTCTTCGCCGCCGTCGGCCTCTTCGTCGGCGTCGCCCTCCACGAACTCGGGCACGCCTACGCGGGGGCGCGCTACGGCGTCCAGACCGAGTCCATCACGCTCTGGCTCCTCGGCGGGTTGGCGAGCCTCTCGAACATCCCCCGCGAGCCCGAGAAGGAGTTCACCATCGCGCTCGCCGGCCCCGTCACCAGCCTGCTCGTCGCCGCCGTCTGCTATCTCGGCCTCTACGCCGTCCCCGCCTCGCTCCCGGTCGTCGGCTTCATCGTCGGCTGGCTCGCCATCAGTAACGCGCTCCTCGCGGGCTTCAACCTCCTGCCCGCGTTCCCGATGGACGGCGGGCGCGTCCTCCGCGCCTACCTCGCGCGCTCGCGGCCCTACGCCGTCGCCACCCGGACGGCCGCGCGCGTCGGCGTCGCGTTCGCCGTCGCGTTCGCCGTCTTCGGCGTCCTCTACTTCAGCCCGCTCTTCCTCCTGCTCGCGTGGTTCGTCTACAGCGCCGCGACCGGCGAGTCCCGAACCGTGCTCCTCGACGACCTCCTCGAGGGCCTGACGGTCGGCGACGTCGTCGCGGACACGCCGACCATCGACGCGGAGGCGAGCGTGCAGTCGTTCGCCGACCGGATGCTCGCCGACCGGCGCACCGAGTACGCCGTCACGCGCGACGGCGCCGTCGTCGGCCTCGTCGCGATGGCCGCGCTCAAGCAGGTGCGTGACGTCGAGCGCGACGCCTATCACGTCGAGGAAGTGATGCGCAGCGACCTCCCGACCGTCGAGCGCGACGCGGACGCCTTCGAGGCGCTCGCCGTCCTGAACGAAGGGAACGTCGGCGCGGCGTTCGTCAAGCACGACGGCGAGCGCGTCGGCATCGTCACCCGGAGCGACTACGTCAGCCTCCTGCAGGCCCGGCAGGCGTTCGGCGTGACCGTGCCCGCCTAGAGCGAAATCGTCCGGCGCGTCCCGCCCGTCGCGTCCGTCAGCGCACGCGTCACGCGGTGGCGCTCGTCGCCGACTCGCACTGCGACCCCGTACCTCCGGAGGTCCGCGCGCTCCCACGCCGGCCGCTCGCTCTCCATCACGCCGTCCGGCGTCGGCGTCGGTGCGTCCGTCGTCTCCTGCTGGTCGTCCGTGATAACGAGCACCCGGTGAGCGCGCTCGCGCCGAGCGCCGCGAGGAGCGCGCAGGGCCGTAGTCCACGGCCGGGGTTCACGCCGGCGCTCAGTACCCCCAGCGGAGCCCCGACATCGACGCGACGATGGCGAGCATCAGGACGAGTTCGACCATGCTCAGCATGCCGTACCTCGCGTTCAACTCAGCGAGGCGCTCGTGGTCGGTGTCGGCGGCGGCGAGCTCGTCAAACATCCCGATGGTGAAGGTGTGGAGCGGCCCGAAGCCGAGGACGAGGAGCGCGATGCCGAGGCCGAGCGCCGCCCAGAGCGCGGGCGTGGGTGACGCCCACATTCCGAACATGGCCGCGAGGCCGATGCCGGAGCCGATGACACCGACGGAGAGCGGCTCCATGAGGAGCGTCATCTTCGGCACGAACCCGCGCGCGAACTCGGCGTTCGCGTCCTCGGAGAGGCCGCCCATCACGGGCCCGAGGACGACCGCGCCGATGACGGACGTCCCGAACCAGAACGCCCCGAGGAAGAGGTGGACGGCGAACATCAACTCCACGCTCCCCGAGAGGTAGCCGACGACCGGGAGCGCGAGCGGGACGGCGACCGCACCGACGGCGAACCGTCGGTCGGCGGCGTCCGCCATCTGCCCGTAGCGCTCGCGTCGCGTCTCCGGCCGCGTCGAGTCGACTAGCGACAACTGCTATCACCCAACATAGCCGAGGCGTCATCGGACTATCAGATAAATCTGTCGCAGAGCCGTCACGCGACCGGATGCGGGGGGCGACCGCTCAGGTCGCGACCGGACCGCGATGCGCTCGCCGACCGCCGAGCGCGCGGGCCGTCCGCGCGCTCGCTACCAGTCGAGGCTGCCGCCGGACTGGTACTCGGTGACCTGCGTCTCGAAGAAGTTCTTCTCCTTGTTCAGGTCGACCTGCTCGCTCATCCACGGGAAGGGGTTGGCCGTCCCGTACTCCTCGGCCATGTCGAGCTGGCCGAAGCGGCGGTCCGCGACGTACTCGACGTACTCCGCGAACTGCTCGGGGCTCATCCCGAAGACCTCCTGCGGGCAGGCCTCGCGGGCGTATATCTGCTCGAGGGTGACGGCCTCCGTGATCATCTCCCGGATCTCCTCGTCGAAGCTGTCGGTCCAGACGCCGGGGTTCTCCTCGCGGATCTGGTTGATGAGGTCGACGCCGAAGCCCACGTGGAGGGACTCGTCGCGCATGATGTACTCGAACTGCTGGCCGACGCCCACCATCTTGTTCTGGCGCTTCAGCCCGAGCATCATCGCGAACCCCGCGTAGAAGAAGAGGCCCTCCATGACGACGTAGAAGCCGACGAGGTCGCGCAGGAGGTCGCGGACGTCATCCTCCGTCTCCAACTCGAAGTCGGGGTCGTCGACGGCGCGCGTCAGGTCGACGACGAACTCGTCCTTCTGCTGGATGGCGGGGATGCGGTCGTACATCCCGTAGAGGTAGTCGGGCTCGAAGCCCAGCGAGTCACAGCAGTAGATGAAGGTGTCCGTGTGAATCGCCTCCTCGTAGGCCTGCCGGAGGAGGTACTGGCGACACTCCGGCGCCGTCACGTAGTCGTAGATGGCGAGGACGATGTTGTTCGCCGTCAGGGATTCGGCCGTCGAGAAGAACCCGAGGTTCCACTCGACGAGCTGGCGTTCGGCCTCGGAGAGCGCGTCGCCCTGCCACTGGGCGACGTCGTCCTGCATCGGGATCTCCTCCGGCACCCAGTTGTTGTTCACGCCGGCCTCGTAGTACTCGCGCGCCCAGTCGTAGTCGATGGGCAGTATCTTGTTCGGGTCGTGCTCGTCGTCGTGGTTCAGGACAGGCATAGCGGTATAGTGGGTGTTATTGGCAGGCGTCGCAGGTCGGGTCTTCGACCGCGCAGAGCTCTGTGTCGTCGTCGGTTCGCTCACCGCCGTCCGTCGCGGCCGTCGCGTCGTCGTCGCGGTGCTGGGTCTTCCCGTACTCGTCCATGTCGAGCGTGGACTTCTCGATCTGGGAGGCACCGAGCGTCCGCAGGTAGTACGTCGTCTTCACGCCCATCTCCCACGCGCGCGTATAGACGTCGTCGAGCAGGCTCCCGTCCGTGCTCGGGAAGAAGACGTTGTGCGAGACCGATTGGTCGATCCACGTCCCCCGGTGGGCGGTGAGGTCGAGCTGGTGGCGCGGGTCGATCTCGAAGGCGCCGCGATAGAGTTCCTTCAGGTCCTCGGGCACCGCCTCGAGTTCCTGAATGGAGCCGTCGTGGAACTTGATGCGGTCGCGCGTCTCCTCGGTCCACAGGTCGAGTTCCTTCAGGTCCTCGACGAGGCGGTCGTTGACGACCGTGAAGTCGCCGCTCATGTTCGACTTCACGTAGAGGTTCGAGTAGATGGGCTCGATGGACGGCGTCGTGCCGTTGATCGTGGAGATGGTCGCCGTCGGCGCGATGGCCATCGTGTTCGAGTTGCGCATCCCGTGCTCGTCGACGTGCTCGCGGACGACGAACCAGTCGAGCGTCTCCTCCCGGTCGGTGGGGATCTCGCGGCCACGGGTCTCCTCGAGGCGGTCCACGGTATCCTGCGGGAGGACGCCCCGGTCCCACTTCGACCCCTCGTAGGAGTCGTAGGTGCCGCGCTCCTTCGCGAGCCGCGAGGACTCGAGGATCGCGTGGTAGGAGACGAGCTCCTGCCAGCGGTTCGCCTTCTCGATGGCCTCCGAGGAGTTCATCGGAATCCCGCACTCCATGAGCGCGGCGTGGAAGCCCATCGTCCCGAGGCCGATGGGGCGATGGCGCATGTTCGAGCGCTCGGCCTTCTCCGTCGGGTAGAAGCAGAGGTCGACGACGTTGTCGAGCATCCGCATCGCCGTCTCGATGGTGTCGCCGAGGCGCTCGCGGTCGAGCTCCGCGTTCTCGACGTGCGTCTCGTAGTTGACGCTCCCGAGGTTGCAGACCGCCGTCTCCTCCTCGCTCGTGTTCAGCGTGATCTCCGTGCAGAGGTTCGAGGAGTGGATCGTCCCCGCGTGGTCCTGCGGCGAGCGGACGTTACAGGGGTCCTTGAACGTGATCCACGGGTGGCCGGTCTCGAAGAGCCGCGTGAGGGTCTTGCGCCAGAGGTCGGCGGCGTCCACGACCTCGTACTCGTCGATCTCGCCCTCGCGGGCGGCCTCCTCGTAGGCCTCGTAGCGCTCGCGGAACTCCTCGCCGTAGGTCTCGTGGAGCTCCGGCACCTCGTCGGGGCTGAAGAGCGTCCACTCCTCGTCCTCCTGGACGCGCTCCATGAAGAGGTCGGGCACCCACGCCGCCGTGTTCATGTCGGGGGTGCGCCGACGCTCGTCGCCCGTATTTCGCTTCAAGTCGAGGAAGTCCGGGTAGTCGGCGTGCCACGCCGCGAGGTAGGCGGCGGCGGCGCCGCGTCGCTTCCCCGAGCGGTTGATGGCGCCCGTGACGTCGTTCGAGATGCGGAGGAAGGGGACGGTGCCCGTGGACTCGACGCCCGTCGAGGAGATGCGCGCGCCGGCGGCGCGGACGTTCGTCCAGTCGTTGCCCAGCCCCCCGGACCACTTCGAGAGCGTCGCGTGCTCCTTGTACGCGTCGAAGATACCTTCGAGGTCGTCCGGAACGGTCGTGAGGTAGCAGGAGGAGAGCTGCGGGTGGGTGGTACCCGCGTGGAAGAGGGTCGGCGAGGAGGGCGTGAACTCGAGCTTCGAGAGGACGTCGTAGAACTCCTCGGCGCGCGCGTTCGGGTCGTCCTCCTCGAGGGCGAGGCCCATCGCGACGCGCATCCAGAAGGCCTGCGGGAGCTCCATGCGCTCGTCGTCGGCGGTCTTCAGGAAGTAGCGCTGGTAGAGCGTGTCGAGCGCCATGTACTCGAAGTTGCCGTCGCGGTCGGGTTCGAGGGAGTCGGCGAGGCGTTCGAGGTCGAAGCGCGTGAGCATGCGTTCGTCGAGGATGTCGCGTTCGACCATCTCCGCGATGTTCTCGCGAAAGGTGGCGCGATACGTCCGGTCGCGCTCGTAGCCGGTGGCGTCCTCGCCGGCCACCTCGCGGAAGTACTTCTGCAGGAAGACGTCGGCGGCGACCCGCTTGTAGACCGGGTCGCGCTCGACGCGCGCGGTGAGGGTGTCGATGGCGGCCTCGTAGACCTCCTCCGTGGAGGCCCCCTCGTAGAGGGCGTGGGCGGCCTCGTCGACGAGGTCGGTGAGCGTGTCGTCGGTGACGACGTCCCCGTGGCCCTCGCGGGCGCGCTCGAGGACGTCGCGTACGGTCTCTCGTGTCTGGGTCTGTGTCTGACTCATGGTGGATAGTCGCCGCCGCCCGACAGCGTCGCCACTGGTGGTGTGTTCTGTCGGTCGTGCGGTGATGTCTCTATCCGCGAAAACGGCCGTTGTAGTGCCCTTCGGCCGTCTCCGGCGGTACTACACCCTGTGTATCCGGGTGCGAATAAAGGTTTGCAAGTGGCCTTTCAGTACTACAAACAGAGTTGAATTACGCCGAGGTGCGGTCGTTCAGCCACTCTCTGCGGCGTTCCAGCGCCCGCCGCGCGAACTCGGTGAGCCGGTACTCGTTCGCCCGTCCCTCACCGGGGCGCTTGTCGATGAACCCGGACTCCGTGAGCTGATCGAGGTTCGTGTAGACGTGACTGTGGTTGACTGTCGTCCCGTAGTACGACTCCAGCGCGTCCTCCGTCGCGAGGCCGTTGCACGGTTCGCGCTCGTAGAGGACCCAGAGGATGTCGCGCTGGAACCCGGAGAGGTCGGCCATCGCGGCGTCGTGCTCTCGGTGGCTCGACCGCGAACGGCCATCGGTGGTGTCGTCACGTGGCATTGTGGGTGTGGATGCCGGCCTCCGCCGGCGCTCTACCCGACTGTCGGCGCCCGACTAAATGAATGTTGTAGTCAGACCCACCACAGGAAGCGGACTCGCGGCGTCGCCCCCGAGTCCGGCGCCTGACGGGCGTCTACGCGACCGCCTCGCGGATCGCGTCCGCGAGCGTGCCGAAGCTCCCCACGTCCTTCTGGACGAACGCCGCCGCGCCCGCCTCACGCATCTCGGAAGCCGTCTCCGGGTCGTCCATCCCCGTGAAGAAGACGACGGGGAGGCGCGGATGGCGCTCCGTGACCTCCGCCAGTAGTTCGGGGCCGCTCGTCCCCGGGAGCCGGTAGTCGAGAACGAGACAGACGACGTTGCCGTCCTCGAGGCGTTCGAGCGCGGCGTCGCCCGTCCGAACGCTCTCGACGGCGTAGTCGATGTCTCGCGAGAGTCGGAGTTCGACGAGTTCCGCGAAGTCGCGGTCGTCGTCGACGTAGAGGACTGTCCCAGTCGGCATACACCTAGGTGCGCCGCCGGCCGCCTTTGTTCTTCCCCCCGTCGATGGCCGCCGCGCGGCCGTTCCCCGGCGTCCGTGTCCGGACGTGTGACGGCTATCGAGCGCGCTCGAACGACGAGACGGTGGGTATCGACGCTTTCACACCACTCACGCGTCCGTCCCGCCTCAGAGAAGCACGTCGGCGGTTCCCGTCAATATCCGCCGGATCTTCGGTGCCGCGGAGAACCCTGACCGCACACGCAATCCTTTACGTGTCGGGGGGGTAAGAGCCGGGTAGAACGATGCCAGCGGACTTCCCCGACTACCTCGACGTCGACTACAGCGACGGCGAGGGCGAAGACCCAGCCGACTATCCGAACCTCGAAGACAAGATAGAGAAGGCCGTCGACGTCGTCCAGACGGGCCTCGAGGAGTACGAGAACCCCGCCATCATGTGGACCGGGGGGAAGGACTCCACGCTCACTCTCTACTTCGTGAAGGAGGTCGCCGAGGAGTACGGCTACGAGATGCCGCCCGCCATCTTCATCGACCACTACCAGCACTTCGAGGACCTCCTCGACTTCGCCGAGCACTGGGCCGACGAGTGGGAGTTCGAGCTCATCTACGCCCGCAACGAGGACGTCGGTGACTACGTCGAGGCCAACGACCTCGACCCCGGCGACGACATCGACATCTCCGCGCTCTCCGAGCACAACCAGCATCACGTTCGGGAGATCCTCGAGTACGAGGAGGACACCTTCCCCTTCCTGCTGGACACCTACGTCGGCAACCACCTCCTGAAGACCGTCGCGCTCAACGACGCCCTCGAGGAGTACGACGTCGACGGCATCTTCTCGGGCATCCGCTGGGACGAACAGGAGGCGCGCGCCGACGAGACGTTCTTCAGTCCGCGCCACGACCCCGACATCTACCCGCCCCACGACCGCATCCAGCCGATCCTCCAGTTCGACGAGGCCGCCGTCTGGGACGCCTTCTGGCACTACGTCGTCCCCGAGAGCGTGCCCGGCTACCCCGACGAGGGCTACGTTCCGCAGGCCTACGACGACCTGCCGGAGGGCATCACCCACGAGGACATCCCCGTCAGCCCGAAGTACTTCAAGGGCTTCCGCTCGCTCGGCAGCGAAGTGAGCACTGACAAGGCCGACGACGAGCCGGCGTGGCTCCAGGACCTCGACAACACCACCGAGCGCGCCGGCCGTGCCCAGGACAAGGAGGACCTCATGGAGCGCCTCCGAGACCTCGGCTACATGTAACGCCCGGCGAGCACTCACTCACCCACTCACAGTTCCATGCCCGAGACAGACGCCACGGAGCGAACGTTCACGACCCGATTCGGTCGCCCGGACGCCGTTCTCGGAGCGATCGCCGTCCTCCTCGTGGCGGCGGTCTGTGCGGCGGTCCTCTCGCCGCTCGCCGCGATGCCGACGCTCGCCGTCGGCTGTCTCGGGTGTCTGGCCGTCATCGGCGAGGCGGTGTTCGTCCACCCGCCCGTGGACGGTTAAGCGTCCGCCGCGCGCGCCGGCACGCCGGTCACGGCGACGTAGCTCGCGAGCGCGGCGAGCAGGAGGCACGCGAGCACGAGCGCGCCACCCTCGTACGGTCCCGGGTGGACGCCGAGGACGCCACCGAGCGTGACCGCGACGGCGGCGGCGAGGAGACTACACCAGACGACGGCCGCCGCGACGAAACGCACGGCCCACGAGAGAAGCGACACACGACGTAGCGTCGGCGCCCGCGAGCAAAAAGGGGACGGCCACGCGTTAGTCGGCCGTCACGTCCGGCTTGCGATACGTCAGAACGACGCTTCGACGGACTCGACCACGCGCACGAGTCGCTCGCGGACGTCCGTGGCGACGGCCTCGACGTCGTCGTTCTCGACGATGCCGAGGAGGCGCTCCGGGTCCACGGCGCGCACGGCGACGCCGCCGTCGTCCGCGTAGACCACGACGTTACACGGGAGGAGCGCGCCGATACCGGGTTCGGCTTCGAGAGCGTCGTGCGCCAGCGGCGGGTTGCACGCGCCGAGGATGCGGTAGTCGCGGACCTCCGCGTCGAGCTTCTCCTTCATCGTCGCCTGCACGTCGACGTCGCAGAGGACGCCGAACCCCTCCTCGGCCAGCTCCTCCTCGGTCGTCGCGACGACATCCTCGAACGGTCCATCGACTCGCGTGTCGATCGTGTAGCTCACGCGCACGACTACGCCCGCCGACGACTTATACTCCACCGGCCGCACGGGTCGCGCGACGCCGCTCGACCCGCAGTCGGGCGATTCACCGCCCACTCCCCGAGCGGCCACGGAATGCCGACGACCGGGACGCACTCGCTCGGGTCGCACACGAGTCGAGAACCACGCTCCGGACGCACTCGGCGGGCGGGAGGAAACCCTTATGTCACTACATTACAAACTAGTGATGAATCCGGGGGACGACGGGGTCCGGAACCTACCATGGGAACCAGCACCGATTCACGGGGAGTGAGCAGCGTACTCGCCACGCTCCTACTGACGGGTATCGTCGCGATTACGGTGACGGCCAGCGGCGCCGCCTACATCGACCACTCGCTCGACGGGAGCGCCGCCGGCCACACCGTCGGGCAGGTCGACGTCAGCGCGAACGACACGACCGTCGACGTCGTCCACCTCGGTGGCGACAGCTTCGACCCCGACACGCTCGAGGCCGTCCTCAAGTCCGAGACCGACAGCGTCCGCGTCCCCTTCACCGACGGAACCATCGACGGCGGCGGCGACTTCGACCCCGCCTCGACGTGGCACTACGACTACAGCGACACGCTCGACGGCCACCTGACGAAGGTCTACGTCGTCTACACGCCGAAGAACGACGTCCTCGACGTCGAGCGCTTCACGAACACGACCACGCCCGTGACGAATGATGACAGTGACGTCGAGAGCGGTACCAGCGTCTGTCCGGTCGACTGGTCGGGAATCGGTACGGATGAGGCGTTCCTCGACACCAACGGGAACGGAGCGTATGACGCTGGTGAACCGACGCCCGATCTGGGTACCGGACTCGACACCGAGGTACCCCTGATCGTTCCGGAGAGCGTGACGATCCATCCGGATAAGGGCGCAGTAATCCGTGCGGACGAAATCTACTTCGCGGGAACGCTCGTGAACGCGAACAAGGGGCCGAAGGCCGGCATATCGCTCGTCGCACGCGGCTGTCTCCGTCTCGACGGTGCGGAAGTGGGGAACGACCGCGATCTAACCGAGGCCACGTTCTCTGGCGCGAACGTCGAACTCACGAACTCGACGGTACGCTCGAAGGGGCGCCTCGACATCAGCGCCGCGGACACGGTCTCTATTAGCAACTCGACAGTGACGGAGACGAAAGACGCGAAGAAGTCCGTGCTCTCGATTACTGGGACGAGCGTGGAAGTACGCGACAACTCGGAGATCATCAGTGACAGTCTCCTCAAGCTTACGGCGACGGGCGGCGAGCTCTCCGTTAAGGATTCGAGAATACACTCCGAGAAATCGCTCAATAATCCGACGCTCACGCTGACCGGGAACACGATGACCGCAGTTGATTCCTCACTCACCAGTTCAGGGCCTGCCGATATTGAGGCAACCTCCGGAACGCTCGACCTACGTAACGTGACGGTCCACTCCGAGAAATCGATGAACAGCGCGACGATAACGATGACTGGGGAGTCGGTTGTCGCGCCTGCCGTGGATGTCTCCACCCGAGGATCGATCGAGGTCAAAGCGACGGCTGGCGACGTCAACCTCTCTGCGTCGGACGTTGAAATCGATAAACGCGGGCAGCGTTCTCTCTCGATCACGGCCCACACCGGAGATATCGATCTCTCCGACGCCAGGTTCATGACCGGCGGAGGCCCGAACAACGTGATTGTCGCGACCGTCGACAACACTACGTACACGGTTGTCGTAACCGGCGCGACGTTCGAGGACGACGACAAACTCGACGTCGAACCCGACGGTGCCTCGACGGACACGGCGAAGACGACGTAACGCTCCCTCTTAGTCCCCGTCCGGTATGCCCTCGATATCTCCGCGGTCGTCGCCGACGACGAACTGGCCGGCGGCGGGTTGGGCGCTGTTGACGAGGGTGACGCGTAAGACGTAGGCGCCGACGAGGACGAAGGGCGCGAAGGCGACGGCCTCGACGCCGACGACGAGGAGGTTGCTGTCGGGGAGGTCGTTGAGGAAGTGCATGAAGGCGGCGACGATGGCGGCGGTGGGGACGGCGGTGAGGACGAGGTCGCGGGAGAGCGCGGCGAGGTCCTCGCGCGTGTAGAGCGTCTTGAAGTACTCGCGGGCGGTGGCGGCGTACTGGAGGAGGCGAAGCATCTCGTCGATGCGTTCCGCGGTCTGGGCGTCGAGGTCGTCGGCGTGGGTGACGCGGATCGCGCGGAGGTCGTGGATCTGTTTGTCGTGGTCGTAGTCCATGGTCGCGAGGACGACGTCGAGGGTGGTGTCGGCGTCTTCGAGGCCGCGGTTCATCTCGCCGGTCTCCTCGGCGAGCGTTTCGACGTAGCCGTCGAGGTCCTCGCGCAGTTCGAAGTCGGCGGCGCCGATCTCCGCCTCGACGTACTGGGCGCGCCGGAGGATGCTCCCGGAGAGGAGCCGAAGGAGCGCATCGGGTTCGGCGGGGACGTGCTCGGTGTCGACGACGTCCTCGAGTTGGCGTCGGTACTCGACGACGCTCTGGACGCGGCCGAACTGCTGGCCGAGCGGGTGCTGTTGTTGGGAGACGAAGAGGGTGTTGACGGTGACGACGATGCTGAAGAGGAAGAACGTCCCGCTGAGGAGCGCGGACACGAGGGAGATGGTGGGGCTGGAGTCGGCGAGCGGGTTCTTCGCGGTGGGGAGGACGAAGCCGGCGACGGGCCCGAAGAGGGCGAAGCCGACGAGGAGGACGAGCGTCGTGAGGATGCGTCTGTCGGCGGTGAACGCCGCCCACCGATAGAGGCGCTGTCCGAGTCCGGCGAGGTCCCGCCCTGCCATCACGCGGACGCAAGGTGCCGGACCGCTAAAGGCGTGCGGGCCACCGCACCGCTTCCGCTGGTCCTCGCACACCGCCATCGGGTGGTGTGGTCGGCGCCGCCTTCCCGAGCGTTATACGGGTCGGCGCCCACTCACCGGCAATGGACGACGACGCGGGCGACGGTGGAACGCCCCGAAACCCGATGTGGCGGCTGTACGCCGAGCACGGCGGCGGGAACTGGGAGTGGGCGGCGGGCGGCGCGGTCGCGACGGTCGTCGGCCGGCTGTTCGGCCTCGTGCCCGCGTACGTCGTCGGCCTCGCGGTCGACTCCATCTTCCTCGGAACGCGGCCGTTCGGCCTCCCGTTCGTCCCCGACGCGTGGCTGCCGCCGGCGGACGCGAGGTGGGCGCAGGTCGAGGTCGCGGTCGGCGTGTTGCTCGCGGCGACGCTCGCGGGCGCGGTGCTCTCGTGGATCGACGACTACGCGTGGAGCGTCTTCGCCCAGCGCACCCAGCACGGCCTCCGCGTCGCGGCCTACGACCGCCTCCAGGACCTCGATCTGGCGTTCTTCACGAACCGGCGGACGGGCGAGCTGATGAGCGTCCTGAACAACGACGTGAACGCCCTCGAGACGTTCCTCGCGGACGCCGTCTCCTCGTCGCTCTGGATCCTCGCGACGATCGGCGGCATCGGCGTCGTGATGGTGTCGCTGAACGCGCCGCTGACGCTCGTCGCGCTCCTTCCGGTTCCGTTCCTCGCGGTGTTCACGCTCGTCTTCGCGCGCGTCATCGAGCCGCGCTATCTCTCGGTTCGCGAGGAGATCGGCGACCTGAACGCCCGCCTCGAGAACACGGTGAGCGGCATCGAGACGGTGAAGACGTCGAGTGCCGAGCGCTACGAGTCCGGGCGCGTCGCGTCGTCGTCGCTCGCCTACCTCGACTCGAACCTCGCGGCGATCCGCGCGCGCATCACGTTCTTCCCCGGTCTGAACGTCATCTCGGGCGTCGGGTTCGCGGTGACGTTCCTCGCGGGCGCGTACTGGGTGCTCTTCGGCGCGCCGTTCGGCCTCGCGGGGACGCTGACGCCGGGCGCGTTCGTGACGTTCGTCATCTACGCCCAGCAGTTCGTCTGGCCGATCGTCCAGTTCGGTGGCATCGTCGACGACTACGAGCGCGCGAAGGCGGCGAGCACGCGCGTCTACGGCCTCCGGACGCAGGAGCGCGAGATAACGGACGCGCCGGACGCGGGCGACCTCGACGTCACGGCGGGGCGCGTCGAGTTCGACGACGTCTCGTTCGCGTATCGCCGCCCGGACCCGGAGGCGCCCGAGGAGACGCTGGCCACCGAGGACGTCCTGCGCGACGTCTCCTTCGAGGCGGCGGGCGGCGAGACTATCGGGGTCGTCGGGCCGACGGGCGCGGGCAAATCCACGCTGATGAAGCTCCTCCCGCGCCTCTACGACCCGGACTCGGGCGCGGTGCGCGTCGACGGAACGGACGTCCGGGAGGTGACGCTGCGGAGTCTGCGCGAGTCGGTGGGCTACGTCTCGCAGGACCCCTTCCTCTTCTACGGGACGGTGCGCGAGAACGTCCGCTACGGGAGCTTCGACGCGAGCGACGCCGACGTCGAGGCGGCGACGCGGCGCGCGCAGGCCCACGAGTTCGTCGAGCGCCTGCCGAACGGCTACGAGACGATGGTGGGCGAGCGCGGCGTGAAGCTCTCGGGCGGCCAGCGTCAGCGCCTCGCCATCGCGCGCGCCGTCCTGAAGGACCCGCCGCTGCTCGTGCTGGACGAGGCGACGTCCGCGGTGGACACGGAGACGGAGGCGCTCATCCAGCGCTCGCTCCTCGACTTCGCGGCGGGGCGGACGACGTTCGTCATCGCGCACCGCCTCTCGACGGTGCGACACGCCGACACTATCCTCGTGGTGGACGACGGCCGAATCAGCGAACGCGGCACGCACGAGGAGCTACTGGAGCGCGACGGCCTCTACGCGAACCTCTGGCGGGTGCAGGCCGGCGAGGTCGAGTCGCTTCCAGCGTCGTTCCTCGAGCGGGCGCGCGAACGCGGCGACGAACTCGTCGGCGGGCGTGAGGAGGGTGACGGCGAGAAGCGATAGGACCCGTTCGGCGATTCAGACCGCGACGTAGGCGACGGCGGTGAGGAGGGCGGCAACGGCGACGGACGTCGCGGTGATCCGGATGGCAGAGCTCCGGTCCTCGCGGCGGGCGTCGGGGTCGTCGACGGTGCCGACTTCGCCGGCCGCTTCGAAGCTGTACTTGCCGAACGTTCCGAGGACGACGCAGAAGGACCTCGAGGCCTGTAGGAACCACTCGATGCCGACGGCGAGCGGGACGAAGACCGCCGGCACGAGGGCTTCGGGGAGCGCGCCGACGGCGACGGCGGCGACCAGCGCGGCGGCGACGACGAACCCCGCCGCCGCGTAGACGTAGCGGCGTCGCCGCTCTTGGACGCCGATGTTGCAAGAACCGGGCCGGTAGGAATCGACGGCAGACATACCTTGGCCTTGGGGTTCCGTGGGCCTAAAAGGTGGTTTCGGCTCGCTCACTGCCGGGAGGTGGCCATCGCGCTTTTCAGGCTGGCTACCCCGTCTCTCGACGTCTTCCAGCGGCCCGTCCCCCCCCAACCCCATGCGTTCGCGCTCATTCCCGACACACGGCCTGACGCGACTGCTCGTCTCGCTCATCGTCGTCGTGAGCCTCCTCGCTGCCGGCGTCGGTGTCGGCGGTGCGGCGGCAGACACCTCGGCCACTCCGGTCGCCGCCTACGCCGACGACGGCGGCACGCTCACCGTCGTCTATGCGGACGGGACCACGGCGTCGCTCGGCGTCACCGGGTCGATATCGCACGTCGGGCGCGTCGCGGACCTCGACGGTGACGGCCGCCTCGAGGCGCCGTACGTGAGTACCGATGGGGCGCTCCGCATCGTCGACATGAACGGGACGGCCCGGACGCTCACCTCGGACGCGGACACGGGAAAAGGCGTCATCGCGACCGGTGATTGGGACGGGGACGGCCGTGTGAGCGTCTACTACGAGGCCGCGAGCGACGGCCGACTCTACCGGGTCCGAGCCGGGACGTCGCCGACGGCCGTCACCGGCCCCGACGGCGGCACGCTCGCCACGAACGGCGTCGTCGGCGTCGCCGACTACGACGGTGACGGGACGCGCGACCTGCTCTTCCTCGGGAGCTCGAGCACGCTGAAGTACTACGACGGCGCGACCGTGTCCTCGACGGGGTTCTCCTCCTTCGGGTCGAACTACGGCCTCGGCGTCGGCGCGCCGGCGGACTTCGACGGCGACGGCGTCCCGCGCGTCCCCTACGTGACGGGGAGTCAGACGCTCGGCCTGCTCGCCGCCGACGGGTCGAAGACGCCGGTGGACGCGAAGCAGACGCCCGCGAAGGCCCCGGTCGGCGACGGCGACTGGACGGGCGACGGGAGCCCCGACCTCCTCTACGTCGGGAGCGACGACTTCCACCTCCAGTACGCGGCGCTCGGCGGGCCGTCCGGTGCGGTGAGCGGCCCCGACGGGGCGTCGCGCCCGGTGACCGCCAGCGTGGGCGTCGCGACGGTGGCGCCCCGGCCCGCACCGACGATCTCGAACTTCGCGCTCGCGAACCCGTCTGCGCGCACGCTCTCGGTGTCGTTCACGAGCGACGAGCGCCTCGAACGCATCAACGCCACGATTTCCGGGCCGGACGACGCGGTCCTCACGCGCGACGACTTCGAGGCGTCCGGTGACGGGCCGTACGAGTACCGCGCGCGGACGACCGTCGGCGCCGACGGCGACTACGTGGCGACGCTTCGCGCGGCCGTGGACGGCGGGGGCGCGGACGGTGCGGACAGACAGACCGACGCGGCGCGCGTCGACACCTCACAACCGTCGGTGTCGAACGCGACGCTCACGGCCGTCAACGGCAGTCCGCCGGTCGGCCTCGACGGGCGCGTTCGCGTGGCCGCCGCCGTCGAGAACGCGTCCGCGCTCCGTTCGGTGACGGCGGACGCCACGGCGTTCGGCGCGGGCACTGTCACCCTCACACGGACGGCGAACGACACGTACGCGGCGACGGTTCCGGTGACGACGAACGCGACAACGGGGACGGTGACGCTCGTCGTGAACGCGACGAACGAGTACGACCACTCGGGGACCGCGTCGACGGGCTCGCTCGCAATCGACGGCACGCGCCCCATCGCGGACGGCGGCCCGAACGTGACGGTGCACGCCGACACCCTCGTCGGCTTCGACGGTGACGCCTCGCGCGACGCCGGCCGCATCGTCCGCTACGCGTGGCGCTTCGGCGACGGCGCGACGGCGACCGGCGTGTCGACGACGCACACGTACGACGCCCCCGGCACGTACGCCGCGACGCTCACCGTCGTCGACGCCGCCGGGAACCGAGCGACCGACACGCGAACCGTCACCGTCCTCGGGGCGAGCGAGGACACCGAGACCGAAGTCGTCTACGTCGACGGCGGTAGCGGTGGTGGCGAGAGCGACGGCGGCGAGGCCGACGAGGCCGATACCACCACTGCCGAGCCGACGACGACCGCGACCACGACGAGTGACCCACCGGAGACGGTGACGACGACGGACGCGTCCGATGAGAGCGACGCGGCGAGCGCGACCGACTCCCGCGCCGACTGGCCCACGACGACGCGCGACGCCGAGCAAACGTTGACGTCCGCGCCCACGTCCGCCCCGTCGGGGACCGGCCCGTCGGGCGGCCGGGCCGGCTTCCTCGGTGCGCTCGTCGCGCTCGCGCTCACGCCGTTCGTTCGCGGCTGACCGGATCAGGCCTACGTGCTCGGTGTCGCGGGCGGGGACGCCGTCGCCTCCGAGAGGCGCTTCGCGCCGTAGACGAGGGCGGCGCCGGTGACGACGAGAGCGGCGGCGAGCACGAACGCCACGTCGAAGCGATAGGACGCGACCCACCCGCCGAGGAGGCCGCCGACCGCGCCCGCGATGGCGGAGAGCGCCGCGTACGTCCCGAGGATGGCGCCACGGGCGTTCGCGGGCGCGAACCGCGAGACGATGGCGGTGCCGGTGACGGCGATGAACGCCCACGAGACGCCGACGACGAAGAGGAGCGCGCCGACGGCGGCGAGCGGCCCGAGGCCGCCCCCGGTGAGCGCGCTCCCGCCGACGAGGCCGAGGCCGGCGACGCCGACGAACGCACCGGCGCGGAGCGCGAGGGCGCCGCCCTGCACGACCCGGATGTCGCGCTGGCCGCTGAGGACGCCCGCGCGCTCGAAGAAGACCGCCGAGGCGAGGTTGTTCACGAGGTAGAGCGCGAAGACGCCGCCGGAGTCGAAGCCCAGCGTGGACTTGAGGTAGAGCGGGAGCGGCGCCCAGAAGACGGAGAAGCCGGTGAAGAAGCAGAACGCCGCGAGGAAGTAGAGCCAGAGCGGGCGCGGCAGCTCGCTGCGGAGGCGACGCAGGCGCGCGAACGAGAGCGCGCGCGACGCCCAGAAGACGCGGTTCGTCCCGAAGGAGAACGTCGCGTCCTGCGTGTTGCGCGCGGTCCGCGAGAGGATTGTGGCGACGCGACTGGAGCGGCGCGGGCCGACGTCGAGGGCGGCCTCACGGGGGAGCGAGCGCGCGCCGAGGACGGCGGCGGCGACGCCGAACGCGGCCGCGAGCGCGAACAGCGACTCCTGAACGACTTCGGTCGCGAGGACGGTGGCGACGCCGACCGTCCAGACGGTGCCGATGACGAGGCCGGCGGTCGAGCCGTAGCCCTGGAACGTGTTCAGGCGGGCGATGCGGCTGTTCCAGTTCGACTCGGCGGCGTTCGCGACGACGAGCATCGTGACGACCGGCGAGATGGCGGCGAGCGAGAACGCGAGCACGGCGTTCACGACGATGACGGCGGGCACCGTCTTCAGGAACGGGAGGAGGGTGAGCGCGACCGCGCCCGCGCCGAGCGCGACGAGGACGACGCCGCGACGGTTCCCGGTGCGGTCGGCGTAGCGGCCGGCGAGCACCGCGCCGGGCGCGCCGACGAGCGAGGAGAGCGACGCGGAGAGCCCGAGCGCGGCCGACCCGCCGCCGAGCTGGACGATATAGAGCGGGACGAGCAGGCCGGCGACGCTGGAGGCGACGGCGGAGAGCGAGAGCGAGTAGAGCCACCGGTCCGAGTCCATGCCCGGAGCGTCGGCCGGGTGGGACTAAGCGGTGTCGCACGACGCACGCTCGCGGGTGCGACGGCGGCGCGCGTCTCCCGGTCCGCACCCGCTACCCGCTCAGTCCCAGACGGCCGCGACGCTCGCGCCGTCGTGGACGATGCGGTTCAGCGCCTCGACCGTCCGCGTGACGTCGTCGGACTGCCAGACCGACCGTCCCATCATGAGGCCGCGCGCGCCCGCGTCCATCGCCTCCGAGACGGCTTCGAGCGTCCCGCGCGTCCCCCCGGTCTTCGGGCCGCCGAGCATCATCACCGGCACGGGCGCGTTCGAGACGACCTCGCCGAACCGCGCTTCGTCGCCCGTGTAGGGCGCTTTCAGGACGTCCGCGCCGTACTCCCAGCCCATCCGGAGGGCGTTCGCGACGAGGTCCGGGTCGGTCTCGGCGGCCGACGGCACCCGCGACCCCCACATGACGGGTTCGACGACGAGCGGAACGCCCGTCCCCCGGAGTTCCTCGGCGAGGCGCGCGACGGCCTCGATGTTGCGCCGGAACACCGCGCGGTCCTCGCGACCGAAGACGAGGACGACCTTCACGCCGACGGGGTCGAGGTCGAGGAGGAGGTCGACGTCGAAGGCGTCCGTCCAGACGTCGGCGGCCTCGTCCTCGCCGGGGCGCGTCGAGAAGGTGACGACGTCGCCGGTGACGACGAGGTTCGTGTCCGCGAGGCGGTCGCGGTAGCGGCGCGCGAAGTGCGGCCCGACGAGCAGGCCGTCGGGGTCCGCCGCGAGCACGTCGTCGAGGACGGCCGTCGGGTCCTCGAAGCCGTCGATGGCCCCGCTCGCGAGGCCGTGGTCGAGCGCGACGTACACCGCGTTTCCGGAGTCCGTATCGAGGAGGTCGTAGCTCACGCGTGTGGTCTCGCAGACGACCACCAAGAGCGTTGCCCGTCCCGGTGGTCGGGGCGCGACCTCGAGGGTATTTGTCGCTCGCGCGAGAACACCCGTGTATGCGACTCCTGAAGACGGTCGGTGCGGTGGCGGGCGCCGCGTCCGTCGCCGCGCTCGCGGACCGCGCGCTCGAATCGTACGCCGGCGACCTCGACGCGCCGCTCCCGGGGCGGCGCGGAACGTTCCGCTGGCGCGGCCTCGACGTCGCGTACACCGAGTCCGGGGACGCCTCGGACCCGACGGTCGTCCTCCTGCACGGCGTGAACGCCGCCGGGTCGAGCGGCGAATACCGGGAGATCTGGGCCGCGCTCGCCGAGGAGTACCACGTCGTCGCGCCCGACTTCCCCGGCTTCGGTTGCTCGGACCGCCCGGCGCTCGACTACGACGGCGAGTTCTACACCGAGTTCGTCGCGGCGTTCCTCGCCGAGTACGACGACCCGGCGGTAATCGCCGCGAGCCTCGCCGGCGCGTACGTCGCCGGCGCGCTCGACCACGACGGCGTCGACCCGCGCGCGCTCGTGCTCGTCTGCCCGTCGACGGGCGCGATGCCGGGACCGAACCCGTGGGCGCGCGGCGTCGCTCGCGCGCCGCTCGTCGGCGACCTCCTCGTCGACCTCGCCACGTCGCGCTACTCCATCCGGCGCTCGAACGCCGACCACGGCTACTACGACGTCTCGAACGCCGACGAGGCGTGGCTCGACTACCAGTGGCGCAGCGCCCACCAGCGCGGCGCGAAACACGCCGTCGCGGCGTTCGTTGGGGGCTACCTCAATGTCGACCTCGACCTGCGCGAGGCGCTGTCGGCCTTCGACGGCCCGCTCACGGTCGTCTGGGGCGCGGGCGCGGAGACGACGACGCCCGAGGAGGGCCGCGCGCTCGCGGAAGCCGTCGAGGCCGACTTCATCGAGATCGCGCGGACCGCGCTCGTCCCGCACGCCGAACGCCCCGGCGCGTTCGCGAACGCCATCCACGGCCGCCTCGAGGCCGACGAGTAGCGCTCCGCCGCGTCCCGCTCGTGTCTCGCTCTTTTCGATGGCGCCGTTAAGCAACTGGTCAGCCACGCGACCGCGCTCGGACCGGCGAGCGCGCGCCGCCGGGGTCGAAACCGACTTGTGGGAGCCGAGCGAACTAACCGGTCAGTTACGCGATGGGACGAGCACGCGACACAGCGACGGAGGGGGAGTGCGCGACGGACGACGCGGTCACGCTGGCGGCCGTCGACGCGTACCTCGCGTCGCTTCGCGGCGCGGAGACGCCGCTCTCGCGCGTCGTCGACACCGCGCTCGCCGCGCGTCCCGAGCGCCGCCCGACGCGCGCCGTCCTCGAAGGCGCCTCGCGCGTGCCGTCGCACCCGAACGCCCGCGACGTCGTCGCGGGTGCGAGCGCCGTCGACCTGCTCGACGCCCGAACGGTCGTCCGCTGGGTCGGCCTCCCGGAGCGCGCGCCGGAGAGCACGGACGCCGTCCTCGTCGGCGACTACCTCCACTCGCTGGCGTTCGAGGCGCTCGTCGGTGCCGACGACGGCGTCTCGACCGGTCTGCTCGCCGCGGTTACGGCGGGCGTGAGCGACCTCTACGGCGCGGAGGCGAGCGTCGCCGCGACGCCCGGCGAACGGGACGTCCCGGTGGCCGCGCGCCGCGGGGTGTTCGCCATCGCGGACGCCGTCGTGGACGCTCTCGACGCGACCGCACGGGGGGAGACGCGGTGAGCCGTCGCGCCGGCCGCTCGCGGGTGGCGTGATGTCGGGCGCATCCCGCGAGCAGCGCAGCGAGGCAGAGGCCGCCATCATGCGGGCGACCTATCGCGCGCTCTGCGAGCACGGCTACGCCGAGTTGACGATGCGCGCCATCGCCTCGGAGTACGGGAAGACGACGGCGGCCATTCACTACCACTACGAGACGAAGGACGACCTGCTGGTCGCGCTCCTCGAGTACCTGCTCGACCGGTTCGTCGAGCGCGTCCACGGCGTCGAGACGACCGCCCCGGCGGCACGCCTCGACGCCCTCCTCGATACCCTGCTCGTCGAGGTCGCGAGCGAACGCGAACTGGCGGTCGCGCTCCTCGAGTTGCGCGCCGTCGCGCCCTACGACGAGGGGGTCCGCGACCAGCTCGTCCGCAACGACGAGTACCTCCGCTATCTCCTGCGGACGGTCGTCGTGGACGGCGTCGAGCGCGGCGTCTTCGACGAGGGCGTGGACCCGGAGTCCGCCGCCGAGACGCTCATGACGCTCGTCGACGGCGCGCGGACGCGCTTCGTCCTTCACGACGACCCGGCGGTGCTCCACCGCGCCCGCGAGGCCGCCGACCGGTACGTCGCGGATGCGCTCGACGCCTGAGCGCGACGGGGGTCGCCCCAAAGCCGAATACGTTGGGCGGCCGTCAGTTCCGTATGGTCGACGAGCGACACCGGAAGCTCCACGAGCACGTGGCGGGAAAGGCGGGGGACGCCTATCGGGTGGGGTTCTACTACGACGCGGACGAGTGGGAGGTCGTCCACGTCAGGGAGGACTTGGCGACCCGGCGGCTTCACGAGGAGCTGCCCGACATCCGCGAGCGCGTCACCGACACCCGGGCGCTCGTCCGCGAGGAGGACTACCCACCGCTCGGTGAGGCGCGCGCCACGACGGAGGTCCACGAGAACGGCGTCATCGTTCACTTCCCGGAGGACGGGACGCGGGGGACGGTCGTCTCGCTCGACCGGCGGGTGGCCCGCAACCTCACGGAGTTCGTCGTCGAATGCACGTCGATACTGGACGTGGGCGGCGAGACGCGGTGGCGGGCGGACGGCCGCCCCGCGAGTGAGATGAGGGGGACTGGGACGGACTGAGCGCTCAGTCGTCGGCGGGCGAGGGGGTCGCGCCGGGGAGGTCGACGCCGGGCGCGTCGACACCGAGCTCGTCGATGGCGGTTTGGGCGGCGCTCTTGCCGGAGAGGAGCATCGCGCCGAACGTCGGGCCCATGCGCGTGAGGCCGTGCGTCGTCGCCGTCGAGAGCCCGCAGGTGAGGAGGCCGTCGTGGATCTTGCCCGTGTACTCGACGACCTTGTCCTCGGAGTCCGCGATCCACATGGAGTCGTGGCCGGGGGAGTCGTGGCCGGGCGCGCCGTACTCGCCGTCTTCGGTGGAGTCCATGCCGGCCTCGTGCTCGTCGACGTGCTCGATGCCGGGCGCGTCGACGACGCCGCGCTCCTGGAGCTTGGAGACGACGACGGCGTCGTGACCGGTCGCGTCGATGACGAGGTCGGACTCGACGGCGATGGGGTCGACGCACGTCAGCTCGCGCGGGAGGGCGTGGACGGGCGACCAGTTCATCACGATGCCCGACACCTCGTGGTCCTCGCGGACGACGATGTCGGTGAACTCGGTCATGTTCTGGATCTTCGCGCCGGCGTCGCAGGCGGCGTGGATGAGCGCCGAGCACGCGTGCGGGCCGTCCGCGAGCTGGAGGCCGTCGGCCTCCTCGGCTTCCTCGTAGGGGACGCCGAGTTCGTCGAGCACGCGCTCTGCGGGCTCGCGGACGGTGAGCTTGTTCATGAGGAAGCCGCCGAGCCAGAACCCACCTCCCAGATAGTTGTTCTTCTCGACGACCATCACGTCGACGTCGCGCTCGGCGAGCTCCTTCGCGGCGACCAACCCGGAGGGTCCGCCGCCGACGATGATGACGTCGGTGTCGGTGTAGTCGAGGAACTCGTCGCCCCACGAGCGGGCGATGGCGTTCGTGACCTGCGCTTCCGTCGCGTCGCTGAATCCGCTGAACGACATATTACCTAGTGTTACAACCGACTACTTAGTGGTGGCGATGGGGCACGTCGAGCGGTGGCGCGGCCGCTACGCGGGGCGCGTGCGGGGAACGCGGCCTGAGGGAGGGGGAACGGAGGAGCGAGAGAAGAGGAGAGAGCGAGAGGAGCAGAAAGCGCGCGAGCGTGCGTTACGCGTAGCGGCTCTGTCCGGCGCTCCCCGCGAGTTCGGCGAGCTCGGCGTGGACGTCCGCGACGCGCTCGCGGATGTCCCGACCCGCGACGCGCGGGTCGAAGACGTCCTTGTTCGGCGACCACTCCGTGTCCTCGAAGAAGGTGTCGCGGCTGTCCGGGACGCCCTCCGGCGGGACGAGCTCGTCGCCGTGCTCGCGGTAGAGGTCGAAGGCCGTCCGCGTGTACTCGTACTGGTAGCGCGTGTCCTTGTTCATCTTGCAGATACCGTACTGCATCATCTCCTCAACCTGCGAGGGCTGGAGCCCGGAGGAGCCGTGGAGGACGAGCGGCGTGTCGAGGCCGTGCTCGTCGAGGGCGTCGCGGATGTCGCGCGCGAGGTCCGGGCGCAGTTCGAGGTCCCGACCCTTCGCGACGCCGTGCTGGGTGCCCACGGAGATGGCGAGCAGGTCACAGCCCGTCTTCTCCACGAACTCCACGGCCTGCTCGGGGTCCGTGTAGTAGGCCTCCTCGGCCTCGATCTCGTCCTCGACGCCCTTGATCTGGCCGAGTTCGGCCTCGACGAGGACGTCAGAGCCCTTCTCCTCGGCCATCTCGACGACCCGCCGCGAGCGCGCGACGTTCTCCTCGAACGGCTCGTGGCTCGCGTCGATCATGATCGAGGAGGGGATGTCGAGGTCCATCTGCGCCTCGATGAACTCCATGTCGGTCTGGTGGTCCATGTTGAGGAAGACGCCGATGTCGTGGCGCTCGGCCAGCACCTCGATGTAGTTCCCCATCGCGCGCAGGCCGGCGACCTCGTCGCCGTCGCCGGCGAAGCGACACGCTCCCGCGCTCATCTGCAGGAGGAGGTCGGAGTCGACGCGCGATGCGCCCTCCAGCAGGCCCATCAGCACGTTCGGCTCCGCGATGTTGCTCGCGACGAGGCCGAAGCCCTCCTCGAGCGCGTCGTCGTACACCTTGTCGAGTTCGTCGCCGCCGTAGAACGTCATCGTACGTGCGGGGAATCCCGGTCCACCCTAATAACTGGTGTGGAAGCGAGCAGTAGCGAACAAAACTACTCAGAAACGAGTAGGTGTTTCAGGAGGAGAGCCAGCGGCGCAGACGGCGGAAGATGCCCTTCTCGGGGTCGCCACCGCGCTTCTGTGGCGCGTCGCTCTCCGACTCATCCGACTCGTCACTCGACTCGGCCGCCTCGGTCGACCCAGCGCTCTCGCCCCCGGCGGAGATGACGCCCCGCTTGCCGGCTTCGGCGGCCTCGACGGCGCGCTCGATCATCTCGGCCGCGCGGTTCACGCCCGCCTTCACGGGCGCCTGCACGATCGGCTTCCCCTCGAAGCGGTCGGTCTGTACCGCCGTGTCCGCCGTGATGATGACGGCGTCCGCCGCCGCGATGTCCTCGCTCGACAGCTCGTTCTCCGCGCCCATGGCGCCCTGGACCTCGACCTTGATGTCGTGGCCCATCTCCTCGCCCGTCGTCTCGAGGTTCTCGGCCGCCATCTGGCTGTGTGCGATACCCGTCGGACAACTCGTGACTGCGACTAGCTTCATGATTGCTCTAGGAGTTCGATTATCTCATCTCTGTCGGCCGCCGCGAGCGCGTGCTCAGCGAGCGCCTCGGCGTCTTCGAGGGTCGTCTCGCTGACGCGGGCCTTCACGTCCGGCACCGTCAGCGCGCTCATCGAGAGCTCGCGCAGACCGAGGCCCACGAGCAACTCGGTCAATCGGGGGTCGCCCGCCATCTCACCGCACATCCCGACCCAGACGTCGGTCCCGGCGGCGGCCGTGGTGGTGGCGTCGATGGCGCGCAGCACGGCGGGCTGGCGGAAGTCGCCGAGCTCCGAGACCGCGTCGTTGCCGCGCTCGGCCGCCATCACGTACTGTGCGAGGTCGTTCGTCCCGATGCTGAAGAAGTCGACGTGCTCGACGAGGACGTCCGCCATGAGCGCGGCGGCGGGCGTCTCGATCATCACGCCGAACTCCGGCATCGTCGCGTTCACGCCCTCGGCCGCGAGGTCGTCGACGACGCCTTCGAGGACGCCGCGCGCCGCCTCGACCTCCTCGACGGTGGTGACGAGCGGGAGCATCACCGCGAGGCTCCCGGCGTCCGTGTCGGCGTCCGCGCGCAGGAGCGCGCGCAGTTGCGTCTCGAAGAGGTCGGCGTCGGGGCCGAGCGAGCGCCGAATCCCGCGCTCGCCGAGGAAGGGGTTCTCCTCCTCGGGGAGGTCGAGGTACGGCACGGGTTTGTCGCCGCCGACGTCGAGCGTGCGGACGACGACGCGTCCGTCCGGGAACGTCTCGATGGCGTCTCGGTAGGCCTCGTACTGCTCGTCCTCGTCGGGCGCGTCGTCGCGCTCGATGAAGAGGAACTCCGTGCGAAAGAGCCCGACGCCGTCCGCGCCGCGCTCGGCCGCGGGCGCGAGTTCCTGCGGCGTCCCGACGTTCGCCGCGACTTCCACGTCGGTGCCGTCGGCGGTCGTCACCGCCTCCTCGACGACGTCGTCCGCCGCGCCGCCGCGCGCGGCCTCGACCGTGGCCTCGTCGGGGTTGACGACGACGTCGCCCGACCGGCCGTCGACGACGACCGTCTCGCCGTCCGCGACCGATTCGAGGTCCTCGCCGACGCCGACGACGGCGGGGATGGCGAGCGAGCGCGCGAAGATGGCGGCGTGCGAGGTGCGGCCGCCGGTGACGGTGGCGAACCCGGCGACGCGCTCGGGGTCGAGCTGCGCCGTATCGGAGGGCGTGAGGCGCTCGGCGAGCACCACGGAGCCCTCGGGGAGCGACGCGAGGTCGACGCGCTCGCCGTCGGTCAGCAGCCGGAGGAGGCGGTCGCGGACGTCGCGGAGGTCGTCCGCGCGCTCGGCCATCTTCCCCTCCATCCCGGAGAACTGCTCGACGAACTCGTCGAACGTCTCTCGGACCGCGTGCGTGGCCGGGCGACCGTCTTCGACCCGCTCCTCGACGCCCGAGGCGATCTGCGGGTCGTTGAGGAACTGGACGTGGGCGTCGAACACCGCCGCCTCCTCCTCGCCGACGCGGTCGGCCGTTCGCTCGCGCTCGGCCTCGAGTTCTGCCTCGGCTTCCGCGACGGCGAGCTCGAACGCCTCGAGTTCGGCTTCGGCGTCCACGTCCTCGGGCGCGGGCGGCTCCGGGAGGTCGGCGTCCGGCCGGTACCAGACGACGGTGCCGACGCCGGAGAGCGGCGTGACGTCGATGCCGGGGAGTCGTCGCTCGCTCATCCCTCCAGCTCGTCCTCCGGAGTCGTCAGGACGTCCTCGAGCGCGTCGAGCGCGGCCTCGGCGTCCTCGCCCTCGGCGACGAGGCGGAGCGTGTCACCGCCCGCCGCGCCGAGTCCGGTGACGGCGAGCATCGAGGACGCGGGCACGAGGTCGTCGTCCGCGGCGTCCTCGGGGCCGACCAGCACCTCGGTGTCGTACTCGTTCGCCGTCTCGACGAAGACGGACGCGGGCCGGGCGTGCAGGCCCTCCTCGGGGACGACGGTGACGCGGCGCTCGGGCATTCAGGCCACCTCCTCGATGACGATGCGCTGTACTGCCTCGGCGGAGTCGGCGTCGTGCAGTTTCTCGCGCGTTTCCTCGTGGACGAGCGAGCGCGAGAGGCTGCTGAGAATCTGGAGGTGGTCGTCGCTGGACGCCTCGGGGACGAGGATCATGAAGAAGAGCGTCGCGGGCTCGTCGTCCATCGCGCCGAAGTCGACGCCCGCCGAGGAGCGCGCGAACGCGAGCGTCGGCTCCTCGACGCCGGTCGTCTTCGCGTGCGGGATGCCGATGCCCATGCCGACGCCGGTGGTGGACTCCTCTTCGCGTTCGAGGAGGTCGGCGAGCGCCTGCTCGCGGTCCGAGACGCGTCCGGCCTCGACGGCGAGATCGAGGAGGTGCTCGATGACGGCCTCCTTCTCGGCGGGCGGTTCTTCGAGCGAGATCAGTCGGACGTTGATCAGCTCTTCGAGGTCAGACTCGTTCATCGTTTGTGATTGAGTTTGCGCGGACGGTAAGGGTTCCGCCTCGAATCGGTGATTAGGCGTTACCGACGCGTTCGTCGTAGTTCGGTTTGATGACGTGCTCGATGGCGGCGGTGACGACCGTCCCGAGCACGATGCACGCGAGGAACGTCCCGGGCTTGTTCGAGAGCAGGACGACGAAGATACCGCCGTGCGGGGCGGGCATCGTCACGCCGAGCCCCATCGCGGTGGCGCCGGCGACGGCGGAGCCGGCGACGATGCCGGGGATGACGCGTGCGGGGTCGGCCGCGCCGTAGGGAATCGCGCCCTCCGTGATGAAGGAGAAGCCGAGCGGGATGGCGCTCTTCGCGTTCTCGTACATGGAGGCCTCGTACTTCTCGGGCGCGATGAGGTTCGAGAGCGCCATGCCGAGCGGCGGCGTCATGCCGGCGATCATCACGGCGGCCATCGGGCCGTAGATCTGCTCGCTGATGAGGCCGGTCGCGAAGACGTACGCGACCTTGTTGACGGGGCCACCCATGTCGAAGGCCATCATCGCGCCGAGGATGGCGCCGACGAGGAGCGCCTGCCCGCCCTGCATCCCGCGGAGCCACTCCGTGAGCGCGGCGTTCGCGATGGAGACGGGGACGCCGACGACGAAGAGCATCACCGGCAGGAGGACGAACGTCGTCGCGACGGGGATGATGAGCACGGGCATCATCGGCTCGACGAAGCCCGGGACGTTGCGCTGCTTGAACCAGCGCGCGACGTAGCCGGTGATGAGACCGGCGACGAGCGCGCCGAGGTAGCCGGCGCCCGCCGCGCCGCCCTGTACGCCGATTATCTTCCCGGCCTCCTGCAGGACGTTCCCCTGCTGGATGAGGTAGGAGAGGACGAAACCGGGGGCGAGGCCGGGTCTGTCGGCGATCGCGTACGAGATATACGCGCCGAGGATGGGCACCATGATGGTGAGGCCGAGGGACCCGACCTGCGCGAAGAACCAGCCGAGAGTGCCCGTCGCCTCGAAGACGTTCGTGACGTCACCGAGGGCCGTCGCGGACGCGTAGCCGAGCGCGAGGAAGATACCGCCGATGGTGACGAACGGGATCATGTGCGATACGCCGGTCATCAGGTCCTCCTTTATCGAGTTCAGGTAGGACCGATACGCCCCTTCCGGGTCAGACGACATAGTCTATCACGATAGTTGCCCGAGGGTGATTAAAACTGTTCGGATGTGCGTCCTCCTGCCCGATTCTGCTCGGCGCACGGGGTCGTCAGTGGCGACTGATACGGACGGCGTCGCGAATCTCGGGGACGGCGGAGAGGTCGGGGACGCTCGTCCCCGGGACCCCGACGACGCGCGAGGCCACCGCGACGCCGGTCGCGAGCGCCGTCGCGTCGTCCGCACCGTCGTCGAACGCCGCGAGCACGCCCGAGAGCAGGGAGTCGCCCGCGCCGACCGTATCGACGACGGCCGTATCGACCGCCTCCGCGTGGAGCGCGCCGTCCTCGGAGACGAGAATCGCGCCCTCGGCGCCGAGCGACGCGACGACGCGCTCGTAGCCCATCTCGCGCAGTTCCTCGGCGGCCGCGATGCACTCCTCGACCGTTCCCGTCGGCATGCCGGTCGCCGCCGCGAGTTCCTCGTCGTTCGGCTTGCAGAGCGCGTATCGCTCCTCGAGTTCGGCGAGCGTCTCCCCGCCGACGTCGACCGCCGTCTCCCAGTCCCCGTCGGCCGCGAGCGCGTCCACGTCGTCCGCCGCCATCCCGGGCGGGAGGCTCCCGCCGACGACGAGCGTCGGCGGCGCGACCGACGCGACGTGCGAGCGGAGGTCATCGACGGCGCCGGCCGACACCGTGGGGCCGTCCTGATTCACCTTGTACTCGCCCTCCGGCGCGAGGATCGTCTGGTTGAGCCGCGTGGACTCGTCGACGGAGACGAACGCCGCGTCGAGGCCCTCGCGCGCGAGTTGCTCCTCGAGCACGCGGCCGAACGGGTCGCCGAGGAAGCCCGTCGCGGCCGTCTCGGTGTCCATCGCCCGCAGGTACTGCGAGACGTTGATGCCCTTTCCGCCGGCGTCGAGTGTCGCGCCGTCCGTCCGGACGACGGTGTCGACGTCGAGCGGGTCGTCGAGCTCGACGGTGTAGTCGAGCGCCGGGTTGGGCGTGACCGTCAGGATCACGAGGACACCCCCGCGTCGTCGGTGACGCGCGTGCCCGCCGACTCGAACGCCTCGCGGAGGTCGGCCGGGAGCGGGTCGTCCGTGACGACGTGGTCGACGTCCTCGAGGTCGGCGAACTGGACGAAGCTCCGCTTGCCGACCTTCGAGGCGTCACAGACGAGGACGACGCGCGTCGCCTTCTCCACCATCAGTTCCTTCATCCGGGCCTCGTCCTCGTTCGGCGTCGTCAGTCCGGCGTCGACGTCGACGGCGTTCGTCCCGAGGAAGAGCAGGTCGAAGTTCGTCCGCTCCATGAACGATTCGGCGGTGGGACCGACGAGCGCGCGCGTGCGGCGGCGGAGCGTCCCACCCGTCAGCTTCACCTCGTTCGCGTCGCCCTCGAGCTCGACGGCGAGACGCGGGGAGTTCGTCACCGCGAGCAGCGAGCCGTCCGTCGGCGCGCGCTTCGCGACCTCCATCGTCGTTGTGCCCGCGTCGAAGAAGACGACCTCGGCGTCCGCGAGCTCCTCGACGGCGCGTGCGGCGATCGCCCGCTTCGCGTCGAGGTTCTGGACCTCGCGCTCGCCGTACGTCCGCTCGTGCCCGACCGACGACGCCGGGAGGGCGCCGCCGTGACTGCGCTCGATGAGCCCGTCGTCCTCGAGCTCCCGGAGGTCGCGCCGGATCGTCGCCTTCGAGTAGTCGAGCTCCTCGGCGAGCTCCGCGACGGACCGACCGTCGTGCGCCGACACTAACTCCACGATCTTCCGCTTTCGCGCTTCCGGTAACATTGCTGGTCGGTGGTCTCTATCGGGAGGTGTTCCCGTCCGTGTATAACTGTTTATGTCCGGTACTGTTCGTTTCTGGTCGAGCGAGCCGAAACGCGCGACGCCGACGCTCTGTGCATTGGTACCACCCGTGAAGGGAACCGTTTAACCGTGGCGCGAGCGTAATTGCTGTATGAGCGAGAATCAGGGCCGACGGAACCTCCGTATGCCCGACGACGATCAGGTCTTCGCGGTCGTCACCAACATGCTCGGTGGCAGCCGCGTCCGACTCCGCTGTGCCGACGGCAAAGAACGCATGGGCCGCATCCCGGGCCGGATGAAGTTCCGCACGTGGATTTCGGAGGGCGACGTCGTCATCGCCGAACCGTGGGACTGGCAGGACGAGAAGGCGAACGTCGAGTGGCGCTACGACGACGACGCCGCCGAGCAGCTGCGCCGCGAAGGCCACATCGACTGACGGTTCTCTCTGTCTCTCTCTTTCACGCCGCGTAGCGACGGCGTTCGTCCGGGCCGGCCCCGCGACTTTTACCGTCGGCGAACGACGTCCTCGGCGTGAACCCGCGACACAACTCCCTGCGAGCGACCGTCGAGGACGACGACCCCGCGTTCGGCGTCCTCGACAACACGTACAGCCCCGAAGTCGTCGAGCTGTTGGGCGAGTTCGGCTTCGACTTCGTCTGGATGGACCTCGAACACGGCGGGCCGAGCCCGTGGGACGGCGACGCTCTCGAGGAGCTCCTGCGCGCCGCAGAACTCACCGACACCGAGTTGCTCGTGCGCATCCCGGAGGCGAACCCCGCGATGGTCCGTAAGGCCCTCGACGCGGGCGTTCGCAACCTCTTCGTCTCCCGCGTCTCGGACGCCGACGAGGTCCGCACCGCGCTCGCAGCCGCGCACTTCGAGTACGACGGCCAGCCGGGCGAGCGCGGCCTCGCCGGCCCGCGCGCCGCGCGCTACGGGCAGGCGGCGGACTACACCGAGACGGAGGACGAGGAGGTGCTCGTCGGCGTCACCATCGAGACCGAGACCGCCGTCGAGAACATCGAGGAGATCTTCTCCGTTCCCGAGCTCGGCTTCGCGTTCCTCGGCCCGAACGACCTCTCCATCGCGCTCGGCCACCCCGGCGAACGCGACCACCCCGAGGTCGAGGCGGCCGTCGACACCGTCGAGGCCGCCGCACGCGAGCACGACGTCACCCTCGGCGGCCTCACGTTCGGGGTGGACGACGCCGTCAACAAGGTCGAACGCGACTACCGTATCCTCCACGTCGGGAGCAGCCTCGGCGCGCTCACCGGGCAGTTCGGGAGCTGGCACGAGGTGTACGAGAACGCGCGCTAGGGCGTCCTCGGAGCAGTTGCGTTTTCATCGCCCTCACGCGGCCTCGACGCGGTCGTCGGGCACCTGCGTCTGGACGACGAGTGCGGCGAGCACGGAGAGGGCGGCGGCGACGGCGAACGGGACGGCGAAGCCGTAGTCGGCGAGGGGGCCGGCGACGACGGGGCCGACGCCGGCGCCGAGGCCGAACGCCATCGTGAGTATCGAGAGCGTCGAGGCGTCGTCGCCGCCCGACGCGTAGTCGCCGACGAGCGCGAGCGCGGGCCCGAACGCCATCGCGGCGCCGACGCCCTGCACGGCGCGGGTGAGCGCCATCTGCCACGGCGCGGCGACGAACCCCTGCGCGAGGAGCGCGGGCGCGGCGAGGCAGAGGCCGGCGACCACGAACGGCTTGCGCCCGAGTCGGTCGGAGAGCCGGCCGGCGACGGGTTGGGCGAGGACGAACGCGGCGACGAACGCGGCGAACTCGAGGCCGAAGCCGACCGCCTCCTGTCCGAGGCGGGCGTTGATGGCGGGTTCGATGGCGGCGAAGAAGGCGATTCCAAGGGCGACGACGAGCGTGGCGCCGCCGAGCGCGAAGACGGGGTCGAGCCCGCCCGCGCCGTCGCTGACGGTGAGGCCGAGGTCGTTCGCGGCGGCGGCGCTCGTCTCGACGGGGTCGCGGACGAGCGCGTAGACGACGACCAGCGAGAGGCCGGCGGCGACGGCGGCGACGTCGAAGGCGGCGGCGAACCCCCCGACGGCGTGCCCGAGGACGTCGAAGGGGCCGTGCGCGACGAGGACGCCCGCGACGACGGGGCCGACCCCGAAGCCGACGAGTCGGAGGGCGTTGAAGACGCCGAAGTGCACGCCACGGGAGTCGGGCGTGCTGTACTCGTTGATGAGCGCGACGCTCGCGGTGACGGTGAGGCCGACGCCGAGGCCCTGGACGACGCGGACGGCGAGGAGACCGAGATAGGTGTGCGTCCCGAGGAACGCGAGGTTGGTGGCGGCGAGGACGCAGAGGCCGACGAGGACGAACACGCGGCGCCTCCCGAGGCGGTCGGAGAGGCGGCCCGCCCACGGCTGAATCACGGCGTCGAAGACGCCGAACGCGGCGAGGACGACGCCGCTGACGACGGCGGCGGGGAGGGCGAGGACGCCGCCGTGGACGTGCGCGCTGACGACGTAGAGGGGGAGTGCGACGATGAGGAGCGCGTTCCCGAACGAGTCGGCGAGGCGCGCGAGGCCGAGGGCGAGCACGCGTCGGTCCACGCTCACGCGACCCACCCCCGATGGCTCGGGGGCGTCAGTCGGGTCTGCGGTCCGTCGCGCGTCACGCCGCCGGCCACCCCGGTGTGCGCATGGGCGCCCGTTGGTCCGATGCACACATAGGCGTGCCCAAATCGCGGGCGTTCAGTCGTCGGCCGTCACGGTCGTTCCCGCCTCGCCGTCGAGCGCGGCGTCGAGTTCCGCGGGCGAGGTGACGATGGCGCGTCCGCCGGTCTCGGTCACGAATCGCGCGCACGCGGTGACTTTCGGCGCCATGCTCCCGGCGGCGAACTCGCCGTCGTCGAGCAGCGCGCGCAGATCGGCGGGCGTCGCCTCCCGAATCGGCTCCTGTTCGGGCGTCCCGAAGCTCCGATAGACGGCGTCGACGTCCGTGAGCATCACGACGGCGTCGGCGTCGACGGCGTCCGCGACGAGGCGGGTCGTGTGGTCCTTGTCGACGACGGCGGGAACCCCCTCGTGGCCGCCGTCGCCGTCGTGGATGACCGGCACACCGCCGCCACCGCCGCAGACGACGGGCCCGGAGGCGTCGGCGACGAGCGCGGCGATGTGGTCGGCTTCGAGGACGGCCTCGGGCTCCGGGGAGGCGACGACGCGACGGTAGGCCGTCTCGTCGCCCCCGCGGTGGACCTCGGTCGTGGCGAAGGGCTTCTCGGCGGCGTCGGCCGCCGAGTAGTAGGGGCCGACGGGCTTCGTCGGGTCGTCGAAGGCGGGGTCGTCGGGGGCGACGCGGACGCGCGTGACGACGGGCACTGGCGGGCCGCCGAACGCGTCCCCGAACCCGTTCTGGAGGAGGTAGCCGACTTGGGCCTGCGTCTCGGCGACGAGGACGTCGAGCGGTTCGGCCTCGCCGTCGGACTGCTCCTCGGCGAGCAGCCGGTTCCCGACCTGCGGGCCGTTGCCGTGCGTGAGGACGACGTCGTGGCCGCGCTCGTGGAGGACCGCGAGGGCGTCGCGCGTCTCGCGGACCCGCGCGCGCTGCTCGGCGACGGTGCCGTCACCGGAGCGCAGGAGCGTGTTCCCGCCGAGCGCGACGACGAATCTGCTCATACGGGGTAGCGGGGTGGGAGCGGAGAAGGGCGTTGTGGCCACACGGACGCCGCGCCGACCCTAGGTCTATCACCGTCGGCCGAAAACGGACCTGCCGTGTCCGCCCTCCACCGCTCGCCCCCGGTCGTCGGCGTCGCCGCCGCCGTCCTCGTCGGCGGCATCGTCCACTACTGGTTCGCGACCCCCGCACTGAGCGTCGCCGTCGGCCTGCTCTACTTCGCGACCGGCTACTTCGTCACGCGCTTCGAGAACCCGACTACCCGCTTTCGCGGTCTCCCACCCGGCGCGGCGGTCGTGGGCGTCGTCGGTCTCGTTGCCGCCGTCGTCGCCATCGTCGGGAGCGCGAGCGTCTTCGGGTTGACAGAACGCGGACTCTATACGTACGTCATCGTCGCGGTCGGGTTCGCTCTCTTCAACGCGACGCTCGCCGTCGAGCAGGCGGACTGAGACACCACCGCGTCCGGAGATCTCACCCCACCGCGTCCGCAGAAAACCCCTCCTCACGGTCGGCGCGCACGGACGAGGAGGACGGCCATCAGCCCGGTGAGGAGGCAGAACGCGAGGAGCGACTGGTTCGGGATGGTGACGGGGCGGACGTAGACGGTCGCACAGCCCCCGAGCGCGCAGGTGCCGCCCGCGACGACTTGGAGGTAGGACTGGTAGGCGGCGAGCGCGGTGCCAGCGACCGAAAAGGGGAGGACGAGGCGGTAGACGCCGGTGTCGCGCGTGTACCACGCGTACGAGAGGACGCCGACGAGCGGGTACATGAGGACGCGCTGGTACCAGCAGAGTTCGCAGGGCGCGAAGCCGAGGCCGAGGCTGTACGTGAGGCTCCCGGTGGTGGCGACGGCGGCGATCGCGGCGCCGAGCGCGAGGAGGGGCCGCGAGGGGAGTCGAGCGAGCACGCCGCGGTCGTTGGCGGCGCGGGTACTTGTGGATGTGCGTTAGTCGGCGGCGGCCGCGCCCGGCTCGACGGGTTCGGCGCCGCCGGTGTCGACGGTCTCGTCGACCTGCGAGTAGACGAGGCAGAACCCGAGGAAGGCGAGGACGGCGCCGAAGACGAACGGCGTCGCGTAGGCCGTGCCGAACGGGAGGGTGATGCCGGCGAGGAGCCCGGCGGAGAGCGGGCCGATGGCGGTGCCGAGGCCGAACGCCATCGTGAGGACGGAGAGCGTCGTCCCGGAGCTTCGACCTGTCGCGAGGTCGCCGGCGAGCGCCATCGCGGGCGCGAAGACGGCGGCGCCGGCGGCGCCCTGCACGAAGCGCGCGACGATCATGCCGGCGGGCGTGGTGACGAGGCCCTGCGCGAGCGTCGCGGGGACGAGGATGAGCATCCCGGCGAGGATGAACGGCTTGCGGCCGTACTCGTCGCTCCACGACCCGATGGGGGCCTGCAGGAGGACCTGCGCGAGGACGAACGCGGAGAACTCGATGCCGAACATCGTCGCGGTCTGCCCGAGCGTGGTGTTGATGTGGTGTTCGAGCGGTTCGAGGAGCGCGATGCCGATGGCCATGAACAGCGAGGCGACGCCGAGCGTGAACACGGGGTCGAGGAGTTTGTCGTCGCGGACGCGGTCGAGGACGGCGATGCTGATGTCCTCGCCGGCGTCGGCTTCTTCCTGTTCGGGGTCCTCGACGAGGAGGTAGACGCAGAGCGCGCCGAGGAGCGCGCTGAGGGTGGCGACGTAGAAGGCGGCCTCGAAGCCGGTTATCGTCCCGCCGAGGTAGGGGCCGCTGGCGACGACGCCGCCGGCGACGACGGGGCCGAGACCGAAGCCGATCATGCGGAAGGTGTTGAAGACGCCCATCGCTTCGCCGCGCGCGCTCTCGCGCGAGAGCTCGTTGACGAGCGCGATGGTGGCGGGGACGGTGAGCGCGACGCCGACGCCCTGCGTGATGCGGACGAGGAGGACGGCGCCGTAGCTGTCGACGAGCGTGTAGACGAAGTTCGCGACGGTGAGCGTGAGGAGGCCGGCGATGACGAATATCCGCCGCCTGCCGGTGCGGTCGGAGAGGTTTCCGGCGAACGGCTGGATGCCGCTGTTGAAGAAGCCGAAGGCGGAGAGGATGAGGCCGGTGATGAGCGTCGCGGAGAGCCCGAAGGTGCCGCCGGTGACGACGCCGCTCGTGATGTAGAGCGGGAGGACGACGATGAGGAAGGAGTTCCCCAGCGAGTCCACCATTCGCGCGAACGCGAGCGCGAGGATGCGCCGGTCGACGTCGAGATAGCTCACTGGCGATGCACCCCGGGGTGGGCGGTGCGTGCTGTCGGGTGCGGTCTGTCGTACATGGGTATGTGACTGAACGGTCAGTCAGTAGGTTGTCGATGGATAGTGGCGTGTCAGTATAAGCGTTGTGACGGGCCGCGTACTCGCCGCTAACCGTGTGTCAGTGTTCGCACGGACCGACCGAACGAGGCGAGAACCCGGGGGTTACTCGACGGGGTAGCCCGCCGTCTCCAGAATCCACTCCGCGTCACCGACTGCCACCTCGCCTTCGGCGACGAGCGTGACGGCGCCGGCCGCTGCGTCCGGGCGGACCTCGCGCACGCCCGGCGCGCGCTTGACGCGCTGCGCGACTCGACTCTCCTCCGCCGCCTCCAGCCCGGCGACGGACAGCTCGAAGCGCTCGTAGGCCGCGTCGTCACGCGACGGGGTGTAGGACATACCCACGCGAAGGGCGTCCGGACGCAAAAGTCTACTCGCCAGCCGGTCCCGCACGGTGCTCCCTCGCGTGTCGCTAGCGCGTGAGGCGCCGTGGTGAGCCGCACCACCTACGCGGGCGCGCGGCCGTTATAGTCGCTCGCCGGGCGGCGCGGCGCGCGCCGCGAGCGCGTCCGGCGTCGTCGGGAGGACGACGACGTCCTCGACGGTGACGGCGCCGCCGCCGCCGAGCGCGTCGCCCGTCACGACGTCCACGGCCGCTGTGTCGACGTCGAGCGAGACGGTCGCGCGTCCCTCGGCGAAGTTGCAGAGGACGACGGCGGCGTCTGCGTCGCGCGGGTCGCCACCGGAATCGCCGGCCGTCGCGTCCGGGGCGACGCGGCCGTACGCGACGACGCGCTCGGCGTCGCCCTCGACCACCTCGTAGTCGAGGCGGCGGAGGTCGCCGCCGGCGGCGAGCGCCGGCATCTCGCGGCGCACGCCGAGCAGCCGCCGGTAGTGCGCGAGGAGGGCGTCGTCGGTGTGCTCGGGGTCCCAGACGACGGCGTCGCGCCGCCCGAGCTGGCCGAGTTCTTGGCCGGCGTAGACGAGCGGCGCGCCCGGGAGCGTGCAGAGGACGCCGGCGGCGGCGAGCGACGCGGGGCGACCGCATTCGACGCGGTAGCGCGTCTCGTCGTGGTTCTCCATGTAGAGGAGGAAGCGCGCGTGGTCGGGGAACCCGCTCTCGCGACGCGACTCGACGGCGTCGAGGACCGCCGAGGCGGGCGCGTCGCCGCGCCCGACGCTCCGGAGGGAGGCGTACGTCGTCGAGTCGAAGTGGACGTCGAACATGCCCTCGTGGAAGTTCGGGATGTAGGGGATGGTCTCGTCGAGGAGGAGGAACGCCGAGTCGTGGTCCTTCACCCGCGCTCGGACCTCGCGCCAGAAGCCGTCCGGGACCGCCCACGCCATGTCGCAGCGGAAGCCGTCGACGAGCGGCGCCCACTCGTCGACGGCGTCGAGGAGGTGGCGCCGGACGTCGAGCGTGCCGTAGTCGAGGTTCGCGATGAGCTCCCAGTCGAAGTACGTCTCCGGTTCGCCGGACTCCTGCCAGTCGTACCAGTTCCGGTAGGGGCTCTCCGGGTTCCCGTAGGCGTCGCGGAAGAAGGGGTGTTCGCGCCCCGTGTGGTTCAACACGAGGTCGAAGAGCACCTTCATGTCTCGGGCGTGGGCCTCCTCGACGAGTCGCTCGTAGTCCGCGCGCTCCCCGAGGTCGGGCGCGATCGCGAAGAAGTCCGTGATGTTGTAGCCGTGCGGTGCGTCGTCGTTCGCGAGGACGGGCGTCAACCAGACGGCGTCGACGCCGAGGTCAGCGAGGTGGTCGAGGCGCTCGGTGATCGCCGCGAGCGTCTCGCCGTGCGCGGCGTCGGGCGCGAACGTCCGCACGTACACCTCGTAGTAGGCGGCGTCGGCGGCCCAGTCGGGCGCGTCGTAGCGGCGCTCGACCGACACCGCGTTCCCCTCGCGCGTGATGGCGACGGCGTCGGCGACGCTGTGCCCGCTCTCGCCGACGGCGACCGCGTGGACGCGCTCGCGGCGCTCGATTGCCGAGGCGGGCACGCGGAGTTCGCGTCCCTCGACGGTGGCGGCGTCCGCCGAGAGGGCGTCCCGGTCGTCGAGCGCGAAGACGACGTCGAGGTCGGCAGCCGACTCCCCGCTCTCCGGGTGCGCGCGCGGCGTCGCCGTGATGACGACGTCGTCCCCCTCGCGGTGGCCGTCGAGTCTGATTCGCGGCCGACCGCGCGCGTCCCCGCGCTCGGCGTGCGGGTAGTCCGCGTCGCTGTCACCGGGTGCGTCGCGCGCGCCGCCGCTCCTGCCGGGTGGCGCCCGGGTGCCGCGCTCGCCGGACGCGGAGAAACAGCGAACGGTCTGGCGGTGCGTGCCGCTCGGCGCGTCGAGCGCGAAGACGTACGTTCCGGGGGCCTCCACGGTGACCTGTTGAACGGGGCGGTCGGCGAGTGCGACCGCCGCGTCTGCGGGCGCGCGCTCGAGCGACCAGCGATACGACGCCGCCGGGTCCGGGTCCCACGGCGCCAACTCGACGGTGTCTCCGACGGAAACGAAGCGCGGCGGCCCGACGTGATCCATTCTCAGACGACACTTCGGCGAGCGGGGGCTTGTCGGTTGCGGTGCGATCCACCGGAAACACCATGGCGTCGCCCGCCGAACGGAACGTATGTCCGATTCCGACGCGCCGCGAGTGAGCGTCGACGCGACCGTCGACGCCGACGGGACGGTGATCACCATCGCGGGGACGCGCGACGCCGCCGTCGTCGTCTACTCCGCCTCGGGCGAGGAGATCTACCTCCCGCCGGAGGACTTCGAGGACCCCATCGAGAACCTGCGCTCGCCCATCGACAGCCCCTACGAGAGCACGCTTCCGGACAGCCCCTACGACCCCGTCGCCGAGGAGGGCACCGAGAGCCCCGACGACCCCGACGACGACGAGGCCGACCCGTACGACCCCGCGGACGGCGACGCCGACCCGTACGCCGCGATGGGTGGCCGGAACACCGGCCACGGGCCCGGCGAGCGCGTCGTCGGCGTCGAGTCCACGCCGTCGGGCTTCCGCGTCGTCCACCCTGAACCCGCCCACGACGTCCGCGTCGTCGGCGAGCCACGCGAGTAGCCCGACGGACGACACCCCCACGCTTAAGCCGCGGCCGTCGAGTGAGTGCGATATATGGTTTCGTCGGCGGTGATCGCGGTCCTCGGCACCCTCGCTGGCGCCGCGCTCTCGGCGGGAGTGACGATACACACCACGAGGGTGCGGGAGGCGAATCAGAACCAGCGGCGACAGGCGGAGTACCTCATCGAGAAGAAGGTCGACCGGCTGGCGGAGCTACACGAGTCGTTCACGCGGTGTCGCACCACGCTGGCCCCGATCGCCGAGTCCGGCACGTACGCGGTCTACGACCGCGAGGACGAGCGGGAGTTCGACGAGATGGTCGACGGGTATCACCGGTCGATACAGCGCGCGCGGATATTCGTCTCCGACGGTCAATACGAGACGCTCTTGGACACGCTCCTCGTCTTCCAGACGGTCACGGAGCGGGCCGGCGCGGAGCGCCCCGAGGAGGTATCCACACCGATACTGGACGACGACCGGTCGTTTCGCGACGTCATGACGGCGGCCGACGAGGTGCTGCGGACGGAGCTCCACGAGCCGGTGCGCTCACTCGAGAGCGAGTGAGGAGGCGTTACGCGAGGAGCGACTCGTAGAGCGCGACGTAGTCGTCGGCGACGTCCGCCCACGTGCGCTCCTCGAAGTCGGGGACGCCGTCCATCGCGAGCGCGGCGTCGATGCCGTCCGCGATGGCGTCGGAGTGCGAGTCGACGAGGACGAGGCAGTCGTCGGGGAGCACTTCGGCGGCGCCGCACTCGGTGGTGACGACGGGCGTCCCCGTGGAAAGGGCTTCGACGACGGTCATGCCGAACGGCTCGGCGAGCGACGCGGAGACGAACGCGTCCGCGCTCGCGTAGTAGTCGGCGAGCTCGGCGTCGGGGACGTAGCCGACGAACTCGATCTGGTCGTCGACGCCGAGCAGTTCCGCGAAGCGCTCGAGTTGGGCGGTGAGGTGGCCGGAGCCGCCGAGGACGAGCGTCACCTCGGGTCGGCGGAGCTTCGACATCGCGTAGAGGAGGTGCGTGATGCCCTTCTGGTGGGTGTGTCGGCCGACGAAGAAGAGCATCGGGCCGTCGATGCCGAGTTCCGCCTTCACGTCCCGACCGGTGGGTTCGACGCGCTGGAAGCCGTTGTGGACGACGTTGCTGTCGCCGCCGTAGAACTCGCGGACGCGCCCGGCGGTGAGGTCGCTGACGGCGACGAGGCTGTCGGCGCGGTCGACGATGCGCTGTTCGGTCTCGACCTCGTAGTCCGGCGGGTTGAGGTTGCGGTCCTGCGTGAGCGAGTGGAACGTCGTCATCCACTGGACGTCGTGCGTGGACTGCGACTCGACGCCGGGGTCGTAGCCGAACCAGTCGTGGGTGTGGACGACGTCGGCGTCGGCGGCGCGCTCGACGAACTCCTCGGAGAGGCGTTCGATGCGCTCGATGACGTCCCCGTCGCCGGTCGGGATGCCGTGGATGGCCGCGACGTCGTCCGGTGCGAACTCCGCCGGGAGGACGAGTTCGACGTCCACGTCGTCGCGGTCGTCGAACTCCCAGAAGAGCGAACCGACGAACGTGTCGAGTCCGCCGCTGATGTTCGGGGGGAACCCCCACCCGAGCATCAGGACTGACGGGGGCATCGCTCACCACCGGCGGTGCGAACTGGTGACGGCGTACGCCCGGCGCGTCGCTGTTCCATTATCACCGCTGGGTGGCGGGCGAGTATCACTCTGCTGTGGGTCGCAAGTATTGCCGTCAGTTCGGCAACGTTCATGGCGGGTCGTCCGGTAGACGGACGCATGAACTTCGAGCGAACGAGCGGTGTCTTCTGTCACCTCACCTCGCTCCCCGGCAGCCACGGCATCGGCGACCTCGGTGCGGGCGCGCGCGACTTCCTCGACTTCCTCGACGCCGCCGACCAGTCGCTCTGGCAGTTCTGCCCGCTCGGCCCGACGACCGGCGTCCACGGCCACTCCCCGTACAGTTCGCCCTCGACGTTCGCCGGCAACCCCCTCCTCCTCGACCTCCACGCGCTCGGCGACCGAGGGTGGCTGACCGACGCAGAACTCGAGGCGCCCGATACCGCCGAGCCGACACACGTCGACTACGAGGCCGTCGCGTCGTTCAAGCGCGAGCGCCTCCGGACCGCCTTCGAGCGCTTCGAGCAGAGCGCGGACGCCGACGCGAGCGACGCCTTCGAGGCGTTCCGCGAGCGCGAGCGCGACTGGCTCGCCGACTACGCGCTCTACCGCGCGCTCAAGCGCGCCCACGGCGGCGAGTCGTGGACCGAGTGGCCCCGCGAACTGCGCGAACGCGACCCCGACGCGCTCGCCGCCGCACGCGAGGAGCACGCCGACGAGATACGCTATCACGCCTTCGTCCAGTGGCGCTTCGACGAGCAGTGGCGCGCGCTCCGCGAGGCCGCCCGCGAGCGCGGCATCCAGCTCCTCGGCGACGTCCCGATGTACGCCGCGCTCGACTCCGCCGACGTCTGGGCGAACCGCGAAGCGTTCGCCGTCGACACCGCCGGCGACCCCGAGGCCGTCGCCGGCGTCCCGCCGAGCGCCGGTGACGACGGCCAGCGCTGGGGGATGCCGGTCTACGACTGGGACTCCCTCGCCGCCGACGACTACGGCTGGTGGGTGCGGCGCCTCGACCGCCTCTTCGACCTCGTCGACGTCGCGCGCCTCGACCACTTCAAGGCGTTCGACGCCTACTGGGCGATCCCCGCCGACGCCGCGAGCGCCGCCGACGGCGAGTGGCACCCCGGTCCCGGCGCGGCGTTCTTCGAGCGCGTGCGCGAGGACCTCGGCGACCTCCCGTTCGTCGTCGAGGACCTCGGCTTCCTCGACGACGGCGTCCTCGGGCTGCGCGACCGCCTCGGCTTCCCGGGCATGCGCGTCCCCGAGTACGCCGACTGGTGCGCCGAGCACCACCGCTACAAGCCCAGCGACTACCCGCGCGACTGCGTCGCCTACACGTCCACGCACGACACCGACACCGCCGCGGGCTACTACGAGTCGCTCGACGAGCGCCAGCGCGACTGCTTCGACTACGCCCTCGACTTCGAGAGGGACGGGTCGCCCGCGTGGGCGCTCCTCGACGCCGTCTGGGACTCGCCCGCCGTCGTCGCGATGACGACGATGCCCGACCTCCTCGGTCGCGGGAGCGACGCACGCCTCAACACGCCCGGCACCGCGACGGGGAACTGGGGGTGGCGCGTCGAGGACGGCGCGCTCACCGACGACCTCGCCGCGCGACTCGCCGACGTCACCGCGAACGCGCGACGCTGACGCCGCGGCGACCGGTCGCCCGCCGTTCCGTCGGCGTTATCAGTACCGGCGCGCCTCCACTCGACGATGACGAGACGCGACGCCGCACTCTACCTCGCACTCGCCGCGTCGTGGGGGACGGCGTTCGTCGCGACGGACGCCGCCCTCGACACCGTCCCGCCGGTCCCGCTCGCCGCGCTCCGCTTCGACCTCGCCGCGCTCCTCCTCGTCGGCGTCGTCCTCGCCACCGGGCGGTCGTTCCGCCCGCGCGGCTGGGGCGACTGGGCGCCCATCCTCGTCGGTGGCCTCTGCAACATCGGCCTCCACCACGCCCTCCTCTTCGCCGGCCAGCGGACGGTTCCGCCCGCCGTCGCGGCCACGCTCCTCGGTCTCGTCCCCGTGCTTACGCCGGCGGTGACGCGGTTCGCGCGGCCGGACGAACGGCTCTCCGCGCTCGGCGTCGCCGGCGTCCTCGTCGGCTTCGGCGGCGTCGTCCTCATCGCCGACCCCGACCCGTCGAACCTCGCCGCGAGCGCCGGCGTCGGCCTCGTCCTCGCGTCCGCCGTCGTGTGGACGGTCGGCGCGGTGTTCACGCGCGAGGACGACGCCGAACTCGGCGGCCTCGCGCTCCAAGCGTGGATGCTCCTCGTCGGCGCGCTCGCGCTCGACGCCGCCGCGTTCGCCGTCCCCGGCCAGTCGTTCGCGATGGCGGCCTTCCCGCCGGAGACGACGCTGTGGGTGCTCTACCTCGCCGTCGTCCCCGGTGCCGCCGGCTTCCTCGTCTACTTCCGCCTGCTCGACCGCCTCGGCCCCATCGAGATGGGGCTCCTCGAATACGTCATCCCGCCGTTCGCGGCGGTCTTCGGGTGGCTCGTCCTCGGTGAGGGCCTCGAGGCCTCGACCGTCGGGGGCTTTCTCGCGGTGCTCGTCGGCTTCTGCCTCGTGAAAGCCGGGGCGCTCCGGCGCTACGCCCGCGCCCGGCTCGGCGGCTGACGCGAAACCGCGACCGACGAGGAGGCGGGGGACTGACTCGGCCCCCCGTAGCCCACGCCCGCGGGGGTCGCTCCGTCCGCACGGCGCGTGGCTCCACCGCTCGCCATCCCCGCGGCGCGTCACAGATACCGACCGAATACTGCCGCTGGGGAGAACGGTTATCCGCTGGCCGACGCACGTATCGAGTATGAGCGACGACCTCTACGAGACCGCAGAAGATCTCGCGAACGACCTCGTGCGCGACGACATCACCGTCCTCTCGCGACCCGACGTCAACCACCGCCTGAAGACGCGACTCGACGTCTCGAAGGTGGACCACGACGTCGTCACGGAGGGCTTCGAGAGCGCGGAGTGGGAGTACAGCCGCCACCTCTACTTCCACCCGCAGGGCCTCCACAGCGAACTCCTCGACATCGCGGACGGGTTCCGGAGCGACGGCCGCCTCCTCGTCGCGCACGACGAGGTCTGCGACGAGCTCGCGCGCGAGAGCGAGGAGGAGGAGCCCGTCCGCGACCACGTCTCCGGCTGGCACCAGGGCGAGTTCGACGAGCTCGTCCGCGAGTCGCTCGACGAGGCGGGCTGGCGCCACGAGACGGTCGAGCGACGCGGCCACGAGCTCCGCGTGTACATCCGCCCGCTCTACGACGTCTTCGAGGAGAACTACCCGACCGGCAAGTCCCCGCTCGACACGAACGAGATCTTCTCGCACTACCTCTCGTCGTCCATGTCGGACGCGCTCGAACGCCAGTAGAAGCTTGAAGTGTCGGGGCGACGTGGTAGTCGCCCGATGCGCCGCCCCGCCCTCCACTCCGCGAGCACGTACCGGCAGAGCCGACGCGGGTCCCTCACGGCGTCGCCGCTCGGGTCGCGCCCACAGGGCCGGCGCGGGTTCCTCGCCGCGCTCGGCGCGACCGGTCTGAGCGCGCTCGCCGGCTGTTCGGCCCTCGCGCCGCGCGGCCCACTCGAGGGGACGCCGCCCGTCGCCCCGGACGCGCCGTGGCCGACCGCGCACGGGACGCCCGCGAACGACGGTCGTACCACGAGTCCGGGGCCGCCGGACGACTCGGCCGTCGCACACTGGGACCTCTTCGAGCACGCCGACTCCCTCCTCGCGGCGTACAGCGCGCCCGTCATCGGCGACGAGTACGCCTATGTCGCGCGCGTCCCGAACCGCGACTTCGACGCGCGCGAGGACGCCTCGGGGCGGCTCTTCGCCCTCAACCCCGAGAGCGAGACGCTCGCGTGGACTCGTCCGCTCACCGTGCCGGCGAGCGGGCCGCCCGCGCTCCTCGCCGACCGCGTCGTCGTCGCGACGACCGCCGGCGAGCTCCTCGCGTTCGACGCCGAGGACGGGACGGCGCGGTGGAGTCGCGTCCTCGGCGCACCGGCCGCGCCGCCGACGACGACGGCGGGTCGCGTGTTCGTCGGGGACGGCGACGGCCGCCTCCACGCGCTCGCGCCCGACGGCACGCGCGTCTGGTCGGCCACGCACGGCCCCGCCGTCGAAGGGCCGGTCGTCGGGACGCGCCCGCCCGCCGTCGCGAAACCCACCGTCGGCGAGGCGTTCTGCTTCGCCGTCTTCGGGCGGAAGGACGGCCGCACGCTCGTCGCCTACCGCCTGCGCGACGGCGGCGTCGCGTGGACGCGCGACTACCCGGGCACCCGAATCGGCCGACCGCCCGCCGTCGACGCCGGCGTCCTCTACCTCCCCGAGTCCGGCGGCCTGTGCGCGCTCGACGCCGCGACCGGCGAGGAGCGCTGGTTCCACGCCTTCGGGACGTACCGCGCACCGAGCACGCCGGCTGTCGGCGACTCGGGGGTGTACGTCGCCGCGAAGAACGCCTACGCACTCGACCGGGAGACGGGGCGCGAGCGGTGGCGCTACGTGAACGCGAGCACCGGCCACGTCGACTATCGGCACCCGCTCCGGGCGTCGCCCGCGCTCGCCGGCGACGCCCTCTACGTCGGCGTCGGCTGTCTCGAGGCGGCGACCGGCGAGGCGCGCTGGGGGGAGTTCGGGAACGACCCCGAGGAGACGGCCGACTACTACGGGGCGACGAGAGAGGCGGTGCCCGCGCGCGGCGGGCCGGCGGTCGGCGACGGCGCGCTCTACGTGACGATGCGCTACGGCCGCCTCTACCGCTTCGGGGGCGGACGATGACGCGCGACGGCGGAGAGGGGTCGTCGCGCCGCGGGAGCCGGCGCGGGTTCCTCGCCGCGGTCGGTTCGGCGGCGACGAGCGCGCTCGCGGGCTGTACCGGCGTGTTCGGTGGCGGCGGGGACAACGACCCGGTGACAGTGGCGGTCGAGCCGTCGCGCGACCTCGGGACGCAGGGGTGGCCGGTGAGTCGCGGCGACGCCCGGAACACGAACGCGTTCCCGCGTGGCGCGGGCGTCGGTGCGTCGCTCGCGCTCGACTGGACGACGACGCTCGGCGGGAACGCGGCGGCGATTCCGCCGGTCGTCCGGGCGGATCGCGTCGCGACGTCGAACGGCTGGCACGACGCGTACGGCCTGCGACCGGACGGCTCGGTGGCGTGGACCACCGAGTACCCGGACGGCGTGACGACGGTGTCGCCGGCGTTCGTCGGGGGCGTCGTCGCGCTCGTCGCGGACGGCGACCTCGTGGGGCTCGACCCGTCGGACGGCACGGCGGTGTGGTCGGCGTCGCTTCCGGAACCGGACGCGTTCGCGTGGCTGACCGGGACGGACGACACCGTGGTCGCGGCGACCGACCTCGGCGTCGCGGCGCTCGACGCCGCTGACGGGACGCGCCGGTGGTACCACCGGACGGGCATGGAGACGCAGGGGCCGCCCGCGCTCGCGGACGGCGTCGTCTACGCGGCGAGCGAGGACACCTACGTCTACGCGTTCGACGCCGAGACGGGCGGCGTGCGCTGGCGCGCGAAGACGGACGCCCGCGTCGGCCCGCTCGCCGTCGCCGAGGGGCGCGTCTACGCCGCCGGTGAGGACGGCGTCCTCCACGCGTTCGATGCGGCGGACGGCCGCGAGCGCTGGACGGCGGCGCTCGCGGGACCTGCGTCGACGCTTGCGGTGACCGGGGGGCAGGTGTTCGTCGGCGTGAGCGCCGCCCGCCGCGACCACCTGCGCGCCGTCGACGCGGACGACGGGACGCTCGGCTGGCGCGCGGACGCCTTCTCCGGGTGGGCGCTCGCCGCTGGCGTGGACGTCCTCTACGCGTCCGTCGAAGAGGGGGACGACGGCGGTCTGACGACGCTCGGTGCGCTCGACCCGACCACGGGACGGGTACGCTCGCGGCTCTCGACGTCCGGGCCGCGCGTCTACAACGGGCCGGCGGTGGTCGAGGGCGCGCTCTACGGGGCGGGCCTCGGCAAGGGCGGCGTCCTCACCGCGAGGGTAACGTCAGGTGATTGATGGCCGGCTATCGATGTTAAAGCTAGGTGTTCGCGCAGGAGTGTGAGTCGAAACCGCGGTGTGAGACAACACGATTCATGGAGGCGTCGCCGTCGGGCGGTTTCGTGGCTCCCGCGGCGGTGAGCCGGCGACCGGCAGAAAGAGGCGGAATGGTGCGAAGCGAGTAACTATTTTTGCCTCCGGTGAGTGTGGGTGAGTGAATGGTGACTCGTAGTGGTTAATTTGCAAGGACGAACGACCGCGGTTCGCGTCGCCGGGACGGACGCGAGTGTGGTCGTCGAGGACGTGGCGGGCGGCGACGTACCCGTCGCCGCCGTCGGCTCGACCGGGGTGCGCGCGCTCGAACCGCTCCTCGTCGCGACGCACGACGGGGAGAGCGCGTTCGTCACGAACGCGGACGTGAGCGACGTCGAGGCGGCCGTTTCGTCGCTCTCCGACGGCGGCCTCCCGGACGGTGCGGACGCGCGCGTCTCGCACGGCGACGCGCCGACGTCGCTTCCCGCCCCCGACCTCGACGGCTTCGCCGGCGACCGGGCCGCGCTCGCACGCTGTGGCTGGATCGACCCCCGAGACCCCGAGGCGTACGACGCGGCCGTCGGCTTCAGCGACGCCGACGCCGACGCCGTCCTCGACGCCGCCGCCGACCTGCACGGGCGCGGCTGGGGCGACTGGAGTCAGGACGAACCGCTTGGCGGCCTCTGGGCGGGCGTGCGCGAGCGCGACGACCCCGCCGTCGTCGTCGTGAACGCGCACGGCAACCCCGGGGACGCGCTCCTCCTCGAGGGCGACCCGTTCGCGGTGCTGGACGGCGCGAACGCGGCGGCGCGCGCCGTCGGCGCGGACGCCGTCTTCGTCTACGCGAGCGAGGGCGACGAGGCGGCCGCCGCGAGCGCTCGCGCGGCCGCCGACGCCGGCGACTTCGACGTCCCCGTCGAGGTCGTCGAGGGCCCGGCGGTGTATCGCGCGGCCGAGCCGACGATGGCCATCGAGGCCATCGAGGGCAACCACCGGCTGGAGGCGCGCCTGCGCCCGCCCGGCCCCGAGGTCGAGGGCGTCTACGGCGACCCGACGGTCGTCCACACCGCCCGAACGTACGCGCATCTCGTGGGCGCGCTCGCCGGCGCGTCGAGCGACTCGCGCGTCGTCTCCGTCACCGGTGACGTCGAGACGCCGACGACGGTGGAACTCGGGGAGGCCGCGACCGTCGCGGACGCCGTCGACGCCGCCGGCGTCGGGGAGTACACGGCGGCCTGCGTCGGCGGGAAGTTCGGCGGGCTGACGCGCGACCTCGACGTCGCGCTCGCGCCCGACGCGCTCTCGGCGAACGACCTCGGCACCGAGGGCGTCGTCGAGGTGCTCGGCGCCGACGAGTGTCCGGTCGCGTTCGTCGGCCGGCGCGCGAACGTCGCCTCCGAGACGAACTGCGGGCGTTGCGTCCCGTGTCGCGAGGGGACGACGCAGCTCACGGAGAAGCTGCGCGACGTCTACGACGGGACGTACGACGAGGCGGGTATCGAGGAACTGAGTCGCGTGATGGCATCGACGAGCATCTGCGCGTTCGGGCGCGACGTCCCGCGGACGGTGCGGACGGCGATGGACGAGTTCGACGACGCGTTCGAGGCGCACGCCGCCGGGGACTGTCCCACGGGGGCCTGCACGGGTGAGCTATAGATGAGTTCAGAACACGTAGACGGACGAGAGGCACCGCCGCTGACGGAGACCATCGCGCCCGGGACGGCGACGGACCCGGACGTGAAGAGCGAGGACGCGGCGACCGTCTCGATCGACGGCGTCGAGGTCGAGGTCCCGGAGGGCTCGACGGTCATCGAGGCCATCGAGGCCGTCGAAACGGCGGGGAACGTCCCCGCGCTCTGCTACTACGACCGGGACAGCTCGCAGGCCGAGAAGATCGGCCCGCGCAGCGAGTGTCGGACCTGCATGGTCGAGACCGAGGAGCACGGCATGGTGCCCTCGTGTAGCTTCCCCGCCGAGGACGGCCTCTCCGTCTCCACGGACGCCGAGGCGGCGACGGAGGCCCGCGACGTCAACCTCGACCTCGTCCTCTCCGACCACAACCTCCGCTGTACGACCTGCGGGAAGAACGGTCGCTGTGAGCTCCAGGACGCCTCCATCGACAACGACGTCGAGGAGCCGCGCTACGGCGTCTTCGACGACCGGGAGGCCTACGAGCCCCTCGACGACTCCAGCGACTTCATCCAGATCGACCGCAACAAGTGCATTCTGTGTAATCGCTGCGTGGAGGCCTGCAACGACGTGCAGGTCGAGGGCGTCCTCCGCATGGAGGGCTCCGGGCAGGACACGCGCATCGGCTTCCAGAACGGCGCGGAGACGATGGAGGACTCGACGTGCGTCTCCTGCGGGCACTGCGTCACCGTCTGCCCGACCGGGAGCCTCGTCGAGCAGGACATCGCGGACGCCGCGACCATCCCGCTCCCCGGCTTCAGTCAGAAGAACAGCATCGGCAAATCCCTCGAGAGCAGCGGTAAGGAGACCAAAGGACCAATGACACGCATGAAGAGCGACGAGCCGAAGGACCTCACGAGCGAGGCGCGCACGGAGGAGAACCCGGGTGACTGGCTATGAGTAGCGACGAGCGAAAGGAGGGCGTCGCCGGGTTCATGCAGCGCGCGAAGGAGCAGGCGAACCGGAACGTCGAGCACTTCGCCGAGGGGATGGCCGCCGGATCGATGCCGGAGGGGAAGCTCTTCGACATCGCCCAGCAGATCAGCGACAAGCGCCTCGGCGAGCTCACCGTCGACGACACCACCTGTGGCTACTGCGCGGTCGGCTGTCGATTCGACGTCTACACGGACGGCGAGGAGGTGCTCGCGACGCGCGCGACCGACCCCGAGAAGTCGCCCGTGAACGACATCTCGACGTGCGTGAAGGGGAAGTTCTCCTACAACTTCGCGAACTCCGAGGAGCGCCTCACCGACCCGCTCGTCCGCGACGAGAACGGCGAGTGGCGCGAGGCTTCCTGGGAGGAGGCGCTCACCCGAGTCGTCGAGGGCTTCCAGTCCATCATCGAGGAGCACGGCAACGAGGCGATGAGCGTCATCGCCTCCTCGAAGGCGACGAACGAGGAGAACTACCTGATGGGCAAGTTCGCCCGGCAAGTACTGGGAACGAACACGGTCGACAACTGCAACCGCCTCTGTCACTCCTCGACGGTCGCCGGCCTCGCGAAGACGTACGGCTACGGCGCGGCGTCGATCAGCGTGAAGGACTTCGACGAGGCGGACCTCATCTTCCTCACCGGGTCGAACACCACCGAAGCCCACCCCGTGCTCGGGACGCGCGTCAAGCAGCACGTGAAGGAGGGCGGCGACCTCATCGTCTTCGACCCGCGCGAGACGCAGATCGCGGAGTACGCCGACCAGTACACGGAGATCCGCCCGGGCTACGACACCGTCTGGGTGAACGGCGTCACGCGCTACATCATCGAGAACGACCTCCACGACGAGGAGTTCGTCGCCGAGCGCACCACCGGCTTCGAGGAGGTGAAGGAGGCCGTTGACGAGTTCACCCTCGACTACGTCGAGGAGGTCACGGGCGCGCCGCCCGAGGAGATACAGGCGGCCGCCGAAGCCATCGCGGAGGCCGACCGCACCGTCTTCGGGTGGACGCTCGGCATCACCGAGCACTCCCACGGGACGGACAACGTCGCGGCGCTCGCGAACCTCGCCGCCATCACCGGGAACCTCGGGAAGCCCGGAACGGGCGTCTCCCCGTTCCGCGGCCAGAACAACGTCCAGGGCGGCGGCGGCGACATGGGCCCGCTCCCGGACAACTTCCCCGGCTACCAGAAGGTCGCGGACGACGACGTGCGCGCGAAGTTCGAGGAGGCGTGGGACTGCGAGATCCCGGCCGAGCGCGGCTACTACACGACCGAGATGTTCAACGCCTTCGAGGACGGCCCGCTCGAGGGCATGTACTGCATCGGCGAGAACCCCTCGCTCTCCGAGCCCGGGAAGAAGCACGCCGACGAGGTCTTAGAGGAGATGGAGTTCCTCGTCGTGCAGGACCTCTTCCTGAACGAGACCGCGAAGTACGCGGACGTCGTCCTGCCGGCGGTCTCCTTCCTCGAGAAGGAAGGGACGTTCGCGAACACGGACCGGCGCGTCCAGAAGGTCAACCAGGTCCTCGAGAAGAAGGGGAACGCGAAGGCCGACTGGGAGATCCTCCAGGAGCTCGCGAACCGCATGGGTCGCGAGTGGAATTACACGAACACGAACGAGATCAACGAGGAGATGCGCTCGCTGACGCCCATCTACGGGGGCATCAGCCACGAACGCATCGAGGAGGAGGGCGGCATCCAGTGGCCGTGCTGGGACGAGGACCACCCCGGGACCGAGCGCCTCTACACCGAGGAGTTCAACACCGAGGACGGGAAGGCGAACCTCGTTCCGGTCGGGTACGCGGAGCCGATGGCGCCCCAGACCGAGGAGTTCCCGCTCACGCTCACCACGGGCCGCGTCCTCTACCAGTACCACACGGGGACGATGACGCACCCCGAGGAGGGCATCATGAAGTACAACGACCGGGACTTCGTCGAGGTGAACCCCTCGACCGCCGCCTCCTACGGCATCGAGGACGGCGACCCGGTGCGCATCGAGTCCGACAAGGGCGAGATCGTCGTCACCGCGCAGGTGACCGAGCGCGTCGGCGAGGAGACAGTGTTCGCGCCCATCCACTTCGCCGAGACGGCCGTGAACACCCTCACGGACTCCGAGCGCCTCGATCCGGAGGCGAAGACGCCGGAGTTCAAGGCGACCGCCGTCCGCATCAGCCCCGTCGAGGGCCGGGACTCCGTCAACCGCTCGAACAACGTCGAGCCCGCTCGGGGTGACGACTGATGGCGAAACCCGCCCGCTCCGTCCCGGATTCGGCGACGAACCGCGAACCCGAGCGCCCCGAGGAGGGCCGCGACGCGCTCGAAGCCGTCATCGAGGAGTACGGCGGCGATTACGCGGACGCCGCCGAGTACACGGACGAGCTCGAGAACGTCATCGAGACGGCGATCCTCGTCATTTCGAGCGCGGACGACGAGGAGGTCGACTACGTCACCGAGTCGATGGTGACGCTCGTGCAGGCCGGGGACGCCATCAGCAACGAGGGCACCGTCGCGCTCGCCGAGTCGTTCGGCGAGAACTCCGACGAGTTCGCTGACCTCATCGACGACGTCGTGCGGATGCAGGAGGAGGGCCACCTCTCGAAGTTCATCCGCATCGCGGAGACGCTCGCGGAGCCCCTCGACGAGGACGACGCGGACCGGCTCGCGACCACCGTCGGTGAGAACGCCGACGAGCTCGCGGACGTCCTCGACTCGCTGATGGAGCTCCAGAAGGCCGGCCAGCTCGAGGACCTGCTCGACCTCGCGTCGACGCTCTCCGTGCTGGAGGCCGACGAGACGACCGCGAACGCCCTCAACGACCTCCTCGGCGCCGTCGGCGAGGCCGAGGAGGAGTCCGAGCCGATGGGGTTCCTCGGCGCGCTCGGCGCGCTCCGCAGTCAGGAGGCGCGCGCCGGCATCGGCTACGTCGTCGAGATCCTGAAGGGGCTCGGCCGCCGTACTACCTAGGTGATGCAGGACGCGAACGCGGCATCGAACGCGAACGACCGGGACGCGGCGGACGCGACGGTCTGCCCGCTCTGCGCGGTCGGCTGCCACCTCGCGCCCGGCGAGGACGGGGGCCGCGCGCGCGGCGTTCCGGGGCCGGCGAACCCGAACGGCCGGCTCTGCGCGAAGGGCGCGAGCGCCTTCGAGAGCGTCCGCGACGACGAGCGCCTCACGACGCCGCTCGTCCGCGAGGACGGCGACCTCGTGGAGACGGACTGGGAGAGCGCGCTCGCGCGCGCCGCCGACGGCCTCGGCGGCGTCCGCGACGCCCACGGCGCGGACGCGCTCGCCTTCTTCGGCGCGCCCCACTGCTCGAACGAGGAGAACTACCTCCTCGGGAAGCTCGCGCGCGTCCTCGGGTCGAACCACGTGGACAACCGCGCGCGCCTCTGTCACGACAACGCGGCGGCCGCGCTCGAGTCGCGCGTCGGCTACCCCGCCTCGACGCTCGGGATGGCCGACCTCGCCGAGTCCGACCTCGTGCTCGTCGTCGGCGCGAACCCCGCCGTCCAACAGCCCGTGGCGTTCAACGCGTTCGTCCGCGCGAGCGACGGCGGCCTCGTTCACCTCGACCCGCGCGCGAACGAGACGACGCGCGCCGCCGACGCCCACCTCGCGCCCCGCCCGGGGACGGACGCGCTCCTCCTGCAGGCCGTCGCGGCGACGCTCCTCGCGGCCGACGAACACGACGCGGCGTTCGTCGCCGAGCACACCACGGGCTTCGACGCGTATCGCGACGCACTCGCCGACCTCGACGTCGCGGCGGCCGCGGCCGCGACCGGCGTCCCTGTCGCCGAGATCCGCGACCTCGCGGCTGACGTCGCCGACGCCGACGGCGTCGCCGTCATCGCGGGCACGGGCGTCGAGGCGGACGACGGCGCGACCGCCGACGCGCTCCTCGACCTCCTCTGTCTCGGCGGGAGCCTCGGTCCCGAGAGCGCGGCCGACGGGGGCGGCTTCGCGCTCTTCCGCGGGCTGAACAACGAGCAGGGGGCGAGCGACGTCGGCTGTCGCCCCGACCGCCTCCCCGGCCACCGGCCGCTCACGGACGACGCGGCGCGCGACCGCGTCGCCGACGTCTGGGGGACGGAGATACCCGACACGCCGGGGTTGAACGAGACGGCGGCGCTCGCGGCGTTCGGCGAACGGATTCACGGGGCGCTCGTCGTCGGGGAGAACCCGGCGGTGTCGAAGCGCGACGCCGACTGGACGGCCGAGCGCCTCGACAGCCTGGAGTCGCTCGTCGTCGTCGACGTCTACGAGACGGACACCACCGCGCACGCGGACGTCGTCCTCCCGGCGGCCGTCGGCCTCGAGAAGGAAGGGACGGTCACGAACCTCGACCGGCGCGTGCAGGCGCTCGCCGCCGTCGCGGACCCGCCGGGGGAGGCGCGCACGGACTTCGAGATCCTCTGCGACCTCGGGACGCGCCTCGCCGGCGACGGCTTCGACTACGCCGCGCCGGCGGACGCGTTCGCGGAGCTGCGCGCCGTCAGCCCCGTGCACGCCGACGTCGCGGTCGGCGAACGGTGGGGGAGTGACGGCATCGCCACCGCGGACGGCCGCGCGGCGTTCTCCGAGGGAGACGTCTCCGTCGAGGCGGCGGACGTCGAAGGGCTCGCGCTCGTCGTCGGCAGTCGCGCCGGCGGGTTCGGCGCGAGCGACGTCCGCGCGGACGACGCGCTCCACCTCAACCCGGCGGACGCCACCGCGCTCAACCTCGCCGACGGCGACGCGGTGCGCGTCAGTACGGACGGCGCGAGCGTCGAGACGACGCTCACCGTCTCCGAGGGCGTCCGCGAGGGCGTCGCCTTCCTCCACGCGGACGTCGCCGACCCGCTCGTGCGCGCGGGCGCCGCGACCGTCGACGTCGAGGCGCGCTGAGGGCGCCGGAGTCTTCCGTCCGCGCCGCCCACACGCGAGTATGTCGCGACTCGTCAACCACGACGCGAACGGCCCTCTGAAGCTCGACGAAGACGATATCGACCCCGAGAAGGGCGACATCGCGGTCTGCCGGTGCGGGCTCTCCGACGACTACCCCTTCTGCGATGGCTCGCATCGCGCGACGCGCGACGAGGACGCCGACACCACGTACGTCTACGACGAGGACGGCGAGCGCCGCGTCGTCCGCGACGTCGTCACCGAATCCGGGGAGGACTAAACCCTACCGGCCGCGTCGGCCACTACCGCTTTTCCGCGTCCGCCACTCCACGTGGCCATGCGCCGTCAGTCCGGGTTCCGCGCGAGCGTCAGGGACGCCGTTCGCGGACGCGACCTCGTCCTCCTCGCGCTCCCGGCGCTCGCGATGGTCGGCGTCTTCGCGCTCCCGGATACAGCGACGGCGGGGTTCGCGCTCCGCTACGAGGACCCGACGCTCCTCGCGATGTACGCCTCGAACTTCCTGCATCGCTCGACGAGCCACCTCCTCGGGAGCCTCCTCGCCTACTGTCTCGTCGCGCCGCTCGTCTACGTGCTCTGTGTGCTCGGCGGCCGACGCGCGCTCTTCCTCGCGAGCTACACGACCTTCCTCCTCGTCCTCCCGTGGGTGCTCTCCGCGCTGAACGTCGCGCTCGCCCGCCCGCGCGTCGGCCTCGGTTTCTCCGGTATCGCCCTCGCGTTCTTCGGGTTGCTCCCTACCGCGCTCCTCGCGTTCGTCGACAGCCAGTTCACGGACGACGTCGGCATCCGCCACTCGCCGATCCTCTTCTTCGCCGGCGTGGCGCTCATCGGCGTCGTCGCGCTCCCGTCGCTGACCGGCCCGAGCTTCGGCGTCACCGCCGTCGCCGCGCTCGCCGTCGTCAGATACGGGCAGGACATCCGCGCGGATCTCACCGACCTCTCGCTCGCGGGATTCCACAACGCCACCGTCGAGGACGGCGGCTACGTCGAGCTCGGCGTGAGCGCCGTCGTCGTGTTCCTCTGCGTCCTCTTCGTCGCATTCCCGAGCGACGCGACGCAACGCGGCGCGATCGTCAACCTCTACGGCCACCTCCTCGGCTACTGCCTCGGCTACCTCTCGCCGTTCTGCACGACGTTCCTCGCGGGGCGCCTCGGCTACGGGCGCGGGCTCGAGGACTGAAGACCGGAACGGAGAACGCGAAGAGAAGGAGAGAGCGAGGGAGAGCGGTGAGTCGTGGTGGGCCGTCTAGCGCTGGTCCTCGCGGTAGACGTAGAGGCCGACGACGAGGAGCGCGATGACGACGAGCATCACGACGATGGGCACGACCGGGAGGTCACCCTGACTGGAGACGGGCGTCGTGGTCGAGCCCTGCTGGGCGTTCGAGCCCTCGGAGACGCTGACGCTGCCGGCGTCGGCGTCGTCGACGGCGACGGAGTGGCTCCCGGTTGACTCGAAGGCGTGCTCGAAGGCCACCGTCGTCTCCTCGTTCGCGTCGAGGGAGACGGTCCGTTCGTCGACGGTGGCGCCGTCAACGACGAGCGGGACGGTGTATTCGCCGGCGGAGCCGCCGGTGTTCTCGACGGTGGCGCGCACCGTCACCGACTCGCCCGTGGACGACTCGGTGGTGTCGACCGTGGCGTCCGTCACCGCGAACTCGGCGGGCGACCCGCCGACCGCGTAGACGGAGAGGCCGGGCGACGTCGCCTCGAACGTCAGCGTGTCACCGTCGCGGGAGACGAAGGACGTCTCGAGGGCGTTCCACGCGCCGTCGTGGTGGCGGTAGAGCGCGACCTGCGACGTCGAGAGGCCGCGCGCGTCGAGCTCGCTCGCCGTGACGGTGAACGTGAATGACACGGTGGCGATGTCCTCCTCGGCGACCTCGTGGCTGATGTTGAAGTAGCTAATCGGGTCACCGGCGTCGAGTGCCGGCGTCGAACCCGTGTCGTTCGACATGGTGAACGTCGTGTCGGTCGTGCCGTTCAGCCCGATGTTGAATCCGCTGAGCGTCGCGTTCGGGTTCGTCCCCGTGGTGTTCGCGGGCACGTCGACCGTCCCGTTGTCGGGGACGTTCGTGACGTCGACGGTGACGGCGCCCGCGTTCACCGTGCGCGTGACCGTCGGTTCATTCACCGGCGGGGCGGGCGTCGAGTCGTCGTCGTCGTCCGCCGAGTTATCGCTCTCGTCGGTCGTGTCGTCGCTCTCGTCCGGGGCGCCGGGTGTCGACCCGTCGCTCGCGGCGGCGACGTCGAGCGTGTCGACGACCTGCCCGCCGACGAGGACGTCGTGCGTCCCGGCGGGGAGGGTACTGAACGCCACGGTGGTGCTGTTCTGGCCGCTCGCCGGGAGGTCGAGGGACACCGGCGTGGAGAGCGAGGCGTTCGGCACCGCGACGGTGACGCTCACCGTCTGCGCCGACGCGAGTTCGTTCGTCCCGGTGACGGTGACGGTGACGCCGTCGCCCTCGGTGAGCGACGTCGCGTTCACGCTCCCGATGACGCTGTAGTTCGCGTCGGCGGAGACCGTGCCGGCGCTCGTCTCGCCGACCGCGAACGCGTACGTTCCAGGCGTCCCGAGCGTGCGCTCGAACGCCAGCGTCGTCGTCGCGCCGGCGTTCAGCGTGACGGTCTGTGCGGCGACGACGGTGTCGTTCTGCTGGAGTGTGATGTCGCGCTCGCCGGGTTCGTCGCCGACGTTCGCCACGTCGGCGGTGATGGTGACGTTCTCGCCGGCGGTGAGCGTGTCGCCGGCGTCGAGCGTGGCGGCGGAAAGGCCCCCCCTCGTCACCCGAAGGTACGGTCCGTCGGCGACCGAGAGAGTCGCGCTCACCGTCTCGGTGTTCCCGGCGGCGTCGGTGACGGTCGCGATGATGCTGTGCTGCGACCCCGTGGAGAGGTTCGAGACGGTGACGTTCGCGCGCGTCGAGTTCTTCGCGGTCAGCATCGCGTCCGCGTTCGCGTTCACGTTCGTGCCGTCGACTTGGAGCGTGACGTCCGTCGGGTCGATGGCGGAGAGGTCGTCCGAGTAGGCCACGGTCGCGTTCACGCTCGTCGTGCTACTCGAGAGGGTCGTGCCGTCGGCCGGCGTGATGTCCACGGTCGGTGCGCCCTCGTCGGGCGCGACGTCGAACGTGACGTTCGTCCAGTTCGTGTTGCCGGCGTCGTCGGTCGCGCTCACGTTCACGGCGTGCGTGCTCCCGGGCGTGACCGCGATGTCGGCCGTGACGTTCGTGTAGTCCGTCGTGTTCGCGTCGGCCGTGACGTCCGTCCCGTCGACGAGGACGGTGACGGAGTCGACGCCGGACGCGATGTCCGTCGCGTTCGCGATCAGCGGTACGCTCGTCGTGTCGTTCTCGTACGTCTTCTCACTCGGCGAGGTGACGTCGACGACCGGACCCGCGGTGTCCTCGCGGACGGTGAAGGTGGCGCTCGTCTCGGTCACGTTCCCGGCGCGGTCGGTGACGGCGAGGGCGAACGTGTGCTCGCCCGTGCCGGGCGAGACGGTGGCGTTGAACGTGCCTGCCGTGAAGTTCGCGCCGGTGAGGGGCGTGCCGTCGAGCGTTGCGTTCACGTCCGCGACGCCGGAGTCCGCGTCACCGAACGTCGCGTTCAGGTCGACCGACTCCGTCCCGGCGGGGAACGCCTCGTGGTCGGTCGGCGAGTCGATGGTCGCCGTCGGCTCGACGGTGTCCGGGTCGACGGTGAACGTCGCGTTCGTCGTGTTCGCGTTCGCCTTCGTGTCGTTCGCGCTCACGGTCACGTCGTAGGACGCGCCGGGTTCGAGGCCGGTCGCCTCGTACGCCACGGTGGCGTTCCCGTCGGGCGTCTCGGTGACGGACGCCTCGCCGGTGACGTCGCCCCCGTTCCACGCGAGCGTGACGGTGCTCGCGTTCACGCCGCTGTCGTCGGTAATCGTCGCGTTCACCCACGCGGACGTCGCGTTCGCGGGCGCGTTCAGCGACTCGAACCCGATCGTCGGCGGGGTGTTGTCCTCTACGGAACCGGTGTACGTCGAGAAGTGGCTGACGTTCGCCACCCAGTAGGTGTCGTTCACGACTTCGTTTCCGTTACCGTCGGTCACGTTGTAGTTCTCGACGCGCGTAGTGTCCTGTCTCTTCCACGACTCGTCCCGCGCGTCGTAGTACTGGACGGTGAAGGAGTTCCCGCCGTTCGCGTTCACAGCGCCCGTCGCGGGGAACGCGACGGTGGAGCCGGTCGTGATGTTCCCCTCGATGCTCTGGCTGACCTGCCCGACGAGCGTCGAGACGCTCGACGCGTTCGACGGGAGCTTCTGGGACGGTCGGTCGCTCCCGGACATCGAGTAGAAGCCCTGATCGACCGTCGTGGTGAGGTTCAGCTCGGCGACGATGCCGGAGTCCTCGAGGTAGACGGTGACGTTGCTCTGCTCGCTCACCGTCCGAATCTCGGCGCTCGCGCTCGCGTGCCCGACGTTCCCGGCCTTATCCTTCCCGCTCACGGTGACGTCGTAGACGCCGCCGTCGGTGGCGTTGAACGTCGCGTTGTACGAGCCGTCACCGATGGTGGTGAAGTTCGTGAGTTCGGTCGTGCCCCCGTCGTGCGCGACGGTGCCGCTGAGGTTCGAGACGTTCTCGCCACTCGGCGTCGCGACCGTCACGGTGCCGTTCGAGCCGTTCTTCGTGACGCTCGCGGCGAGTTCGGGCGGCGTCGAGTCGACGGTGACGGTCGCGTCCGTCGCCGTACTGTTCCGGTTGGCCGCGTCGTCGACCGCGACGACGGTGAGGCGGTAGTCGCCGTCAACGACGAAGTCGCTCGCGTCGAACGTCGCGGACGCCACGTCGCCGGTCGTCGTGTTGCTCACCCGCACGCCCGTGCCGGTCTTCCGGAGGACGTAGGTCGCGCTCGTCACGTTGGCGGGGTCGGCGAACGTCGCATTCGCCGTGACGGTGCCGGTTGCGTTCGTCGCGGTCGGCGTCACCGCCGCGTCCGTGACCGTCGGCCCGGTCGTGTCGACGCGGAGGATGGTGTTCGCGGTCGCGGTGTGGCCGTAGGCGTCGCTCGCGTTCACGGTCACGGTGTACGTGCCGTCGGCGACGAACGCGCCGTCACTGCGGCCGTCCCACGTCGTCGTGACCGTCCCGCCGGTGAGGCGCGCGCGGTCGGTGACGTTCTCCGTGTGCACGACCGCCGTCTCGTTCGCGTAGACGACCGTCGCGTTCGCGAGTGCCAGGTCGTTCGCGACGACCGCCGCCTCGAACGGCGACCCGTCGCTCACCACGGCGTTGCGTGGCGTGACGTTCACCGTGGGCGCGTCCGCGTCCACGTCGAGCGTCCACGTGCGCGCACTCGTGTGACCGGCGTCGTCCGAAACGACCGCTTTCAGGCTGTGCGTGCCGGACGCGAGCGCGTCGAGCGTGACGCTCGCCTCAGTCGCACTGGTGGCGTCGAAGTCGACGGGTGTGCCGTCGACGGAGAGGGTCGCGCTCGAGGCGTTGATGCCGGATTCCGCGTGCTCGGGCGCGGGCCCGTCGTCGGCGTACGTCACGGTGACGGTCGGGGTCTCGCCGGACTCGGTCGTCGGCGAGACGCCCGTGAAGGCGGGCGCGGAGACGAGGTCGAAGCGGTAGGTCTTCGTGACCGCGTTGCCCTCGGCGTCGACGGCCGTAACGTTCACGGTCGCGTCGCCCTCGTGCCAGCCGTCGGTGTCGACGGCGACGGTGGTGTCGTTCGTCGCGTCCGTGGCGTCGAGGAGGTCGACGCGCTCGACGGTGCCGTTGGACGTCGTCGCGTTCACCGTGACGTCCGTGACGTTCGTTGTCTCGTCGCGCACGCGGAAGGAGAGCGTCGCGCCGTAGGCGACGTCACCGGTCGACGGCTCCGCGAGGACGACGCTCGGCGGAACGGCGTCGACCGCCGTGACGTTCAGCGTCGTCGTGCGGTCGCCGACGCCGAGCGTCTGCGTGCCGGGCTCGGTGTAGACGCGCTCGAACGTCACCGTCTCGCTCGCGCCCGCGTCCACGTAGACGCTGGCGTTGGTGACGTTCTGGCCGCCCTCGCTGAGCGTCACAGTATCGATGCCGCCGATGCCGCCGGTGTTCGAGACGGTGACGGAGACGCTCGCGCTCGCGCCCGCGTCGACCGTATCGGGCGTGACGGTGAGGTTACTGTAGGTGAAGGTCGCGGGTTCGAGCACCGTGACCGTCCGCGCGGGCAGGCCGCCGGCGCTGACGGCGTACGTGTCGGGCGACTCGAAGGCCGTCGAGAAGTCGACGGTCGTCTCGTTGCCGGCGCCGAGCGTCCGCGTCGCGTTGTCGATGGCTGTGCCGTTCGCGGTGAGGGTGACGGTCGTGTTGCCATCGCGGTCACCGGTGTTCCGGACGGTGACCGACGCGTTCACGGTCTCGTTCGCGGCGACGGTCGTCGGCAGGACGGAGAGCGAGGCGTACTCGAAGGTCGCCGGCGCGTCGACGCGGACGTCGGCGGACGCCTCGCCGACGCCGAGCGTGACGGGCCCGCGCTCGCCGCTACCGAAGGCGTGGTCGAAGGAGACGGTCGCGTTCTCGCCGGGGCCGAGCGTCCGCGTCGCGCTCTCGACGACGGTGCCGTTGACGGTGAGGTTCACCGTTCGGGTGCCCTCGGCGTCACCGGTGTTCCGGAGCGTCGCGTTCACCGCGAACGTCTCGTTCTGGAGGACGACGCTCGGCGCGCTGAGGTTCGAGACGGCGATCGCGGACGCCGCGACGTCCACGGTCGTCTCGTCGGACGCGAAGACCGTCGTGTCCGTGTTCGCGCGCGTCGCGCTCACGGTGTAGGTGCCGCCCGACTCGAAGGTGTGGACGTAGGTGCCGGTCGCGTCCGTCTCGTACGTCGCGCCGTCGATGGTGAGGGTCGCGTTCACGCCCTCGCCGGTATCGGCACGCGTGACGGTGAACGCGACGTCGCTGCCGCGCACGACGGATGTGGCGTTCGCGCTGACGTTCAGGTCGACGCCCTCGCGGAGCGTGAGCGAGCCCTGCGAGCTCGAGACGTCCGCGCCGTCGGCGGCGGAGCTCACGTGGAGCCAGTGGTAGTCGCCGGCCGACCAGTCACCGGGCACGGAGACGTTCACCGTCCCGCTCGCGTTCATCTCCGCGAGCGTGCCGGTGGCGTTCAGCGGGACGGCGTCGGTGCCGTTCGTCACCGTCGTGTTCTCGCCGAAGTCGCGGTTCTCGGCGAGGAAGTCGAAGAGCGCCTGCGCGCTCACGGGGTAGGAGACGCGCTGCTCCGTGGCGTTCATCCCGAGTGCGCTCGGCGACCCGACGACGCGGAAGTCGCCGTTCACCTCGGAGATCCCGGTTTCGACGCTCGCGTTCACGTCGCCCGTGAGGTCGGTGACGTTGACCGTGGACTGCGAGAGCATGAAAGTCTCGTTGTCGTAGAGGACCACCATCTGGGTGGTGTTCGGCGCGGGCGCGGTGTTCGCGTCCACGCCGAAGGTGACGTTCGAACCGACCGTCGCGTCGTCGGGCGTGGAGACCGTCGAACGGTGGTTCTGGACCATCAGCGAGTCGAAGCCGACGACCGTGACCGTGCCGTTCTGCTCGAGGGTGCCGCTATCGACGCTGTACCCGCTCGCGCCGGATTCAGGCGTGGCGAGGACGAGCGCGTACTGGCCGGGCTTCGTCGGCGTGAAGTCGAAGGACGCCACGCCGTCCGGGAACGTGACGTTCGACGCGACCATCGATGCCTCGGCGTCCGACTCGTTCGAGAGGAGCGTCCGGAGCGCCGTGGGAGTCGTCGGCATCGACGCGTTCTGCGGGAGGCGGAGCGCGACGAGCTGACCGGTGTCACCGTAGAACGCGCCTGTATCCATCCCGACGCGCGAGAGGTCGAAGGTGACCGGAACCGTCTCGCCGGCGTCGTAGAACGCGAGGTCCTTGTTCAGTGCGCCGGAGACTGAGCCTCCCTTCTTGAGGGAGATTCCGGGCCCCGAGGAGACGTGGTCCGCGGTGCCGGTGTCGGTTCGAAGCGGGAAGACCGAGCGTTCCCAGACGTTCGTGTCGTTCGTCAGTGCGTACGTCTCGGTATCCGAGACGTCGCCGTATCCCGCCGGTGTGGAGAGGGCAGCGGTGCTGCCGCCCGCTCCGCCACCACTCGCCGCGAGGGTGACACCCGACGCGACGGGGGAGGCGACGACCAGGAGGACGAGGAAGACCCCAATTGTCCTCCTGGCGGTATCAGCGTTGTGGCTCATGGTTATCATACTTTGAGTTGGTGGTAAAAGCCTTGGCCATTTGATTCAATCTCGAATCGGCCGTAGGAACTATGGGTCGGTAGACGGCATAGGTGTCGTATAATTTTCAGTACCCGGTGACGAAACCCCTTTTGTCACGCGCGGACACCGTAGGGGTGATGCGAACGATACGGACCGTCGCCGCCCTCCTCCTCACCGCGTCCCTCGTCGCGACGCCGGTCGCCGTCGCCGCCGACGGGTTCGCCCTCCACCCGAACACCGAGCTCTCCACGCCCGAGCGAACCGTCTCGATCGGCGGACAGGACTACAGAATCTCGTCCGTCGGTCGCTTCGACGTCGACGGCGCGCTCACGCTCACCGTCGAGGCACCCGAGACCGCCGACGTCTACACGATCAACGTCTACAACGGGGAGAAACGGATCGTGGCCTCGAAGCGCGTGCAGGGGTCCGGCACGTACACGCTCGGTGACTCGCTCGACGCCGGCACGTACCTCGCCGGCGTCACGTACGACGGGACGCTCCAGACGGTCGTCCCCGTGGTCGTCGCGTCCTACACCGCGACGGCAGACGCGTCCGCGTCGGTCACGCGAGGGGAGCGCCTCTCCATCGACACGACCGTCGACGGACCGTCGTCCGAGCCGAACCGCGTCGACGTCGTCCTCTTCAACGGGAGTTACAACCGGACGGTGACGGCGACGCGCGTCGGCGACGGCGAGTACAACGTGCTCGTGGACATGGCCGAACTGGCGCCCGGCGACTACAGCTACTACGTCGGCGTTCGGGGCACGGAGCGCGTCGCCGGATCCCTCGAACTGCTCGGCATGAGCGACCGGCGGAGCGTGTCCGTCGAGGCGGACGGGTCGACGACCACGACGAGTGGGTCGACGACGTCGGACGGTGGTGGCGACAGCAGTGGCGGGAGTGCCGGAAGCGGAGCCACGACGACAACGGCCACGACTGCGACTACGACGAACACGACGACCACGACCACCACCGCGAACACGACGACGACGGCGACGACAACGGCGACGACCACTACGACAGCCACCACGTCAACGAGCGAGACGGCGGACGGCGTGCTGACGCCGTCCGACCCGACGACGGAGCCGACGACGAGCGGTGGGTCGCCCGGGTTCGGTGTCGCGATCGGCGGCCTCGCGCTCGCCGGCGCCGCGCTCCTCGCGCGACGCCTCCGGCGCTAGCGCGGGCGTCACATCGCCGGGAGCGGGGTCGAACCGGCAGATACCTAAGCCGACCGTTATGCCTCGCGCTCGCGGCGGTCGTAGCGGCGCGCGATGGCCTCGATCCACGCGAACTTGAGCGCCATCGAGACGGCGTACGCGAGGAGTGCGCGAGCGCTCCGCCGGGTGTAGGCGGCGTAGAGCGCGTAGGCGAACGCCGGAACGTTCAGCACGTTGAGGACGTTCGGCCACCCGAGACCGAGCGCGCCCCCGCCGCGTGCGAGCCACCAGCGCTCGGCGTGGACGCCGCGCGTCATCCAACTGTCCGCGTCGGCGGTGTCGGCGCGCGCGAACGCGACCGGGTTGAGGACGAGCGCGGCGATAGCCGCGAGCAGGAGGCGGGGGTCGCGCCGGGAGGCGGCGAGCAGGAGGAGCGGGCCGAGGAGGACGCGCGACCACCCGCTCTTCGGGTTCGCGTGGCGCTCCCAGAACGCATCGGTGGCGGCGTCGAACATACGTCGCCTTCGCGCGCGACGAGCAAGAAGGTTCAGTCGTCGTCGCCGGTCTTGCCGTCCGCGTCGTCGGCGGCGCGCGCGGCGGGGTCGCGGTCGGCGGGCGGGCCGTGGCCGCCGCCGCCGGGCGTCCGAATCGACACGGTGGTGCCGGCCGCGACGTCGCGGACGACCTTCGCGGGGACGCGCTCGCCGTCGATGCGGTTCTCACCGGTCGCGCCGTCCGCGCCGCCGGCGACGCCGCGCGGGGCGACGCGGCGGCGTTCGGTGAGGAGCGAGACGGTGGCGTCGGCCTCGACGGTGACGGTGCGAACGACACCGAGGCCGCCTCGGTGGCGGCCGTCGCCGCCGCTGTCCGGGCGGAGCGCGTACTCGTCGACGCGGAGGGGATACTCGGACTCGAGGGCCTCGATGGGCGTGTTGAGCGTGTTCGTCATCCCGACCTGCACGCCGTCGAGGCCGTCACCGGTCGGGCGGGCGCCCGCGCCGCCGCCGAGCGTCTCGTAGTAGGCGAAGCCGTCGTCGCGGCTCCCGATGGTGAGGTTGTTCATCGTCCCCTGGCCCTGCGCGGGGACGCGCTCGGGGGCGGCGTCCGCGAGCGCGGCGAAGACGACGTCGGTGACGCGCTGGCTCGTCTCGACGTTCCCGCCGACGACGGCCGCCGGCGGCTCGGGATTGAGCAGGCACCCGCGCGGCGCGTCGACGGTGACCGGGTCGTAACAGCCCTGGTTCGGCGGTATCTCGGGGTCGGTGAGACACCGAAGGACGAAGTACACCGCGCTTTCGGCGACGGCGAGCGGCGCGTTCACGTTCCCGGCGACCTGCGCGGCGGTGCCGTCGAAGTCCACCGTCACGGACGCGCCGTCGACCGTGACGGTGACGGCTATCGGAACGTCGTCCTCGCTCCGGCCGTCGCCCTCGAGGACGTCGCTCGCACGATAGGTGCCGTCCGGGAGGTCGCGGAGTTCGGCTTCGACGCGCTCGCGCGAGTAGTCGATGACGGCGTCGAAGGCGGCCTCAATCTTCGGGCGACTGTGCTCGGCGACGAGGTCGCGCAGGCGCTCGGCACCCCGGTCGTTCGCGGCGAGTTGCGCGCGGAAGTCGGCGCGGCGCTCCTCGGGGTTCCGGACGTTCGCGAGCAGGAGCCCCATCACGTCCTCGACGACGTCGCCGTCCGTCACGAGGCGCGTCGGCGGGACGCGCAAGCCCTCCCCGAATATCTCGCGCGCGCCGGCGGGCATGCTCCCCGGCGTCGCGCCGCCGACGTCCGCGTGGTGGGCGCGCGAGACCGCGTAGCCGAGGATCCCCTCGCTCCCGTCGCCGCGAGCGTCGGGGTCGGCGCCGATGGGCGACACCATCGTCACGTCCGGGAGGTGGGTGCCGCCCGCGAACGGGTCGTTGAGGACGAAGACGTCGCCGGGTTCCGGGTCGCGCTCGCGGATGGCGGCGACGGACGCCGGCATCGCGCCGAGGTGGACGGGGATGTGCTCGGCCTGCGCGACGAGTCGCCCCGAGGCGTCGAAGAGCGCGGTCGAGCAGTCCTCGCGCTCCTTGATGTTCGGCGAGTAGGCGCCCCGAATCAACACCTGGCCCATCTCCTCGGCGAGGCTCTCGAGCTGGTTGCGGACGACTTCGAGGGTGACGGCGTCGATGTCGGGACCCGTCATTCGCGCGCACCCCGCTCGAGGACGACGGTGCCGTCCGGGCGCACCGCGCCGTCCCACGCGGGCGGGACGACGACGGTGCTCTCGCGGCCGTCGAGGACGGCGGGGCCGGCGAGCGACGTCCCGGGCGCGAGGCGCTCGCGGTCGTAGACCGTCGTCTCGCGGACGGCGCCGTCGAAGACCGCCTCTCGACTCCCGGTGACGGCGTCGCCGGCGGCGTCGTAGGCGGCGGTCGGCGTCGGGCGCTCGACGGTGGCGCTCGCGCGCAGCGTCACGAGCTCGACGGGGTCATCAAGGCGATAGCCGTGCGCGCGCTCGTGGGCGTCGTGGAAGCGCCGCGCGACCGCCTCCGGGTCGAAGTCATGGACAGAAACGGTCTGCTCGAAGCTCTGCCCGGCGTAGCGGCAGTCCGCCGCGTAGGTGAGGCGCGCGGCCTCGGGGTCGTCGACGTCGGCGAGCACGGACTCCCGGAGCTCCGCGTAGGCGGCGCGGACGGCGTCCGCGTCGGCGTCGGCGAGCGCGGTGCGGTGTGTGCGCGCGGCGTCGTGGCGCTCGTCGGCGGCGAGGAGGCCGTACGCGGAGAGCACGCCCGAGGCGCGCGGGACGACGACGGCGTCCACGTCGAGGTCGGCGGCGAGCGCGGCGGCGTGCATCGGGCCGGCGCCGCCGAAGGCGACGAGCGCGAACGCCCGTGGGTCGTGGCCGCGCTCGACGGTGACGCGGCGGACCGCGCGCGTCATGTTCGCGTTCGCGACCCGGTAGACGCCGCGGGCGGCCTCGCGCGCGCTCCCCAGACCGGCGTCGTCGGCGAGGCGTTCGAGGGCGTCGCACGCGGCGGCCGCGTCCAAATCGAGGTCGCCGCCGAGCGCGGCGTCAGCGCCGATATACCCGAGGACGACGTTCGCGTCCGTCACCGTGGGTTCGGTGCCGCCGTGGCCGTAGCAGGCGGGCCCGGGGTCGGCGCCCGCCGAGCGCGGGCCGACGCGGAGCGCGCCGCCGTCGTCGACCCACGCGACGGAGCCCCCGCCCGCGCCGACCGTCGTCACGTCCACCATGGGCGTGCCGATGGGATGGCCGGCGATGTCGGCGTCGGTGGTGCGTTCGGCGTCGCCGTCGCGAACGAGCGAGACGTCGCTCGACGTCCCGCCCATGTCGAAGGTGACGAGGCCGGCCGCGTCGACGGCGTCGGAGGCGGTGGCGGCCGCGCCGACGACGCCCGCCGCCGGCCCGGAGAGTGCGGTCGTCACGGCGTGCTCGCGGGCGCTCGACGCGCTCGCGATGCCGCCGTTCGACTGCATCACCCGTGGGTTCGGGACGCCGCGCTCGACGGCGCGCTCGGTGAGGCGGCCGAGGTAGGCGTCGATGGCGGGCGTGACGTAGGCGTCGGCGGCGGTCGTCGCGGTGCGCTCGTACTCGCGGAACTCCGCGAGCACCTCGTGGGACGCCGAGACCGGCACGTCGAGTTCCTCGCGGAGGACGGCGGCGACGCGGCGCTCGTTTTCCAGGTGGCGGTAGGCGTGGAGGAGGGAGACGGCGACGCTCTCGGCGTCGGTGGCGCGGATGTCGTCGGCGAGCGCGCGCACGTCCGCGTCGGCGACGCGCGCCTCGATGCCGTCGGGGGTGGCGCGCTCCGCGACGGTGAAGCGCCGGCGTCGCGGGACGAGCGGGGCGGGTTTCTCCGCGTCGAGGTCGTAGAGCGCGGGTCGGTCCTGCCGCCCGAGTTCGAGGACGTCCCGGAAGCCCTCGGTGGTGACGAGCGCGGTCCGCGCGCCGTCGCCTTCGAGGAGGGCGTTCGTGGAGACGGTCATCGCGTGCGTGAACGCGTCGATCGTTCGCGGGTCGATGCCGGCGCGCTCGCAGGCCGCCTCGATGCCCTCGACGACGCCGACGCTCTGGTCGGCGGTGCTCGGGACTTTCGCGGTGACGAGCGCGTCGCCCGCGTGGAGGGCGACGTCGGTGAAGGTGCCCCCGACGTCCACGCCGACGTGCGCTTCGCCGGCCGAAGACGGAGGGGCGTCCCCGGCGTCGATGCGCTCCCTGTCGCTCATGGGCGCGTAGTGCACGAGTACCGCCATAGGTTCCCGGGGTTCGGTCGCGGCGGCCACGACGGCGCGCGTTCTGCGCACGCGTCCACTCCGCGACCGGTCCATCCAAAAAGATCCCAACGTATATCCGGGAATAGACGCTAGTACCGACCAGTAATCGATGGATTTGACGGATTCGCAGCAGGAGATACTCAGCGCGCTGATATCGGGCTATCAGTCGACGGAGTCACCGATGACGGGTGAGGAACTCGCCGACGCCGTCGACAAGCATCCGGGGACGATCCGCAACCAGATGCAGACGCTGAAAGCCCTCGACCTCGTGGAAGGAATTCCGGGGCCGCGCGGCGGCTACAAGCCGACGACGGGCGCCTACGAGGCGATGGACGCGCAGTCCTTCGACGAGGAGGAGGCGGAGTCGCTCACGCTCGCGCGCGACTACGACCGCGTCGACGTCACCGTCAACGGCATCGACTTCCTCGGCGTCAACGACCCCGAGGAGTGCCGCGCGCGCATCAGCTTCGAGGCGTCCGTCCCCGACGTCGAGGTCGGCGACCCCATCGTCATCGGGCCGACGCCGAAGTCCGGCCTCGTCGTCGCGGGCGAAGTGGTCGAGATCGGCGCGGGCGGCGACGAACTCATCATCGACATCGTGCGACTCGAGGCGCCGCTCGAAACCTGAGCGGGGCGACGGCAATCGTTTTCTTCGGCGACCCCCAAGCGTGGCTGACACCGCGATGGCACCAGCCTCCTCCACGGCCGCGAGCGGCGACGGCGCGCGAGAGCCCGGGAGCGTCGCGTCGTGCGACTTGCTCGCGCTCGATTCGGGCTTCGTCCTCGACGGTGGCCGCGAGCGCGTCCGGGACGCCGTCGCGTATTTCGAGCCGGACGCGGTCCTGCTCGTCGGCGACGACCCGCGCGCGCCGAGCGTGCTCGCCCAACAGCTCGACGCCGACCTGCCGACGCTCCAGCCGGCGCGCGCCACCGGCCTCACCGTCCGCGAGGTCGGCGACGTGCAGGTGGCCGTCGCGGGCGACGCGGACGCGCTCGCCGGCCTCGCGGCCCGCGAAAGCGAAGGCGACCTCGACGCTGCGACGGAGACGTACGTCCTCACCGACTTGCTCTCGCTGGAGACGTCGCTGACCGCGCTCGAGACGCGACTCGTCGGCCGCGACGCCTACGAGCGCGCGCTCGCGGACGCCCCGGGGTCGTACACGCACGTCTCGACCGGCCTCCCGAGCGGCTACGCACACGAGTGGGGCGACCTCCGCGTGCGCGGGGGCGGCGGCGACCTCGACGACCCCGGGACGCCGCTGCCGTGTCTGACGCTGCGCGCGGACGGCGTCGTCTCCACGCGCACGCTCGACCCGGACAAACTCGGCCTGCGCGCGCTCTCCGGCGTCGGGCGCTCGCGGGCGCGCCGGCTCCGCGACGCGGGCTATCGGACGCGCGCGGCCGTCGCGGACGCGACGAGCGACGACCTCGAAGCCGTCGACGGCATCGGCGCGAGCACCGCCGAGTCCATCGCGCGCAGCGCGGAGGCCTTCGCCGAGGGCCGCGTCGTCCGCCCCGCCGACAGCGACGACGCGGCGTTCCCGTCCCGCGAGCCGATCCACGTGGACATCGAGACGGACGGCCTCGACCCCAGTATCGTCTGGCTGATCGGCGCGTACGACGCGGCGAGCGACGAGTACCGGGATTTCGTCCAGCGCGACCCCGAGGACCCCGCCGGGGCGCTCACGGCGTTCATGGCGTGGTACGTCGCCGAGGGTGACGGCCGGCCGCTCGTCGCCTACAACGGCTGGCGCTTCGACTTCGACGTGCTGCGCGAGCACCTCCGCGCGCACGCCCCCGAGTTCCTCGCGGACTGGGAGGACGCGTACACGTTCGACCCCTACGCGTGGGCGGTACGCGAGGGGAACGCCGTCCTCCCGGGGCGCACGAACGCGCTCGCGGACGTCGCGGGCGCGCTCGGGTGGGACGGCGACGACACCGGCCTCTCGGGGGCGACGGTCGCCCGACAGTACCGGCGCTGGATGGCGGCACAAAGTGACGAGACGGAACTCGACTGGACGGCGCACCGCGCCTACTGCGAGGACGACGTTCGCGCGCTCGCGTTCGTCTACGAGCACCTGCGGGCGGCCGACCGAGAGACGACCGACGACACCGTCCAGCGCTCGCTCACCGACTGGTAACCACGCATGTCCGAGACACCACAGCGCGAGACGCCCCTGACGGGCCACGACCTCGAATCGACCTACCCGGACTACGACGGCCAGATCGCCGCCGTCGCGACGCAGGAGGCGCGCGAGGCCGAGACGGTGCCGGCGAGCGAGGCGGTGGACCCGGCCCTCGCCGCACGCCTCGACGTCGACCCCTACACGCATCAGGCCGCCGCGTTGGACGCGCTCGACCGGGGCGAGAACGTCACGGTCGCCACCTCGACGTCCTCCGGGAAGACGCTCGTCTACGCGCTCGAAATCGCGCGCAACTACCTCGCCGACGAGTCGACGCGCGCGCTCCTCGTCTACCCGACGAAGGCGCTCGCGCGCGACCAGGAGCGCGCGCTGAACGATCTCTACGACGACCTCGGCCTCGACGTCCGCGTGGAAGTGTACGACGGGGACACGCCGAGCGAGGTACGAAAGGAGTACAGGGAGGAAGCGAACGTGGTTCTCACGAACTTCAGCGGCGTGAACGTCTACCTCGAGGACCACGCGCGCTGGCGGGAGTTCCACGGGAACTGCGAGCTGCTCGTGGTCGACGAGAGCCACACGTACGTCGGCGTCCACGGGATGCACGTCGCGTGGACGATCCGCCGCCTCCGGCGCGTGCTCGCGCACTACGGGAGCGACCCGCAGATCGTCTGCACGACGGCGACCGTCGGGAACCCGGCGGAGCACGCGGCGGCGCTGACGGGGGAGCCGACGACGGTGATCGACGACGACGGCTCGCCGCGCGGCAGACGCGACATCGTCTTCTGGAACCCGCCGCGCGAGACGGCGGGCCTCGACGCCGACGCGGGCTACGAGGCGTACGTGGAGGCGGCGGCGTCGGCGGGCGAGGAGGCCGCGGACCTGCTCGCGCACCTCGGCCTGAACGGCGTGCAGACGCTCGCGTTCACGCGCTCGCGGCAGGGCGCGGAGGTCGGCGCGAAGCGCGCGGGTCGCGCGGCGAGCGATCACCCCGAGTCGGGCTATCTCGACGTCGAGCCCTATCACGCCGGCCTCGGGACGGAGACGCGGCGCGGCATCGAGTACCGCCTGAAGAGCGGGCAGTTGGACGGCGTGGTATCGACGAACGCGCTCGAACTCGGCATCGACGTCGGGAGCGTGGACGCCGCGCTCCTCACGGGCTACCCGGGCACCAGACAGTCGTTCTGGCAGCAGCTCGGGCGCGCGGGGCGCGGCGCGAGCGACGCGCTCGGCGTGCTGGTCGCGCGCTCGGACGCCATCGACCAGTACGTCGTCGACACCCCCGACTACCTCCTCTCGGACCCGGTCGAGGACGCCGTCGTCGACCTCGCGAACGACCCGGTGTACGCGCGCCACCTCCGCTGTGCGGCCTCCGAGCTTCCGCTGACGCACGCGGACGAGCGGTGGTTCGGGGGCGCGGCCGTCGAGGGCGCGGCCGACGACCGCATGGCGCGCGCGGTGGAGATGTGGCGGCGCGCCGGCGACCTCGTCGGCGACCTCGACCGGGGCGTGCGCTACGACGGCGCGCCCCGCCCGCAGTCCGGCATCTCAATGTACAACAGCTCCGAGGTCAGCTTCGACGTCCGCTGTGCGAACGGCGAGATCGACCACGAGCCGGTGGACCGCGAGCGCGCCTACCGGGAGTACCACGAGGGCGCGCTCTTCCTCCACGACGGCCGGACCTACGAGGTGACCGCGTTCGAGGAGGACACCGCGAGCCCGCACGTCACCGTCGCGGAAGTGGCCGTCGAGGAGTACACGGAGACGCGCTCGACGACGCGCATCCACGACCTCGAGGAGCGCGAGCGCCGGCGTCTGGGCGAGTACGCGCTCTGCTGGGGCGAGGGTGTCGTCGACGTCCACCACGCGGAGTACGCGCGCCGCGAGGTCCAGAGCGGCGACCTCGTCGAGCCGCCTCAGCCAACGGGGCTCGGCCCGCTCAGCCTCCAGACGCAGCTCTGCTGGCTCGAGCTCCCGGACGGCGCCGCGACCCGCCTCGTCGGCGACTGGCTGGAGAGCGACGACGACGCTGACGCCCGCGAGTTCGCGCCCGGCGACGCCGAGCGCGAGTACATGGGCGGCATCCACGCCGCCGAGCACGCGCTCATCACGCTCGCGCCGCTCGAGCTGAAGCTCTCGGCGGACGACCTCGGTGGACTCTCCGTCCGCGAGCACCCGGAGACGGGCGGCGCGACGCTCTTCGTCTACGACGGCGTCGCGGGCGGCGTGGGGTTCTCGAAGGCCCTCTTCGAGCAACTCGACGCCGTCGGCACGCGGGCGCGCGAGCGCATCGCCGCCTGCGACTGCGGCGTCGGGGGCTGTCCCTGCTGCGTGATGGACGCGAACTGCGGCGACGAGAACGACCCGCTGAACACGGCAGTCGCGCGCCGCCTCCTCGAGGACGTGCTCGCCGAGCTCTGAGCGCGGGCCGCAACCACCATACCGGTCGGCGCCGATGGCGGGGACGTGACCGTCCTCGTCCTCGGCGACCAGCTCACCGACCGGGTCGGCCCGCTCGCGGACGCGCCCGACGAGCGCGCTCTCATGATCGAGGCGCGCGCGTTCGCGACGCGCCACCCCTACCACCCGCACAAGCGCGTCCTCGTCTCGTCGGCGATGCGCCACTTCCGCGACGAGCTACGGGAGGCGGGCCGCGACGTCGACTACCACGTCGTCGACTCGTTCGCCGACGGCCTCGACGCGCACTTCGACGCCCACCCGGGCGACGCGCTCACGGTGATGCGGCCGTCGAGTCACGGCGCCACCGAGCGCCTGCGCGACCTCGTCACCGAGCGCGGCGGGACGCTCGACGTCGTCACGAACGAGACGTTCCTCTGCACGCCCGAGGGGTTCGACGGCTGGCTGGAGGGGAACCGCCTCCGCCACGAGGACTTCTATCGGTATATGCGCCGCGAGACGGGCTACCTGATGGCCGACGGCGACCCGGTGGGCGGCGCGTGGAACTACGACGAGGAGAACCGCGAGACGCCGCCCGACGACTACGAACCTCCCGAGGTGCCCCGGTACGAGCCGGACGAGACGACGCGGGAGGTCCAGCGGGAGTGGGACGACGCGGAGAGCTGGGCCGACCCCGAGGCGTTCGGGTGGCCGGTGACGCGTTCGGACGCGCTCGACGCCCTCGCGGACTTCTGCGAGCACCGCCTCCGCGACTTCGGCCCGTACGAGGACGCGATGGTCGGCGACGAGTGGGCGCTCGACCACGCCCTCCTCTCGCCCGCGCTGAACCTCGGCCTCCTCCACCCCCGCGAGGTCGTCGAGGCCGCCATCGACGCCTACGAGGCCCGCGACGACGTCCCCCTCGCGAGCGTCGAGGGCTTCGTCCGGCAGGTCATCGGGTGGCGCGAGTTCGTCCGCCACGTCTACCGGCGCGGCATGCCCGCCCTCGGCGAGGCGAATCGCCTCGACGCGACGCGCCCGCTCCCGGACGTCTACTGGGACGGCGACACCGCGATGGCGTGTCTCGACGCCGCAGTGGACGGCGTCCGAAAGCGGGGGTACGCCCACCACATCCAGCGCCTGATGGTGCTCTCGAACTTCGGCTTACTCTACGGCGTCGACCCGCACGAGCTCAACCGGTGGTTCCACGTCGCGTTTATAGATGGGTATCACTGGGTATCGACGCCGAACACCGTCGAGATGGGGCAGTACGCGGGCGACCGCTTCGCGACGAAGCCGTACGCGGCGTCCGCGAACTACATCGACCGGATGAGCGACCACTGCGCCGGCTGTCAGTACGACCCGGACGCGACCGTCGGCGACGGCGCCTGCCCGTTCAACGCGCTCTACTGGGACTTCCTCGCCGAGCACGAGTCCGAGCTCCGCTCGAACCACCGGATGGGGCTCGTCTACGCGCACCTCGACGACAAGCGCGACGCCGACGCCCTCGGAGGGATACGCGAGCGCGCCGCCGAGGTGCGCCGACGCGTCCGCGACGGCGACGTGTAGCGGTGCGCGCCCGTGCGTCGGCGACGCCGGCAGTAGGGCTTTCACGAACCCGCGAGAAGGCGGCGTATGACGCACATCGGCATCGTCGGCGCGGGCGCGGGGGCGGCCGGCGCGGCGTACGAACTCGCACAGCGGCGCCCGGACGCGGACGTGACGGTCCTCGAGAAGTCCCGCGGCGTCTGCGGGCGCGCGGCCACCCGCCGGCGCGAGGGCTGTACGTACGACTACGGCGCGAACTACGTCCGAAGCGAGGACGAGCGCGTGAACGATCTGCTCACGGAGGACCTCGACGCGGACGGCCTCGTGGACGTCACCGACCCCATCTACACGTTCGACGGAGCGGGGGCGGTGAGCGAGGGCCGCCCGCCGGACGGCCCGAAGTGGACGTATCGACGGGGGATCACCCAGTTGGCGAAACGCCTCTTCGCGGAGACGGACGCGACGGTCGAACGCGAGACGCGCGTCGAGACGATACGGAAGCGGGGGGAGTCGTGGACGCTCGTCGACGCCGACGGCGCGTCGCACGGGCCGTTCGACGCCGTCGTACTGAACCCGCCGGCGCCGCAGAGCGCCGAGTTGCTCGCCGACGCCGACTGGGACGCGCCGGTGCGCGGGGCGCTCCGGGACGCGGCCGCGGCCGTCCCGTATCGCACCATCTGGACGGCGGTCCTTCACTACCCGTTCGCGCTCTCGAAGCCGTACTACGCGCTCGTGAACCCGGAGCGGGACCACGAGGTGGGGTGGGTGGCGCGCGAGGCGTGCAAGCCCGGGCACGTTCCCGACGGGGAGTCGCTTCTCGTCGTGCAGGCGAACGACGAGTGGTCGCGCGCGCACTACGACGCCGACCCGGACGCGAACGTCGCGGCGCTCGCGGGCGTCGCCGCCGACCTCCTCGACGACGAGCGCCTGCGCGACCCGGACTGGACGGACCATCAGGGATGGCGCTACGCGCTCCCGGACGCCGGCCTCGACGCCGACGTCCGCCGTCGAGCCGAGGCCGAGGGCCTCTACCCGGTCGGTGACTGGGTGGGCGGGGCGGCGCGCGTCCACGTCGCGCTCCGCTCCGGCCTCGAGGTCGGCGAGCGCCTCGCGGACGCCGGATAGCTCACCGTGCAGTCGGTCACCGGTCGTCGACGTCGGCGACGGTGCTGACGGTCCCGAGGAGGAGCAGCCCGAGGCCAGCGGCGCCGGCCGGGATCGAGGTCTGCAAGAGGAATCCCCCGGTGAGTGCGCCGACGCCGCCGACGAGTGCGCCACGCTTCCGGGCGGGGGCGGCGTCACGCGGAATGGAGAGGAGCGCGTGCCGATGTGCGAGCGTCAGCGAGGCGACGGTCCAGTAGAGCGGGAGCAGCGAGACCACGAGGAAGCGATTCGCCGTTGTGAAAGCCGCGATGGGGAGGGTGAGTATCAGCGCGACGCACAGCGACGCGACGTATCGGAGGGCGGGGTGCATACACGCGACGGGACGTGTATCGCGGACAAAAAACATCACCCCCCGAAGGCCGGCGGGGTGGCTGTGGTCGCCGGTAGCCAGTTCTCATCGACCGACCGTGCCGGGGTGAAAACGGACCGAGCGAGCGCGGTTCGGCGGCGCCAGCTCACTCGATGGCGCAGTTGTTCGGGCCGAGTTCGAGGTCCTCGACGTCGATGCCGGGCGTCGCGCCCCGGTTTATCTCCTTGATGCGCTCGAAGTTCGCGGGCTCCTCGCCGAGGCCGTCGCGGACGGCGTCGACGAACGCGCGCTCGTCGCCGGCGACGACGTGCGCGAGGAAGGCGTTCCCCTCGGACTCGCGGAGGTGGCCGAGCGACGCCGTGAGCGGCGAGGTGGTGCCGTCGGCGGCGTGGCCGGGGAGGACGACGGTGTCGTCCGGGTAGTCGAGGAGCCGTTCGAGGCTCTCGTAGAGGCGGCGTGCGGCCGCGCGGACGGCCTCGTCGTCGGCGTCCGCGAGGTCGGGGCGACCGACGCTCCCGAGGAAGAGCGTGTCGCCCGTGCAGAGCGCCCCGCCGAGGTCGAGCGTGACGCTCCCCTCGGTGTGGCCGGGCGTGTGCAGGACGCCGACGGTACGCTCGCCCGCCGCGAGCGTCCCGCCGTCCGCGAGCGGCGTGACGCCGTCCTCGGTCGCCGCGACGTCCGCCGGATGCCGGTAGTGCGGGACGTCGAGGGCGTCGGCGAGTCGACGCGCGCCGGAGACGTGGTCGGCGTGGAGGTGCGTGTCGAGGACGCCGACGACCTCGAGGGCGTACTCCTCTTCGAGGCGGCGGTACTCGCCCGCGTACTGGCTGGGATCGACGACGAGCGCGCGCTCGCCATCGCCGACGAGGTAGGAGAGACAGCCGGTTCCGGGGCGGACGACGCGGACGACGCCGGGGACGCCCTCGACGGGTTCGTCGAGGTGGACGCGCGCCCAGCCGCGCATCCCGTCCGCGACGGAGAACGCGTCGTAGCCGCGTTCGCGGAGGAAGCGCGCGGCGCGTGCGGACGTGACGCCGGCGCCGCAGACGACGACGATGTCGCGGCCGTCCGGGAGGTCGTCGAGGTGTTCGGCGAGCGAGCCGAAGTCGCGTTCGAGGAGGTCCTCGTAGATCGGGACGTTCACGCTCCCGGGGATGTGCCACGCCTCGTGCTCCGGTTCCGCGCGGACGTCGAGGACGAACGGCGCGTCACCGGCGTGGATGCGCCGGGCGAGCACCGTCGGGTCGAGTTCCGTCTCGGACATGGGGTGACCGACGGCGACCAGACGCTAAGAAGTGGCGACGGCGCTCACGCGCCCGCGAGGCGACTGCGGACGTACCCTTGGGCGTAGGCGCCGAGGAACATCCCCGCGACCGCCCAGAGGACGGGGAGGTTGCCGATGCCGACGCTGGCGTAGGCGGCGCCCGGACAGATCCCCGAAATCCCCCAGCCGACGCCGAACACCGCGCCGCCGAGCAGGACGTTGCGGTCCATCGACTTCAGGCGGCGGCCGTACGCGCGGCCGGTGAGCGGCGCGCGACGTCCGGAGCGCGTAGCGAGGAAGACGGCCGTGCCGGCGACGGCGGCGGCGCCGCCCATGACGAAGAGGAGGCCGAGGTCCTCAAGCTGGAGGAAGTCGAGGACGACTTCGGGTTTCGCCATCCCGCTGACGGCGAGGCCGACACCGAAGACGAGGCCGCCGAGGTAGACGACGGCACCGAACGCGGGGCCGCGTCCGTCGTCGCCCATCAGGGGCTCACCCCGAGCGCGGCGACGAGTTGTGCGGTGCCGATCGCGACGGCGAGGAACGTCGCGACGTTCGCGAGCGACGTCTCGGAGAGCGAGCCGACGCCGCAGATGCCGTGCCCGCTCGTACAGCCCTTCCCGAGGCGCGTGCCAACTCCCACCAGGAGGCCGCCGCCGAGCAGGCGCCACCACTGGACGTCCGTCGTCCACGGCGCGGACTGCGTGAGGAGCGCGTAGACGGCGGCGCCGCTGACGATGCCGGCGGTGAAGAGCAGGCGCCAGCGCCGCGAGCCGGTGTAGCGCCGGAAGCGCGGGACGTCCGAGACGTAGGAGAGCGTCGATTCGAGAAACGTGCTCGCGCCCGCGTGGATGCCGGTGCCGAGGTAGATGGCGGCGGTTCCGACGCCGATCAGCACGCCACCGAGGAGATAGGGGAGGACGCCGCGCGGGAAGAACTCGCTCGCGCCGAGGAGGAGCGGCGTCGCGGCGCCGCTCACGGTGAGCGCACCTCCGAGTCGTCGGGTCGCCCGCCGTCAGGGTATCTCGCTGTGCGCATAGCGACGATGTAGTCGCCTCAGAGGGAAAAGTACAGAGGTAGCCGTGTCCGTAGCCGACAACTGCGATAAAGAATACCGATACAGGAGCCTCTTTCGTGTGGTTTCGACTCGATTGAGTGTGCGGTGCGGGCAATATCCGCCTCGGTCACGGACAGCTATTTTCGGCTTCGACCCCTACGACTCGACATGAGCGAGACCCGGACTCGGGCCGACGAGGTCGTCGTGTCGTTCGCGCCGGCGGACGAGCGGACCGCATCGGAGCTCGACGCCCCCTCGTATCGGCGCTACCTCACGCGAGCGCACGAGGGCCCCGTCGCGATCGGCGACGAGTGGGCGGAGTTCGTGAGCTGTGGCTGCGGGAGCACGCGCGACGTCACGCTTCGCGTCGAAGCCGCTGACGGCGACGTGGTGGACGCGGAGACGGCGTTCGTTTTCGAGGCGCGCGCGGACGACTGAGCGGAATCCCCGCAGGTTTTAGCGTGGCGGGCCGTATGCGGAGGTAATGGCTGAGATATCTGATTCGCTTCGCCTGCTGTACGAGACGTCCATCGAGTCCGACGGTGACCAGTACCACATCCAGATCCCGCGCGAGCTCGTCGAGAACGGCACGCTCTCGGCGGGCGATGCGTACCGCGTCGCGCTCCTCGCCGCCGACGACGAGGGCGGGGCGAGCGCGACCGCGGACACGGACGCGGAGGCGGGCGGGAGTTCGCGCTCCGCGACGACCGAGCGAGACACCGAGCGCACGTCGACGGCGTCGTCGAGCCAGCAGACCCAGCGCCCGCCGGTCGACGAGGGCGACATCCGCACCGTCACCATCGACACGCTCGGCGATCAGGGCGACGGCATCGCGAAGGTCGAGCGCGGCTTCATCGTCATCGTCCCCGGCACCGAGCCGGGCGACCAGTTGAACGTCGAGGTGACGGACGTGAAGGAGACGGTGGCGTTCGCGGAACCCGTCGCGGCGAGCGAGTAACCCCCTTTTTCAGTTCACGCGGCGTGCGGCGACGGCGAGCAGACAGAAGAGGGCGACCTGTGCGACGAGCAGGACGTACGTGAAGGCCTCGACGCGCGCGGTGACGACGAAGAGCCCGGCGACGAGGTAGCTGTTGAGGAGCGTGCAGAGCGCGCCGAGCGCCGCGAGAATCCCGACGTCGACGCGTTCGAGGTCGCGCGCCCAGAGCGCGAGCGCGAGGAGGGCGGCGAGGCCGAGCAGGCCGAAGAAGTGGTAGGCGGTCTGGACGGCCGGCCAGAAGGTGAAAAAGAGGTCGCGCGCGAAGACGGCCTGCGCGAGCGGGAGGAGGAGGCCGCCGGTGGCGGCGTAGCGCAGGCGCGTCGGCGTCGCGCCCGCGCCCTCGGCGGCGTCAAGCCAGACGACGGCGGCGACGAGCGCGACGAAGATGGCGAGCGCGGTGGTGAGGTGGACGAGCTGGGTCGGGGGCGCATACCCACCGGGGAAGAGGCCGGCGACGGTGACGGTGAGCGCGCCGAACGCCACCTGCACGGGGAGGAGGAGCGCGGCGAGGCCGGCGCTCCGGGAGACGCGGCTCTTCTTGTGCGTCCACCAGAGGAGGACGGCGTTCCCGACGATGAGGTAGCCGACGCCCATCGCGACGAGGCGGTGGAACCACTCGATGAACTGCGGGACCGAGAGGCCGGCGGGCGAGAACTGGCCGGCACAGCCCGGGTAGGTGTTGTTGCAGGTCGCGCCGGCGCCGGCGGCGGCGGTGTACTCCCCGAGGAGGACGAGCAGGAAGGTCACCGCGAGCGTGAGCGCGGCGAACCCGCGCGCGTGGCGGACGAAGACGCCACCGACGCGTCGCGGCAGGGAGGCGGCCGACGCGCCCGTCGTCGACGTGTCCATACGCCGGGGTAGGGACACCCGCTATAAATGCCTGCAGGTTCGCGGTCCTCGACGGGGAGACCGCACAATACTTGTCCGGCGTCACCCCAAGAGTCGTGCATGGATCGGCGCGCGTTCCTCGCGGGCGGCGCGGCGACGCTCGGCACGGCCGTCGCCGGCTGTCTCGGCCGGGGGTCGGCGGACGCCTACGACGTCGCGATGGTCTCGGACGGCTTCGTCCCGCAGTCGACCGTCGCGGTGCCCGACGACGCCCCGAGTTGGGTGCCCCGCGACGTCCCGACGCTCGAGGTGTCGGTCGGCGACGAGGTCGTCTGGGAGAACACGGGCGCGCGCAATCACACGGTGACGGCGGCGACGCGGCGCCACGGCGAGGTCGAGGCCGTCCTCGGCATCCCCGACGACGGCGGACACTCCCACCCGTCGTTCCTCCCGGAGGGCGCCTCCTTTTTCTCCTCGGGCGACTTCGCGAACGAGGTCGCGGCGACGCGCTCGTTCATCGAGGAGACGAACGGCGGGGGCGCCATCGCGCCCGGCGAGCGCTACGCGCACACCTTCGAGGTGCCGGGGTGGTACCACTACTTCTGCATCCCCCACCTGCCGGCGGGGATGATGGGGAACGTCCGCGTCCGGGAGTAGGCGCCGCGAGTCGGCGGAGTCACTACCGGTACCGTCGTGCTTTATTGGGCGGGCGGAGCTATCACGAAGCGATGACCGACGTCGTCGTCCTCCGACAGAAGATTCACGGTCTCGACCCGGCGGACTACGCCGCCGAGATACGCGACGTCCTCCCGGACGCGGACGTCGAGTGCGCACGCACGCCCGCCGAGGAGCGCGAGCTCCTCATGGAGGCGAGCGTCGCGACCGGGTTCCAGATCGACCCCGAGCTCGTCGCGGAGTCCGACACCCTCGAGGCGTTCGTCTGCACGTTCGCCGGCACCGACCACCTGCCGCTCGACGCCCTCGAGGACGCGGGCGTCACCGTCGCGAACGCCTCGGGCGTGCACGGGCCGAACATCGCCGAGCAGGTGCTCGGCTACGTACTCGCGGACGTCCGGAACCTCCGGCAGGCGTGGGAGCAGACCGAGCGCGCCGAGTGGAACCACTTCCAGGGCGGCGAGCTCCGGCGCTCGACCGCCACCGTCGTCGGCATGGGCCCCATCGGCGAGGAGATCATCGCCCGCTTTCGGGACTTCGGCGTCGAAACCATCGGCGTCCGCTACACCCCCGAGAAGGGCGGGAACGCCGACGAAGTCGTCGGCTTCGACGACGAGGCGCTCTTCGACGCGTTCGGCCGCTCGGACTACCTCGTGCTCGCGTGCCCGCTCACCGACACCACCGAGGGCCTCGTCGGCGAGGAGGCCTTCCTCACCCTGCCGACGGACGCGATGCTCGTGAACGTCGCGCGCGGCCCCGTCGTCGATACCGACGCCCTCGTCGCCGCGCTCAGGGGCAACGACATCGGGAGCGCCGCCCTCGACGTCACCGACCCCGAACCGCTCCCCGCCGACCACCCGCTCTGGGGCCTCTCCAACTGCCTCGTCACACCCCACAACGCCGGTCACACGCCCCAGTACTGGAAGCGCTGTGCCGACATCCTCGCGGAGACGGTCGCGGACGTCGGACTCACGTTCTGAGTCGGGCGCACGTTTTCCGCCACCCGTAGCTACAACACCGCCGATAGTGTGTGGTCGATAATGACAGTCGACATCGCGTTCGTCGGCGCGGGCGGCATCGCGAGCAAGCACCTCGAGCACCTCACGGGGAACGACCGCGCGAACGTCGTCGCCGTCTGCGACATCGACGAGTCGGCGGCCGACGAGTGGGCGGCGACGCACGACGCCGACGCCTACTACGACTGGGAAGCGCTCTTCGACGCGGGCGGCTTCGAGGCGGTGTTCGTCTGCGTGCCGCCGTTCGCCCACGAGGGTCAGGAACTCCGCGCCGTCGAGGAGGGCGTCCACCTCTTCGTGGAGAAGCCGCTCGCGCTCGGGCGCGAGTACGCCCGCGAGGTCGAGGCCGCCCTCCGGGATGCGGACGTCATCACGCAGGTCGGCCACCACTTCCGCTACCTCGAGTGCGTCGAGCACGCGCGCGACCTCGTCGCCGACCGGTCGCTCGCGACCGTCTACGGCCAGTGGGTCGGCGGCGTTCCGGGGAGCGAGGGTCACTGGTGGCGGCGCCGAGAGCGCTCGGGCGGGCAGGTCGTCGAGCAGTCCACGCACGTCTTCGACCTCGTGCGGTATTTCGGCGGGGACGTCGCGCGCGTCGCCGCCGAGGGCGACCTGCGGGTGCGCGAGGACGCCCTCGACTTCCCCGACGCCGTCGCGGCGACGCTCCACCACGAGGACGGCCTCCCGAGTCAGGTGACGACGAGTTCGGCCTCGCCGTCGGGCGACGTCGGCGTGACGCTCGTCGGCGACGGCGTCCACCTCGACCTGCGCGTCCACGAGAACGTCTGCGAGGGCGTCGTCGACGGCGAGGACGTCCGCTTCGAGGGCGAGAACGACGGCCACCACACGGAGGTGGACGCGTTCGTCGACGCCGTCGCGGCGGGCGACGCCTCGCTGTGTCGCTCGCCCTACGCGGACGCGATGGGGACGTTCGCGACGACGCTCGCCGTCACGGAAGCCGTCGACGCCGACGGGAAACTGGCGGTGGAGCGATGAGCTTCGACGTCGGCGTCACGGTGCCGATGGTCTACTCGTGTGGCCTCCGCGAAGGCATCGAGCGCGCGGCGGCGGCGGGCGCGGACGCCGTCGAGTTCTTCGACTGGGAGGCCGCCAACATCGACGCCGTCCGGGAGACCGCCGAGGCGAGCGGTGTCGCGGTGAGCGGCGTCCTCGCGGCGGGCGCGGGCGCGAACATCGACAGCACCGAACGCCCCGCAGTCAGCTATCCCGAGGACCGCGAACAGGCGGTCGCGGACCTCGAGCGGTCGATCGAGGCGGCCGCCGACCTCGGCGCGTCCACGGTCATCACGACGGTCGGCCAGCGCGTCGACACGCGCTCGGCGGCCGCCCAGCAGAACGCCGTCGTGCGCGTCCTCCGGGAGGTGGCGCCCACTGCGGAGGCACACGGCGTGACGGTGGTGCTCGAGCCGCTGAACGCGCGCGTCGACCATCCCGGCTATTTCGTGCGGACGAGCGACCGTGGCTTCGAGATCGTCGCGGCCGTCGACTCGCCGAACGTGAAGCTCCTCTACGACGTCTATCACCAGCAGATAACGGAGGGGAACGTGACGGGGACGCTCACCGAGCATATCGACCTCGTCGGGCACGTCCACGTCGCGGACGTCCCGGGCCGCCACGAACCCGGAACGGGCGAACTCGACTACGCACACGTCCTCGGTGCGCTCGATGAGGCGGGCTACGAGGGCGCCGTCTCCGGGGAGTTCGCGCCGTCGGGCGACCCGGACGACGCCGTCGAGTCGTTCGTCGCGCTCGCGGACACCGTCCGGGAGTGAGGCGCGAGCAGGCCGCGAGCAGAGCGCGAACGGGGCGCGAGCCGCGTTACTCGTAGGTGTGGACGCTCCCGGTGGTGTTGGCCTCGATGTAGTCCCAGTCGTAAGTGACGCCGAGACCCGGGCCGTCCGGGATTTCGATCATGCCCTCGGAGTCGATGGAGTCGAGCTGGTCGTCGTACTCCTCGTAGACCGGCGGCGTCGTGTTCGCGGCCTCGGGGTGGACGAGCGCCATCTCGTAGTAGTTCGTGTTGCGCGTCGCCGCGATGCACTGGCGCTGGGCGGGCCCGGGCGCGTGGAACTCGACGTCGATACCGAAGCCCTCGGCGACGTTCGCGACCTTCATCGCGCCCGTGATGCCGCCGTCGTACTCGGGGTCCGCGCGGAGGAAGTCCGTGGACTCGCTCGCCGCGAAGTCGGACTTGATCTCGAGGCCACGGATGTGCTCGGTCTGGAGGATGGGCGTGTCGAGCTTCTGCCGGAGCTTCCGGTGGGCGTGCTGGCTGATGCCCGCGTCGCGGAACGGGTCCTCGTACCAGTAGAAGCCCGCGTCGTCGAGCGCGCGCCCGAGTTTGAGGGCGTCCGCGAACGTCTCGAGTTCGCAGGCGGGGTCGTGCATGAGGTCCATGCGGTCGCCGACGGCGTCCCCGACGGCGCGCACGGCGTCGATCTCGCGCTGGAGGTCGCGGGCGTGGTCGCCGCCGCCCCACCCGTGAATCTTGAAGCCCTCGTAGCCCATCTCCGCACACTCCTCGGCGAACTCGGCGAACGCCGCCGGGGAGTCGAGGCCGCCGTTCTCGTCGCCGTGATAGGTCGAGGCGTACGCGGGCACCTTCGTCCGGTACGTTCCGAGGAGTTCGTGGATCGGCGCGTCGTAGTACTTCCCGGCGAAGTCCCAGAGCGCGATGTCCATCGGGCCGATGCCCATGCGGTCGTACTTGCGGAGCGCGCGCTTCAGCTCCGACCAGTGCTTCTCGCGCTCGAGGGGGTTCTTCCCGACGAGGTAGTTCGCGACGAGGTTGTACTGGGCGGCGCCCGGCGAATTCCCGCCGACGTACTCGCCCGTGATGCCCTCGTCCGTGTGGATCTTCACCGCGAACAGTTTGCGTTCCGTGCTCTCGCCGGGCTCGTAGACGAGGTTGAAGCCGTGCTCGTCCGTCCCGACGTCGTCGAGCGTGTAGGAGAACTCCGTGCTCTCGATCTTCGTGATTTCCGGTGCCATATCCGCCGACTCAAGACCCGACGGCATAAGCGTTGGTCACCGAGACGCGTCGGACGGTGCGCTCGCCGCGACCCGAGCGCGAGTCGGTCCGTCCGGGACACCGCCGCCCCCTCGCTCTCGTTCGACGCCTCGCCCGTCGGATACGCCCCGAGACGTCGGTTCGGCGCGCGAGCCGCCGCTAGGGGAGGCCGGCGGCGACGCGCTCGACGGCCTCGCGGGCGCGCTCGATCCGCGCGAGGTCGGTCGCGAAGCCGTGAATCATGTCCTCGTACTCGACGAAATCCGTGTCGACGCCGGCCTCGGCGAGTCGCGCGGCGTACGCGCGCCCGCCGTCGCGAAGCGGGTCGAAGCCGGCGGTGAGCACCGTCGCGGGCGCGACGCCGGAGAGGTCGTCGGCGTGGATCGGGTCCGCGTAGGGGTGGCGTTGGGTGGCGTCGTCGCCGTAGTAGCAGTCGTGGAACCACTCGAGGTCCGCGCGCGTGAGGACGAGGCCGTCGTACGCCTCGACGGACGCCTGCCGCTCCGCGACGCCGACGCTCGGATAGAGGAGGGCTTGGCGGTCGATATCGGGGACGACGTCCGCCGCGACGGTGACGCCGTCGCGCTCGACACCGGCGGCGCGCTCGGCGGCCACGAGGGCGACGACGGCGGCGAGCGTCCCGCCCGCGCTGTCGCCGACGACCGAGAGGTCGCCGGTCGAGCGCAGCTTCTCCGGGTTCGCGGCCGCCCACGCGGTCGCGGCATAGGCGTCCTCGACCGCCGCCGGGAACGGGTGTTCGGGCGCGAGGCGGTAGTCGACGGAGAGGACAACGCTGTCGCTCGCGTTCGCGAGCGTGCGACAGAGCGCGTCGTGCGACGCGATGCTCCCGAAGACGAAGCCGCCGCCGTGGAGGTAGACGACGGTCGGATACGGCCCCTCGCCCTCCGGCCGGTAGGCGCGCACCGGAATCCGGCCGCCGGGGCCGGGCACCGTCAGGTCCGTGGTCGCCGCGACGGCCGGGCCGCCGTCGCCGATACGACTCGTGAGGCGTTCGAGGAGGCGCACTCGGTGTCGGCCCTGCTCGTGGACCGGCGTCAGTCCGAGCGAGCGCCGGCGCTCGAGGACGGCGCGCGCGTCCGGGTGGATGCCCTCATCCATGCGCGGCGCTACGACCGGCCGTCGAAAAGGCGTGTCGGGACGCGGGTTAGGGCGCGCAGATGTCGTGGAGGTCCTCGAGCGAGTCGATGTCCCACGTCGGCCAGACGTTCAGCTCCCAGCGGTCGCGGTGCGGGCGGCGGATGAACGCCGAGTCGATGCCGGCGTTCTCGGCGGCCTCGATGTCGGACTCGTTGTCGCCGACGAAGAGCGCGGAGTCCGCGTCGAGGTCCGCGAGCGCGCGCTCGACGTAGTGGGGGTTCGGCTTCCGGCGGTCGAGGCTCTCGATGGTCTCCTCGCGGCCGTACGCGGTGTCGACGAACGCATCGAGTCCGAAGTGCTCGACGAGGAAGTCGACCGTCTCCTGCTGGTTCGAGCTGACGACGCCGAGGTCGGCGTCGAGGTCCGCGAGCGTGTCGATGTCCTCGTAGGGCGTCTTGCGGCCCTCGCGGGCTTCGACGCGCTGGGCCGCCGAGAGCGTGCGGTCGCGCGTCCGCCAGAAGGACTCGGGGTCGAGGTCGTAGACGGTGCAGACGTCGTCGACGCGCTCGGGGGTGGCGCCGACGGCCATGTCCTCGACGTGCTCGGTGTCCGGGTCGGTCACGCCGAACTGCGCGAACGTCTCCGCGGTGGCGTCGCGGAGGACGTCGAAACGCGTCCGACCGACGAGGACACCGTCGTTGTCGAAGACGACGGTATCGTAAGTCATGGTCCCGATTGGGGAGCCACCGTCATAAGTACCCGGTCACGCGCGCGACGTCGCGCCGTCTACTCGTTGACGAGGAGGAGCTTCCCGACGAAGTCGCCGGACTCGGCGCGGCGGTGGGCGTCCGCGACGTCGGCGAACGCGAAGCGCTCGTCGATGACGGGTTCGACGGCGCCGTCGTCCACGAGGGCGGCGATGTCGGCGAGTTCCGCGCCGACGCGCTCCTGGCGCTCGCCGAGGAGGACCGGGAGGATGACGAGGACGACGCCGAGTTCGAGCGAGTTCGCGTGCATCGCGGCGAGGTCCTGCGTGGAGGAGGACTCGGTGGTGACGACGCTCCCGAAGGGACGCACCGCCTCGAAGGCGGTCTGGAGGTGGTCGTCGCCGATGGGGTCGAAGACGGTGTCGAAGCCCGCTCCGTCGGTGTGGTCGGCGACGTAGTCCGCGATGTCGGTGGTCGTGTAGTCGACGGTGGCGTCCGCGCCGAGGTCGGCGGCGAGGTCGCGCTTCGCCTCGGTGGAGCCGGTGGCGGTGACGTCCGCGCCGAACCAGTCGGCGAGCTGGACGCCGATGTGGCCGACGCCGCCGCTCGCGCCGTAGACGAGAACGTCCTCACCGATGTCGACGGTGGTCTTGTCGGCGAGCATCTCGTAGGCGGTGAGCGCGACGACGGGGAGCGCGGCGGCGTCCTCGAGCGGGATGGAATCGGGGGCGTGCGCGAACGTCCCGGCGTGGCCGACGGCGTAGTCGGCGAGCGCGCCCTGCCGGCCGGCGCCGCCCGGCATGCCGTACACCTCGTCGCCTTCCTCGAAGCGCTCGACGTCGCCGCCGACGGCGTCGACGACGCCCGCGACGTCACAGCCGAGCGTCGCGGGGAGCGGCGGCGTGAAGTCCGGGATGGCGCCCTGTCGGATCTTGTAGTCCACGGGGTTGACGCTGGAGGCCGCGACCTCCACGCGAATCTCGTCCGGCGCGGGGTCGGGGACGTCGACGCGTCGCTCGGTGAAGACGTCCGGGTCACCGTACTCCTCGACGACGTATGCGGTCATCTCCGAAGGCATGCGTACACGTCGGGTCGCCGACGGGGTATAAACAGGGTTTCCGGCGAGACGGTATGCGAGCGTAATCACCCCGGTCGGGCTGGATGGGAGAAGTGGCCAGTATTACTGGACAGTATGCCTGATCAGACTTTTCGGAAGGTCCGAATGGTGTCGCGCTTCGTCGGCTCGCGCATGAGTTGTGCGAGGCCGAATTCGGAAAAGACGTCCTTCCAGTTGCGGTGATAGAGCGGGAAGTCGTCGTTCACGAAGCTCACGTCGGTGTCCTCGCGGCCGCGCGTCGGGCCGTTCCCCTCGTTCTCCGCCGTCACGAGCAGGTCGGAGGTGACGCGCGCGACGTCCTCGAACACCCACGCGTCCTCCGGCGGGACGTGCTGGAGCGTCTCCACCGTGTAGACGACGTCGAACGCGCCGTCCGCAACGTCCGGGAGGTACTCCTCGAGTGCGCCGACGTGGAACGTCCCCGTCTCGTGAAGGCGCGGGAACTCCTCGGCCATCACCTCGAAGGACTCGTCGTTCAGGTCGATACCGGTGAGGTTCTCGAAGCCCTGCCGGCGGAGGTGCTCGAGGTGGCGCCCCGAACTACAGCCGAGTTCGAGGATGTCGGCGTCCTCGGTGACGTAGTGTGCGAGCACCTCCGCGAGCGTCTCGCTCACCTCGTTCGGACCGAGGTGCGCGTAGTAGCGCGGCGAGAACTCCCCCTCGCGTTCGGCCCAGTCGCGGCGAACCTCCTCGGGGTCCGGGTCTGCGTCCATACTCGAGGGTGGGGGTCGCACACTAAATGCCTCGCGGAGTCACCGCCGCGGGGCTCCCGCCCCCGCGCCCGCCGATTGCGACGCGGGAAAAAACACCGAGGAGACATATACCCGGAGAGACTACGGGGCTTCCAGAGCAGAGAACCATGAACGACCGAACGGCTCGGGAACGGTGAGCACGCCTCGGTGGCGCCCGGACGCGGGCGTCGCGCTCGCACTCCTCGGGAGCCTCCTGTTCGCCGCGACCATCGCGCTGACCCTCCACTCCGGTACCGACCCCGTCAGCGCCCTCCACGCCGCCTACGTCGGAACCGCCGCGCTCTTCGTCGCCGCCGGCGGCGCGTTGACCGTGCGTCGCGAGTGGACGCCGAGCGAGCAGCGCCGCGTCCTCAGCTGGACGCTCCTCGGCGCGGGGTTCCTCGCCGCCCTCACCGTCCTCAGCCTCCTCGGACGCCTCACCACCGGTCCGGTGACGAACCCCCGCTTCTTCGTCCTCCAGTTCACCGTCTTCGGCTGCCTCGGCGGGACGGTCGTCGGCGGCTATCACGCGCTGATGCACCGCGAGATGGCGCGCGCGGCCTCACACCGCGAGCGCTTCGAGACCGTCGTCCAGAACGTCCCGCTCCCCGTCGTCGTCGTCGAGGGCGACGACACCGTCTCGCTGTGGAACGCCGCCGCCGAGGAGACGTTCGGCTACACTCCCGAGGAGGTGCTCGGCGAACCCGTGCCGATGGTGCCGCCTGCGCGCGAGTCGGAGCGCGAGGAGTTCCTCGCCCGCCTTGAGGCCGGCCGGCGCGTCGAGGGCGCGCGCACCCAGCGCCGCCACCGGGACGGCACCCTTCTCGACGTCGAACTGTGGGCGTCGCCGATGACGCACCCGGACGGGGAGGGCGCCGCCGTCTTCGTCCTCCGCGACCTCACGCGCACGCTCATCCTCGAACAGGAGCACGCCGTCCTCGAACGCGTCCTCCGGCACAACCTCCGCAACGAACTGACCGTCATTCAGGGGTACGCGCGGGAGGTCGATGCCGACGACGACGCCGAGGTGCGCGCGCTCGACGCGATCCGCGACGCCGCCGACCGCCTCCACTCGCTCTCCGAGCACGTCGACCGCCTGCGCCACCTCGACGACACCGTCGCGTCGCGCGACGTCACCGCGATCACCACGGAGGTCGTCGAGGAAGCGCGCACCCGCCACCCAGAGGCGTCGATCACCGTCGACGTACCCGAGACCGCGTGGGCGCAGACCGTCCCCGCGATCCGGGACGCGATCACCGAAGCCGTCGAGAACGCCGTCGTCCACGCGGACGACGCGGAGCCGACGGTGGCGGTCGACATCACGTGCGACGCGGACTCGGACAGCGTCCGGGTGTCGGTGGCTGACACGGGCCCGGGGATCCCGGACGCGGAATGGGACCCCATCGTCGCCGGCGACGAGGCGCCGCTCCGACACGGCTCCGGCCTCGGCCTCTGGGTGATGCAGTGGGCGTGCGCGCGCTCCGGGGGCGAGCTCTCGAAGTCCGAGCGCGACCCCCGAGGGACGGTCGTCACGCTCACGCTCCCGCGAACCATGGGGGCGGCGACGTCGCTGAGCGGGGACCGCGCGGCCGCCATCGCGGCGCGCTTCTCGCGCTAGCGGGGGAAACACCTTACACGCCCTCGTCCGTATCGGCCCCGTATGTACGACGACGTACTCCTCCCGGTCGACGGCAGCGAGGGCGCGAGCGCCGTCCTCCATCACGCGGCCGAACTCGCACAGTGGGCGGACGCCACCGTTCGCGTCCTCCACGTCGCGGACACGACGCGGGACAGCGTCACCACGGTCGGGCGCTCCGTCGTGGACGCGCTCGTCAGGGAGGGGGAAGCGATCGTCGAGGACGCCGCCGACACCCTCGGGACGCTCGGCGTTGAGGCCGACACCGTGGTCGTGCAGGGCGGGCCGGCCGAAACCGTCGTCGAGTACGCCGCCGAGGAGGGGTTCGACCTCGTGGTGATGCCGACGCACGGCCGCACCGGCCTCGCGCGCCACCTCCTCGGGAGCGTCACCGAGAAGGTTGTTCGCCTCTCCGAGGTGCCCGTGCTCACCGCACGGATGCCCGACAGCGAGCGCCTCGCGTTCCCCTACGAGCGCGTCCTGATACCGACGGACGGGAGCGAGCGCGCGGCGCTCGCCGCCGAGCACGGCCTCGCGCTCGCTGACGCGCTCGACGCCACCGTCCACGTGATATCGGCGGTCGACGACTACTCGCTCGGCATCGACGTGCGCTCGGCGACCGTGAGCGGCGAGCTGGAGGCGGCCGCGCAGGACGCCGTCGACGACGTGGTCGGAATGGCCGAGGAGCGCGGCCTCGACGCGGTCGGACACGTCGTCCACGACGCGCCGGCGGACGCCATCCGGGAGGCGGTCGCCGAGGAGGACATCCACGCGGTCGTGATGGGAACGACCGGGCGACGCGGCGTCGCGCGCGTCCTCCTCGGAAGCGTCACCGAGCAGACCGTCCGCACCTCGCCGGTTCCCGTCGTCACGGTCCGCGACGACTAGGTCGCGTCGTAGACGCCCGCGAGGTCGGTCTCGCGCGCGGTGACGGCGAGCGAGTCGCCCGTCTCGGGCGTGGAGTCGAGGACGACCGTGACGGCGTCGATGGTGCCGCCGGTGAGGAAGGTTCGGAGGCGCTGGCGGAGCGACGGGTCGCCGCCGCGTCGACAGACCGCGACGGTGTGGCCCGCCGCGAGGGCGGCGAGTTCCGGGTCGAGGTCGTGGTCGTCGAGGTCGGCTGGTGGGACGACGTGGAGGACGGTCCCGCGAATCGTCTCGGGCATACGGACGCGTTGGCGCCGGGCGGGTTTCCGCTCGTCGCCTCGGCGACGTCGAGGGTCTGTGCCCGCGGTCGCACGGTCGATACTCGACGATACTGCCCCGCCCGAGGGAGTCCGTCCTGACTCGCGTCGGCGGGAACACTTAATCACCACGGGATTCCACGTCGAGGTAATGTCACCGTCCAGACGGCAGTTCATGGCCGCCCTCGGTGGGGCTTCCGCGACGGGGCTCGCGGGGTGCTCGACGGGTTCGAGTGACCCGGCATCGTCCTCGAGCGGGGACGCGGAGAAAGCGGCGATCGAGCGGTTCGTCGCCGCAGTCAACGAGGACGACGTCGAAACCGCGACCGCGTCGGTGAGTGAGTGGGCGGCCGGTGGGTTCACCGAGAGCACGATCGGCGAATACACGCTCGACTACGGGACGCTGACCCGTCTCGACCAGTCGCGGGCGGTCGTCGGTGACGCCGCGTTCCAGACCCAACTCACGATCTCGCACGGGGAGGAGACCCGGACGGAGGAAACCGTCTTCGGCGTGTCCGGTTCCGAGTCGGACCGGTATATCGTTCGGATCGACGCCACCGGCGGCCTCATCGTCGGCGGCACCCTTCTGGGACTGCCGAGCGCGTTTCTCGAGAGCACGTACGACCCGTCCGCGACCAGCGACGCCGATACCGGTGTCCTGACGCTCTCGCATACCGGTGGTGGTACGATGCCGGCCGACAGCGTGTACGTCTCGGGGTCGATCGTCGACCCGGCCGGCGCGGACGTCGACGTCTCGACCGACGGCGCGGCGCTCAGTGAATCGACCGCGTATACGCGGTTCGCCCCGGGCGACGACTTCACTGTCGGCGTGAACGGGGACTACACGGTCTCCGTCTCGTACGAGAAGGAGTCGGCGGGGACGGCGATCATAGACGAGTTCTCCCGCTCCTGAGCGCGCCAATGCGTGGCTGTGACCGCGTGAGCGGCAGTCGGCGGGGCGTGACCGCACTCCGTCGGACTCGACGAGCGTGCCGGGGGAAGCTTCTTGTCCGCGTCCGGGGAACGACGCGTATGGCCGAGCACGGCGACCTCGACCCCGCGACGCTCGACTGGCTGACGCTCGACGACGACGAGTCCGTCGTCTGGGCGGGCAAGCCCCACGAGAGCAGTCTGATTCCGGCGCTCGTCGTCGGCGTCCCGCTCTCGCTCGTCCTCGTCGGCCTGCTCGTCATCGCGGGCGCCTACCTCAACCGCGAGAACACACAGTACGTCGTCACCACCGACGCGCTCTACCGGAAGTCGGGCGTGCTCTCGCGCGACGTCCAGCGCATCGACTTCGGGAAGGTGCAGAACACCTCGTACAGTCAGGGGTTCTTCGGGTCGCGCTTCGGCTACGGGACCGTCGACGTCTCGACGGCCGGCGGCTCCGGCGTCGAGATGCGGTTCCAGTCGGTGCCGGACCCGCGTGCGGTTCAAGAGCGCATCAACGAGCGCGTGAAGGCCGCGCGCGGCGAGCGGGCGAACGAGGACGAGGAGACGGCCGCGGACGTCCTCGACGACATCCGCGAGGAACTCCGCGCGATCCGCCGGGCGCTCGAAGCGCGCGACGGCGACGCGAGCGACGGCGAGCGCGCGGAGGGCGTGGCCGCGGACGTGGCGGACGGCGACGAAGCCGAACCCCGCGCGGGCGACGGCGTGGACGCCGGCGGGACGGAGCGATGACGGGGTCCGGGGCAGCGGGGCGCGAAGACGTCGACGCGGCGGTGCCGCTCGCGGCCGACGAGACGGTGGCGTGGACGGCGCGCCCGCGACTCACGCGCGTCCTCCCGGCCGTGCTCGTGGGCTGTGTGCTCGCCGTCGCCGGCGTCGCCGGCTGGCTGATCGAGACGCCGCTCGCGCTCGCGCTCGTCCCCGTCGGGGTGGCGGTCGCGGCGTGGCGCTACCTCGTCAACCGGCACACGCAGTACGTCGTGAGCGACGACGCGCTCTACGTGAAGACGGGCGTGCTCTCGCGCGCGGTCACGCAGGCCGCGCTCGAAACCGTCCAGAACAGCGCGTACACGCAGTCCTTCACCGGGTCGCTCTTCGACTACGGGAACGTGGGGTTCGAACTCGCGGGCGGCGGCGACCTCGTCTTCCGGGGCGTCCCGAACCCCGGCGAGGTGCGCGCGCTCGTCGACCGCGCCACGCAGGGCGACGGCATCGCGGGCGAGTCCGGGTCGCGAGACGCGGTTCCGGGCACCGTCGAGCAGTGGCGGGCGATCCGCGAGGAGGTCCGGAGGTTCCGGCGGGCGCTCGACGACTGAGTGCTCACATATAGGTGGTGTCGTCGTAGCCGTAGCCGGAGAGCGGTTCCTCCTCGGCCACGCTCGCGGTCCGGTTCGCCAGTTGCGCGTAGTAGCTCCGGAGCTGTTCGCTGAGTTCCTCGAGTTCGGAGGCATCGACGTCGATGCCGTAGACCGACTGGAGCGCGTCGATGAGTCGCAGCGCCGCATCGACGTCCGGGCCGGGCGGGTGCGCGGGCGTGACGTAGACGCCGACGTCGGGCGCCCGGTCCTCGAGGCTGCGCGTGACGAGCTCGCCGACCACGCCGTCGAGGAACCCGCCCTGTAGCGGGCGGAAGACCCCCTCAGGGAGTCGGTTCGACCGATAGTCGCCGGTGGCGACGTGGAAGACCGCGTGCTCGTCGGGGCCGTGCTGGAACGGGACGCCGTGGAGGACCGCGATCTCCGTGATGCCGTTCGCCGCCGCCCACGCGAGGAGCGCGTCGGCGTAGGAACGCGCGGCCGCGCCGGGGACGAAGAGCTCGCCGACGAGGACGCTGCAGTCGGCGTTCGCGAGCGTGTAGAGGCGGCTGTGGTGGCGCGGCGTTCCGTCCTGAACGGGCGCGATGGCCGGGAGGTCGGCCGAGGAGACGTGGCCGGCCTCGGTGCTTTCGAGGTGGCGAACCAGGTAGTCGGCGGCCGTCACACCCGCGAATCCGGGCTGTGACTGGCCGACGACGAGCGTCGAACCGGTTTCGGCGTCATCGGCGGTCACGTCGAACGAGAGGTCTGCCGTCATACGTCGCGTTCGTCGGCGCCCGGCACCGTAACTCTATCCCGACGCGGCGGTCGTCGCCGAACCGCTAAAGGGCCGACCGTTCGAACGGGCGGGGTATGGGCACCATCTTCGTCGCGTACGGGGAGCCGGAGCGACGGACGGCGGTACTGGAGTTCGCGGCGCGCCAGGCGTCCGCGAGCGGACACGACCTCTACGTCTATCACGTCCAAGAGGGCGAGGAAGAGGACGCGACGGCGCTCCGCTCGGAGGCCGAGGAGCTGCTCGCGCGCGTCGCGCCCGGCGTCGCCGCCGAAATCGCTGTCGAGGAGCGCGAGTCCTTCTCGGACGACACGAACGTCTCGCCGCAAAAGCGCCTCACGGACGCCATCCTCGAGTCCGGACACGAGTACGAGTACGTCGTCATGGGCGCCGTCGAGCGCACCGCCGTCGAGGGCGTCACCCACGCGAGCATGACGAAGGCCGTCCTCGAGACGCGCGCCGTCCCCGTCGCGCTCGTCCCGGTGTAGAAGCGTTCCCGTCGCGTGAGGGCGGTCGGTCGCGACGGAAGCGTTGATTGTCGAGGCGCCAGAAGCACCGGGTACGACCATCCGCGATGTCAGACCACCCACTCGCCGACCACGTCCCCGCCGCGACCGCCGTCCTGAGCGCCGTCTCGCTCGCGCTCGTCTTCGGCGCCGTCCTCGGCGCGCTCCCGTCCGCGCTCCTGCCCGTCGCACCGGACTGGGTACTCGCCCTGATTCCGACGCTGAACGCCGCGATCTGCGCGGTCGCGTTCGTCGTCGTCGCGGTCGGCTGGCGCGCCATCCGCCGCGGTGACGTCCACCGCCACCGGCGCGCGATGCTCACCGGTCTCGGCCTCTTCGCGCTCTTCCTCGTCTGCTACCTCTACCGCGTCAGCCTGCGCGGCCCGACGCCGTTCACCGGCCCGGCGGTCGTCGAGCAGTACGTCTACCTGCCCGTGCTCGCCGTCCACGTCTTCCTCGCCATCGTCTGCATCCCCCTGCTCTACTACGTCGTCCTGCTCGCACTCACCCGGCCGGTCGCGGCCCTCCCGCGCACGAACCACCCGCGCGTCGGCCGCGTCGCCGCGCCGCTCTGGCTCGTCTCCTTCGGTCTCGGCGTCGTCGTCTACGTCCTCCTCCACGTCGCGTGGTAGCAGTCCTCGGAACGGGTTGATAGCCGTGCAGCGCGTACGCAAGACCATGCAGGAGACAGCGCCCGTCGTCCGCCTCGACGACACCGACGACCTCGACGACCTCCTCGACCGCGAAGACCGCGTCCTCCTTGACCTCTACACGTCCGGCTGCACGCTCTGCAACGCCATCGAGCCCGTCCTCGGCAACGTCGCTCGCGCCCGCGACGACGTCACCGTCGCCATGGCGAACGCCGGCGACGACCTCGACTTCGTCGACCGCTACGACGTCCGCAGCGTCCCCACGCTCGTCCTCATCGAGGACGGCGACGTCGTCGCGACGCTCGCCGAGGGCTTCCAGGGCGGCCACGCCATCGAGGCATTCCTCGACGAGAACTAGCGCCCCGTCCTCCCGCTCGTCGTTCGCGGCGCCTCACTGTCGCTCGGTTGCCGCGTTTACTCGCGCCTCACTCCGTTCAGCGCTCGCTTTTTCGTAGTTCTTCGCCGACGCTCAGAACTACGGTTACTCGTGCCCGAAGACCTCCATTGGCTCGTAGGGTTCCTCGAGGTACTCCATCTCGGAGTCCGAGAGGTCGACGTCGGTGGCCTCGACGGCCTGTTCGAGGTGCTCGACGCTCGACGTCCCGACGATGGGCGCGTCCACCCAATCCTTGTGGAGGAGCCACGCGAGACTGACCTGCGCCATCGTCAGGTCCTTCTCCGCCGCCAGCTCCTCGACGCGCTCGTTGATCTCCTCGCCGCCACCCTCGAGGTAGGGGACGCCGTATTCGGCCTCGTGCTCGCCGCGGGTCGTCGCCGTCGACTCCTCGTGGGGGCGCGTGAGGAAGCCCGCGCCGAGCGGGCTCCACGGGATGACGCCGACGTCCTCTTTCTCACACAGGGGGAGCATCTCGCGCTCCTCCTCGCGATAGCCGAGGTTGTAGCAGTTCTGCATCGTCGCGAAGCGCTCGAGGCCGAGTGCGTCGCTGGTGTGGAGAGCGTCGGCGAACTGGTGGGCCCACATCGACGACGCGCCGATGTATCGGGTCTGCCCGCGACGAACGGCGTCGTCGAGCGCTCGGAGCGTCTCTTCGATGGGTGTGTCGTAGTCCCAGCGGTGGATCTGGTAGAGGTCGACGGTGTCCATGCCGAGCCGTTCGAGGGAGTTCTCCAACTCCTGCTCGATGGCCTTCCGGGAGAGCCCCTGCTTGTTCGGGTCCTCGCCCATCTCGCCGAACACCTTCGTCGCCACCACCTGCTCGTCGCGCTCGTAGTCATCGAGCACGTTTCCGAGGACTTCCTCGGACTCGCCGGTCGAGTAGACGTTCGCCGTGTCGAAGAAGTTGATCCCCAAGTCGATCGCCCGCTCGATTATCTCCCGCGACTCCTCCTCCTCGAGCATCCAGTCGTCGCCGCTCCCGAAGCTCATACAGCCCAGACAAAGCTCGCTCACCGTCGTGCCCGTGTTCCCGAGCGTCGTGTACTCCATGGTGTGTGGTGTCCCGACGCAGGAGCAAGTAGGTTCGCGTCGCGGAACCCCGTTCGGGCCGCAGGTCACCGATAGCGGGGTCCCGATGGTGATCGTGTCGCCGGCGTCGAGTCGGCAGCACCGATGCCGCCGACGCGCCGACGCGCGCGGCGCGCGGGCCGCCCTACGACTCGAACGCGTCGACGGCGGCTTCGGCGACGGCCATGTCCTGTGCAACCTCGCCGCCGCTGACGCCGACGGTGCCGACGATGTCGCCGTCCTCCTCGAGGGGATAGCCGCCGCCGAAGACGACGAGGCGGTTCTCGTCGGTGGTCTGGAGCCCCCACAGCGACTCGCCCGGTTGCGTGGGATCGGCCAACTCGTGAGTCGGCATCTGGAGCGCCGCCGCCGTGTACGCCTTGTTTCGCGAGATGGAGACGCTCGCCAGCCACGCGCCGTCCATCCGGTGTTGGGCCACGAGGTTCCCCGCCGGGTTCGCCACCGTAATCACCATCGCCAGCCCCATCTCTTCGGCCGCCTCTTCGGCGGCCTCTATCAGTTCCGTCGCCTCCTCGAGCGTGATCGTCTCTGTCATAGTGTGCGCTCGTCCGTCACTATCCACCCCGTGTCCTTATACCCCAGTGACAGAATCAGCGGGCGCGAGCGGAGCCGCCGACCGCAAGCGCCCCATCGAGGAGGGGGCTCGACAGTCGTCCCGAGGCCGCCCTGCCGCGAACGCGTCGGCGCCGCGCTCGCCGCCCGCACGTGCCGCATCCGCCGTCGAGCGAGCGCCACGCCCGCGCGTGCCCGGGACGCGTGAGTGCATCACCCGAGACGGAACCCTGAAGCTCTTAAGCCCCGGCCTCCTTTGGTCGCGTATCCGAAAGACGTGCGGTCCGCGGCACTGACGCTCGGCGCGGACGCACAGCCATGTTCGACTGCGGTGGTCGGGTGGGCTGTGCGTCGACGCCGGTCGCACGCGTCACCGTCGGAACGCATTGATCGGCCACATACCTATGGAAATCGAAATCGCGACAATCGGCGGTTATCAGGAAGTCGGCCGCAACATGACGGCCGTCCGCATGGACGACGACATCGTCGTCTTCGACATGGGCCTCAACCTCTCGCAGGTCCTGATTCACGACGACGTGCGGACGGAGCAGATGCACAGCCTCGACCTCATCGACATGGGCGCCATCCCGGACGACCGCGTCATGAGCGAACTCGAGGGCGACGTGAAGGCCATCGTGCCGACGCACGGCCACCTCGACCATATCGGCGCCATCGGGAAGCTCGCGCACCGCTACGACGCGCCGATCGTCGGGAGCCCGTTCACCATCGAACTCGTCCGCCAGGAGATCGACGACGAGTCGAAGTTCGACGTCGACAACGACCTCGTGAAGATGGAGGCCGGCGAGACGATGGAGATCGGCGACGAGGTCGACATGGAGTTCGTCCACGTGACGCACTCCATCGTCGGCGCCGTCAGCCCCGTCCTCCACACGCCCGAGGGCGCGGTCGTCTACGGCCTCGACAAGCGCATCGACCACGACCCCGTCCTCGAGGACCCCTTCGACATGGAGCGCTTCGAGGAGCTCGGCCGCGAGGGCGTGCTCTGCTACATCGAGGACTGCACGAACGCGGGCCGAAAGGGCCGCACGCCCAGCGAGTCCGTCGCGCGAAAGCACCTCCACGACACGCTGAAGAGCTTCGAGGACTACACGGGCGGCATCGTCGCGACGACGTTCTCCAGTCACGTCTCCCGTGTCTCCAGCATCGTCGAGTTCGCGAAGGAGATCGGCCGCAAGCCCATCCTCCTCGGGCGCTCGATGGAGAAGTACACGAACACGGCGCGCGATCTGGGCTACCCGATCCCGGACGACCTCGAGATCTACGGCCACCGGCGCTCCCGCGAGCGCGCATTCAAGCGCATCATGAACGAGGGGAAGGGCAACTTCCTCCCGGTCGTCACCGGCCATCAGGGCGAGCCGCGCGCGATGCTCACCCGAATGGCGCGCGACGAGACGCCGTTCCAGTTCGACGACGGCGACAAGGTCGTCTTCAGCGCGCGCGTCATCCCCGAGCCCACGAACGAGGGCCAGCGCTACGCCGCCGAGAAGCTCCTGAAGATGCAGGGCGCGCGCATCTACGACGACATCCACGTCTCCGGCCACCTCCGCGAGGAGGGGCACTACCGGATGCTGCAGGCCGTCCAGCCGGAGAACATCATCCCCGCCCACCAGTCCCTCAGCGGCATCGCGCCGTACGTCGACCTCGCGGAGACGCAGGGCTACACGGTCGGCGAGGACCTCCACATCTCCCGGAACGGTAACGTCGTCCAGCTCACCGAGTAAGCGCGGAGCGGTCGGCGACGGACGCGCGAGCGCGAGCGGCGCTCAACCGCGCCGACGACCGATGTCTCCCCGTTTTTCGCGGCCCCAGAGCGCGAGCGTCGGGCGGCCGCGGCGTTCTTCACGCGCCCGTGAGTAGGGTCGCGCATGCGCGTTCTCGTCGCCGGCGCACACGGGCAGGTCGGACAGCACGTCACGCGACTCCTCGCCGAGCACGACGACCACGAAGCGGTGGGGATGTGTCGCGAGGCGGCGTATCGCGACGATATCGAGGCGCTCGGCGCCGAGTCGGTCGCCGGGGACGTCACCGCCCCCGGAGAGCTCGGCGACGCGCTCGCGGGCTGTGACGCCCTGATCTTCGCCGCCGGCTCCAGCGGGGCGGACGTGTGGGGCGTCGACCGGGACGGCGCGATCAACTGCGTGAACACCTGCGAGGAGGTGGGCGTCGAGCGCTTCGTGATGCTCTCCTCTATCAACGCCGACCGGCCGGAGGAGAGCCCGGTCGAGTTGCGCGAGTACCTGCGTGCGAAGGCCGAAGCGGACGAGTACCTCCGCGAGAGCGCGCTGACGGAGACGGTGCTGCGACCGGGCGCGCTGACGGACGCGGACGGGACGGGGCGAGTCCGGGTCGGCCGCCATCTCGACCGGTCGGAGGCGACGATTCCGCGAGCGGACGTCGCGGCGACGCTGGTCGCGGCGCTCGACGCCGAGGCGACGTACGGGCTGACGTTCGAGGTGCTGAGCGGGGAGACGCCGATCCGGGAGGCGCTGGCGGCTCCGTTGAGCTGAGGCGGCCGGACGAAGTGTACGAGACGAGCGTGCGTGTCGAGTCAGCTGCGGGCCATGATGACCCCTACGAGGAAGAGGGGGGTTGTTTTAGGCCAACCGAAATTAAGGTAGCACAAAATTTTGTTTCTGATGCAAGAAGCTTTAAGTAGGTGCCGGGCCAACTACGGAACGCAATGAGCACCCAGAAGACGATTCGCCGCGAAGCGGGTACCGTCGAAGAGAACGCCCTCCGACTCGACACGGAGAAGGCAGAGCAGGTCGTCGACGCGCTGAACGTCGACCTCGCCGCGTCGTACGTTCTCTACCACCAGCTTCGCAAGCATCACTGGAACGTCGAGGGTGCCGAGTTCAACGACCTCCACGGGTTCCTCGGCGAGAAGGCCGAGGAGGCGGAGGACGCGGCGGACGCCCTCGCCGAGCGCGCCCAAGCCCTCGGCGGCGTCCCCGTGAGCGGTCCCGCGACCCTCGAGGAGCGCGCGCCCGTCGAGTTCGAGGGCGAGGACGTCTACGACATCCGCACCTCGCTCGAGAACGACCGCGAGATGTACGGCGACGTCATCGAGTCCGTCCGCGAGCACGTCGGCCTCGCGGAGGACCTCGGGGACTACGCGACGAGCGAGCTCCTCCGCGACGTCCTCGAGGGCCTCGAGGACGCCGCTCACGAGATCGACCACTACCTCGAGGACGACACCCTCGTCCTCGAGAGCGCGACCCAGTGAGATGACGAGTCCACAGCACGGGCGACTCGTCCACGACCTCGAGGGCGCGACCGTCCGACAGGCGTGGGGGACGATGGAGGAGAACGCCGTCCGCATCGACCGGGCGGACGCCGAGCGGCTGGTCGGGGCGCTGAACGCCGACCACGCGGGCGCGTTCAACCTCTTCTACCTCCTGCGCAAGCACTACTGGACGGCGGAGGGCGCCGAGCACGAGGACGTCGCGGACGTCCTGAAGCGCGGCTATCAGCGCGCGCGCACCATCAACGACGACCTCGCCGAGCGCATCACGCAGCTCGGCGGCGTCCCCGCGAGCACGCCCCCGCAGCTCCAGGAGTACGCGCCCGTCCACCTCGAGGCCGAACACCTCTTCGACCTGCGCGCGTCGCTCGAGGGCGACCTCGACGCGTACGCGACGCTCGTCGCGAGCATGCGCGAGCACGTCGCGCTCGCGGACGACCTCGGCGACGAGGCGACGAGCGAACTCCTCCGCGAGCACCTCGAAGACCTCGAGGACGACGCCCACGACATCGAGGAGTTCCTCGCGGACGACACGCTCGTCACGACGGAGGCGATGCGGCGATGAGCGCGCCACACCTGCGCAACCCCGGCGAGGACGCCCTGCGGCGCGAGTGGGGCACCGTCGGCGGAAACGACCTCCGTATCGACCCGGCGGCCGCCGAGCGGCTGGTCAAGGCGCTGAACGCGGACCTCGCCGGCCTCTACATCCTCTTCAATCAGGTGCGCAAGCACTACTGGACGCTCGAGGGCGCCGAGGTCGGCCCGGTCGTCGAGTTCCTCGAAGGCGCGGCGGACCGCCTCGCGGAGATGACGGACGACCTCGCGATCCGCGTGCACGCGCTCGGCGGCGTCCCCGTCAACGGCCCGATGGGGTTCCGCCAGCACACGCCGATCGGGATCGAGGCGGGCGACGTCTACAGCCTCCGCGATTCGCTCGCGAACGACCTCGAGGGGTACGCGACGCTCGCGGCCCAGATGCGCGAGCACGTCGAACTCGCCGCCGAGCTCGGCGACGAGGCGACGCTCGAACTCGTGCGCGGGCACCTCCGGACGGTCGAGGTGGACGCGCACGACGTGGAGAAGATGTTGGCGGACGACACGCTCGTCCGCCGCGACTGACGCTCGCTATTCTTCGAGTTCGACGGTGTGGTCGGTGGCGATCCAGCCGTCGGTGTTGCCGCTCTCGGTGAAGACGCGGCGCTCGCCGTGCACCTCTCGACAGTTGACGGTCGGTGTGTCGGTCTGCTCGGCGTCGAAGTCGGGGTGGTCTGCGGTGTCCTCCGTGTGCTCGGTGCGTGTCGACCGGCGCGTGGGAGTCATTAGCGCTGTTTAGGCAGACCTAAAGTAAAAACGTTCGGGTCCGCGCGACGTTATTTCGTGCGTCGCGGTACCACACGACACCGTGCGCGTCGTGGTCAAAAATGAGGTGCGGTCGAGTCCGCGAACCGCGAGCGTCGTCAGTTCAGATCGACGCTGCGGTGCTGATGTCCTGCAGCTTGCCGATACGCCAGCGCAGCAGGAGCACGATCGCGAGACCGACGACGAGCACGATGTTGATGATGTAGAGCGCGGTCGTGTAGCTCCCCGTCGACTCGAGGATGGTGGAGGCGAGCGTCGGACCGGCGACGCCGGCGAAGCCCCACGCGGTGAGCGCGTAGCCGTGGATCGCGCTGACCTCCTTCGTGCCGAAGAGGTCGCTGAGGTACGCGGGGAGGCAGGCGAACCCGCCGCCGTAACACGTGATGATGGCGAAGAGGATCGCCGCGAGGACCCAGACGCCCGTGATCTGGGGCATCAGGAAGAACGCGACGATCTGGATGGCGAAGAACGCACCGTAGGTCGTCGTCCGGCCGACATAGTCGGAGAGGCTCGACCAGAAGATGCGGCCGCCACCGTTGAAGATGCCGATGTAGCCGGTGATGAACGCGGCGGTCGTCGTCGTCGCGCCGCCGAGCTGCACGAGGATCGGCGAGGCGTACGCGAGCAGCATGATGCCCGCCGAGACGTTGATGAAGATGATGAGCCACACCATGTAGAAGCGCGGCGTCCGGAGGGACTCGCGCGCGGTGAGGTTACTGAGGCCGGAGATCGCGGAGCGAGCCTCCTCGGCCGCGGACTCCGTCTGCTCCATGCCCGACGGGAGCCAGTCCTTCGGGGGCTTCGCGAGGTAGCTCGCGCCGAGCGCCATCAGCACGAAGTAGAGCGCGCCGAGCGTGAAGAACGTCGTCGCGATGCCGCCCTGCGTGTACTGGGCGCTCCCGGTGCTGAAGCGGAGCATGAGCTCGTTGCCGACGGGCGCGGTGAGGAGCGCACCGGCACCGAAGCCCATGACTGCGAGACCGGTCGCCATCCCGCGACGGTCCGGGAACCACTCGAGGAGCGTCCCGATGGGGGAGATGTACCCGAGACCGAGGCCCATCCCGCCGATGAGGCCGAAGGTGATGAAGAACAGGGTCCGACTCCCCATCTGAACGCTGAGGCCGGCGCCGATGGTGCCGAGGCCGTAGAGGACGGCGGCGCCCAATCCGGCCTTCCGTGGGCCGTACTTCTCGACGTAGCTACCGAGGAAGGCGGCCGTCATCCCGAGGACGAAGATGGCGATGGAGAACGCCAGCGAGACGCTGGAGCTGTCCCAGCCGAGCGCCTCGTTCAGCGGTATCTGGTAGATGCTGTACGCGTAGATCCCACCAATCGAGAGGTGGATCGCGACGGCGGAGATCGCGATCAACCACCGATTCTTGCTCGCTGTGGCATCGGTCATGAATGATTCGGTAGGGTCGTAGAACCGGGGGAGTGATAAACCCTCTCCCCTGCGGTCGCGATACAACGCCAGAGGCGGCCGTTTCCGCCGGAATTTCTGTCAACAGTGTTTATTTCGGGTTCGTCGGCGAACCGGGGAGGTCGAGTCGGAGGAACGCCGGAAGCGCGAGCGCGACCACCCCGGCCTCGAGGAGGCCGGCGGTGAGGAAGGCGGCGCCGTAGCCCGCCGCCTCGACGACGGCGCTCCCGACCGCGAACCCGCCGAGGAAGCCGAGGTTCCCGAAGACGTTGAACCCGCCCATGGCGACGCCGCGGTCGTCCGCGTTCGCGAGGTCCGTCACGAGCGCCATCGTCGCCGGGGAGACGAACGCGCCCGCGACGCCGAGACACACCATCGCGACGGCGGCGAGCGCGAGCGTCGGCGCGAGATAGACGGCGACGACGACGGCGCCGTAGCAGAGCGAGCCGACGGCGACCGGGAGTTTGCGCCCGACGCGGTCGGAGAGGACGCCCATCGGGTACTGGAGGAGCGCGAACGGCGCGAAGAAGAGGCCGAGGACGAGGCCGGCGCTCCCCGCGTCGAGGCCGAACGTCTCGCGGAAGTAGACGGTGCCGACGAGCGCGAAGAACCCCGCGGTCAGCCGATCCATGAAGCCAAAGGCGTACGGGAAGGAGAGCGCGGGCGTCTCCCGGAGGCGCGCGAGCGCGTCGCCGAGCCCGGTCGTCGTCCCGGACGGGGCGCGGTCGGCAACGCGCGTCGCGAGGAGCGCGGCGCCGCCGAGCGCGCCGCCCGCGACGAGCAACGGAACGAACACGCCCATCTCGTAGAGCTGGCCGCCGACGGGCGCGCCGAGCGCCGTCCCGGAGCCGATGGCGATGCCGGCGGCACCCATGTTCTTCCCGTGCCCGCCCTCGAGGTCCATCAGCATCGTCATCGAGAGCGAGAACGCGCCGATGGTGAACGCCCCCTGCACGAAGCGCGCGAGGAGGAGCCACTCGTAGGCGAGCGCGCCGCCACGGCCGAGGAGCACGAGCACGAGGTAGCCGAGCGCGCCGCCGAGCGCGCCCGCGACGACGAACGGCGTCCGTCGGCCGGTCCGGTCGCTCAGGTGACCCCAGAGGCCGGCACAGAGGACGAAACCGACGAACTCGGCGCCGAGGAACCACGCGCTCGCGTCGAGGGCGCCCGTCGCGCTCCCCGCGTGCGCGCCGAGCGCCGCGACGAGGTCGGTGACACCCGGGTAGAGGAGGACCTGCCCGAAGAGGACGGCGAAGACCACGAGCGCGAGCGCGACGCGGTCACGCTGAACGGGCGCGAGCGCGTCCCGGCGAGCGGCGAGGCGATGCCCCATACGGCACGGAATAGTCGCGCCCCCGGAATATACGCGTCGCTCCCCGCGACGAGCACGGCGCGTCTCACGCGGCCCGGCGCTCGCGTCGAACCACCCGGAAGTGGGCGCGTGAGTGGTGTCAGCCCGCAGTACGCGGAGCGTCGAACCGGAACACGCGGCCGGGGAACGAACGCCTAAAACCCGCGTCACGAAATACCCCATACCGTATCGTGTTCTCGCTCCCGAACCCCCTGCGTCTCGTCCTCGTCTACATCGGCCTCGCCCTCGCGCGCGTCGGCCTCATCGACGACGCCAACGTCCGCCGGACCGTCGACCTCGCGTGGCCGCGCATCCTCACCGGCCTCGCGCGCATGTCGAAGGGCGCGGCCGACGTCGCGATGGTCGGCGTCGCGCTCGGCGAGGTCGCAATCGCGGGCGTCGGCTTCGCCGGCCCCTACTGGGGGATGGCGTTCGCGTTGGGTGGCGGGCTCGCCGCCGGCACCATCGCGCTCGTCTCCCAGCGCTACAGCGCGGGCGCCTACGACGAGCTCGGGCAGGCGATCCGCACGAGCGGCGTCATCGTCCTCGCCGTCTCCGCGCCCGTCGGCGCGCTCTTCGTCCTCGCGCCGACGGAGCTCATCTCGGTCCTCACCGACGACGCGCGGACGATCCGCTACGGCGCCGACTACCTCCGCGTCCTCGGCTTCGGCGTGCCGTTCGCCGCGCTGAACCTCGTCGGGAGTCGCGCGCTCATCGGCGCGGACGACGCGTGGACGCCAATGGTCCTCCGGGCGACCGGCGCGATCGCGAACATCGGCCTGAACGCCGTCTTCATCTTCGGCCTCGGCCTCGGCGTCGTCGGCGCCGGCCTCGGCACCGCCCTCTCGAACGCCCTCATCGCCGCCGCGTTCGCGGTCGGGCTCGCGCGCGGGCGCCTCCCGCTCGTCGGCGACTTCCCCATCAGCGTCGACCCGACCGGGCGCTACTTCGTCCGGGAGTTCGCGCGCGACATCACCACCATCGGCCTCCCGGTCATCGGACGCGGCAGCATCTGGACGGTCGCGCGCTTCCCGATGCTCGCGTTCGTCGGCCTCTTCGGGCCACAGGTCGTCGCCGCGTACATCGTCGCGCGACGCATCTGGGGGTTGATGAACACGCCCGGGTGGGGGTTCGGCCTCGCGACGAGCAGCCTCGTCGGGCAGGCGCTCGGGCAGGACGACGAGGCGAGCGCCGCCATCTACGGCCGCGAGATATCCGTGTTCTCGGCCGCCACCTACCTCCTCTCGGCGGTCCTCGTCGTCGCGTTCGCGGAGCAGATCGTCGTCCTCTTCGTCGACGACCCCGCCTCGAAGACGGTGCCGATCGCACGCGACTTCGTCTACGTCGCCGCGCTCGCCATCGTCCCGCAGGGCGTCGCGAGCAGTCTCGACGGCGCGCTCGACGCCACCGGCGACACGCGCTGGCCGTTCTACGGGCGCATCGTCTCCATGTTCTTCCTCGCCGTCCCGTTCACGTATCTCGGCGCGACCACGTCGCTCGGCCTCCTCGGGATCTACCTCTCCTTCTTCGCGGAGACCACCGTCCCGGCGCTCGTCAACTACTGGCGCTTCCGCTCGGGTGCGTGGCGCCGGATCAGCCGCGAGTACCGCCCGGATCAGCCCTCGGGCGGGTAGCCTATGCCGTGGCGTAGGCGACGACGAGCAGGACCGCGTTGTACGTCGCGTGCGTCGCGATGGGAACGGTGAGGTTCCCCGTGTACTCGTAGAGCGCGCCGAGGACGGCGCCGACGGCGGCGATGAGGAGCGCGCCAGCGACGATGGGCGCGAGCGCGCCCGTGTAGTTCGCGAGGTGCATCGAGCCGAAGAGGAGGCTCGAACCGAGGACGGCCGGGACGGGGCCGATGTGCTGGCGGAGTCGGCCCTGAACGGCACCCCGGAAGAGGAGTTCCTCGGCGGGCGCGACGAGGACGACCGAGAGCGCGGCGAGACCGAGGAAGAAGACGGGGTCGTGCGCGCCGACGTCGCCGACGACGGAGCCCGGAACGAGGTCGAGCGCGCTCAGCAGCGCGGAGAGGGCGACGGCGAGCGCCACGGCGGCGACGACGCCACCGGCCGCGACGAGCGCGTCGCGACGCGACGGCGCGGCGAGTCGGACGGGGACGCCTCGCCGGCGGACGTAGCCGTAGCCGACGGCGAGGAACCCGAGCTGACCGGCGGCGGTCGACGCGAGGAGGACGCCCATGGACTGGACGTCGTAGCCGAGGACGAAGAGCGGAACGAGGAAGACGACGCCGACGAGGAGCGAGACGAGGAGCGCGGCGACCGTGAGGCCGACGGCGTCCGCCGCCGCTCGCGCGGGGCTGCCTGTCGTGGACATACGCTGCTAGCTCGCGCGGCGTCAGGAAAACCGTTCGGGCGCCGCGTGCTCGCACGTCACTCGCGCGCGGCTCAGCGCCACGGGCGGCCCCGAACCGGCCACTCGAGCGCGACGTCGAAGCGCTCGGTCCGCCAGAGCGCGGCGACGAGCGCGAGCGCCCCGAGCACCGGGAGCCAGTTCGCGAACGCGAGGTTGACGAGGCCCCAGAGGAGGACGAAGCTCACGAGGTCGTCGAGCGCGAACGCGCAGGCCTCGAGGCGCGCGCGCAGTCGCTCGTAGTCGAACGCGCGGTCGAGCGCGAACGCGGCGACGCTCGCGGAGAGGACCCACCCCGCGTAGTTCGAGAGCGGGACGCCGTAGTAGACGCCGCCGTCCGCGTACGCCCAGAAGCCGAGCGCGACCGCGCCCGGGTCGAGGACGCCGTCGATACCGACGACGAGGAGGACGACGGCGGGGAGGCGGACCCGGGGGTCGTCGGCGCGCGGGCCGAGCAGGAGGACGGTGAGGAGGAAGGCGTTGACGACGAGCGGCACGAAGAACAGCGGGAGCGCGAGCGGGACGCCCGCGAGCATCGGCCCGAGCTCGACGCCGTAGGCGAACTCGCCGTACGGCCACCCGGTCGTGGTGCCGACGTACTCGATTGCGTAGCTGTACGCGCAGAGGCCGCCGAGCGCGCCGGCGGCCCGCCGGTCGAAGAGCGGTGCGAGGCCGGCGGCGAGCGGGAGGCGCAACATGAGCGTGCCCGCGACGAGCGCGACGGGGCTGAACGCGATGGCAGCCGGGAGGTAGCCCTTCGCGCCCGCGATCATCGAGCACGCGCCGACGAGCGGCGCGACGACGGCGAGCGTGAGGCGGTTCTCGGTGACGAACGCGTCGAGCGCGCGCTCGACGCGCCCGCGCGGCGGGAGGCGCTCACGCACGCACGACACCCCACAGCCCGCCGATGGTGAGTATCGCGCCGACGACGGCATTGACGGCGGGGAACCACCAGTACGCGCGATCGAGTGCGACGTCGCTGGCGTGGAGGCCGAGCGCGAAGAGCGGGTAGACGGCGAGCAGGGCGCCGGCGCGGACGTCGAGGAGGCCGAAGACGACGGCGGCGAGGAGCCAGCACGCCCCGCAGTAGGCGAGCGCGCGTGTCTCCCCGAGGACGGTCGCGGTCGTGTCGATGCCGGCGCGCCGGTCCGGTTCGATGTCGGGAATCGCGGAGAACGTGTGCATCGCCATCGTCCACAGCCACCCGCCGGCGATGGCGGGGAGCGGCGCCGTCTCGCCGGTGAGCGCGGCGTAGGCGGCGACGCCGGGGAGGACGTAGAGGCCGTTCGAGAGCGAGTCGAGCGGCGGCTTCGTCTTCAGGCGCGGCGGCGCGCTGTACGCCCAGCCGAGGGCGAGGAAGGCCAGAATCCACGGTGCAGTCGCGGGGAGGGCGACGACGAGGGCGACGCCGAGGAGGGCGCTCACGGCGACGGCGGCGACGAGCACGGGGTCGCCGCGATAGCGGCGCTCTCGCCCCTCCTTCTTCGGGTTCTCCGCGTCCACGTCCGCGTCGAAGACGTCGTTGACGCCGTAGAGGTAGACGTTCGCGGGGAGGAGGAAGTACGCGAGGAGCGCGAGCGACGCGGGCGCGTAGAGGTCCGCCGTCGAGCGCGCCCCGTACGCGATGCCGACGAGCGCGGGGCCGGCGAGGTAGAGCCAGAACCGGGGGCGCGACTGGACGAGGAGGCGCCGAAGCCGACTCATGTCGTGTGCGTGCGTCGGCGCGCATCCTCGAGGACGGCGTCGGCGGCGTGCTCGCCGCTGATGAGGCACATCGGGACGCCGATGCCGGGCCGCGTGAAGCCGCCGGTGTAGTAGAGGCCGTCGAGCGCGTCCGAGCGGTGGTCGGGGCGCAGCGGGCCGGTCTGCCGGAGGGTGTGCGCGAGGCCGAGCGCCGTCCCCTCGGCGGCGTTGTAGCGCTCGGTGAACTCGGAGACCGAGAACCGTTCCTCAACGACGATGCGGTCGCGGAGGTCGACGCCGGTGTTCGCGGCGATGTCGTCGAGGAGTCGGTCGCGGTAGGCCTCCCGAACCGCCTCGGTGTCGTCGAGGCCGGGCGCGATGGGGACGAGCGCGAAGAGGTTGCTGTGCCCGTCGGGCGCGACGGTGTCGTCCGTCTTCGAGGGCGCACAGAGGTAGTAGGCGGGGTCGTCGGGCCACGCGGGGTCGTCGAAGATGGCCTCGAAGTGCGGACTCCAGTCCTCGGGGAGGACGAGCGTGTGGTGGGCGAGCTCCGCGAGGTCGCCCTCGACGCCGAGGTAGACGAGGAACGCGGAGGGCGCGTAGGTGCGCGACTCCCAGTAGTCGGCGTCGTACTGGCGGTCGTCGGGGGCGAGCAGTTCCTGCTCGGTGTGCTTGTAGTCGGCGTCGGAGACGACGACGTCGCTCGTGACGCGCTCGCCGCCCGCGAGCTCGACGCGCATCGCCCCGCGTTCCCCGCGAATCGCGGTCACGTCCGCGCCCGTCCGGTAGGTCACGCCGCGCTCCGCGCCGAGGTCGGCGATACCGTCGACGACGGCGCCGAGGCCGCCCTCGGGGTAGTAGACGCCGAGGTTCAGGTCGACGTGACTCATCAGCGTGTAGAGCGCGGGCGTGTTCGTCGGCGACCCGCCGAGGAAGACGAGCGAGTACTGGACGAGCTGCTGGAGCTTCGGGTGCTCGAAGTACTCCTCGACGTGCTCCTGCATCGAGGAGAGGAGGCCGAGGCCGCGCGCGTTCCGAATGACGTCCCAGTCGACGTAGTCCCGGAAGCGCGGGCGGTCCGTGTAGACGAAGTGCTCCATGCCGACCTCGTAGGCCTCCTCGGACTGCGCGAGGTACTCATCGAGGGCGTCGCCGGCGCCGTCCTCGTAGGACTCGAAGAGCGCGCGCATCGCCGCGAGGTCGCCGGTGACGTCCACGGTGTCGCCGTCCGCTCGCGACTCGCCGCCCTTCCAGAAGACCCGATAATGCGGGTCGAGGCGGTCGAGGGCGTAGTAGTCCGTGGGCTCGCGGTCGAAGGCGGCGAAGAAGCGCTCGAAGACGTCCGGCATCAGGTACCACGACGGTCCCATGTCGAAGCGGAAGCCGTCGCGTTCGAGGACGCTCGCGCGCCCGCCGAGCTGGTCGTTCTTCTCGACGACGGTGACGTCACAGCCGGCGTCCGCGAGGTAGCACGCCGTCGCGAGTCCGCCGAACCCGCCGCCGACGACGGTGACGGACGGACGGCTCACTCCCACACCCCCCGGAGCGTGGAGACGGCGGCACGCGCACGCGTTCGGACGGAGCGCGCGGAGCGCCGCGACCCGCGCTCGGCCTCGCTCCCATCGACGCGTGGGACGTCGCTGACGGCGTAGAACGTCTCGACGGGGTCGTGGGTGCGCCACCAGTGGTAGCCGGTCGCGGCGACGAGGGAGAGTCGCCGTGGTGTCGAGAGGGTGCGGCGCTCGCTGAGCGTGTCGTAGCCGTGCTCGCGGATGACGCGGTGGTGGTCGGCGTAGAGGACGGCGGCGAGCAGGACCGCGAACCGGCAGTCCTCGGGGAGGAACTCGATGCCGGCGACGCCCTCGCGGTAGAGGCGCTCGGTGCGCCGGAGCTCCGCGCGCATCAATGCGGCGTACCGCTCGGAGAACGAACAGTCCTCGATCTCCTCGACGGTGACGCCGTGGGCGTCGAGGCGCTCCGTGGGGAGGTAGATGCGGTCGTAGTCCCGAACGTCCTCCCGAACGTCCCGGAGGAAGTTCGTGAGCTGGAACGCCTCGCCGAGCGCCTTCGCGTGCGGCCGGGCGGCCGCGACGTCCGCCTCGCTCATCTCGTCGCCGGCCGCCATCACGTCGAGCATCATGTAGCCGACGGAGACGGCGGAGCCGCGCAGGTAGGCCTCGAGGTCGTCGTGGGTCTCGTAGCGGCGCGTCTCCAGATCCATCGCCATCACGTCGAGGAACGTCTCCGTCTCCTCGCTCGGGATGTCGTAGGTGTCCGCGAGCTCGCGATAGGCCTCGATGACGGGGTTGTCCGTCTCCGCGCCGTCGAGGACGGCGGCGCGGATCTCCGCGAGTTCGTGGCGCTGGCGCTCGGCGTCCCGGTCGGTGTCGTCCACCACGTCGTCCGCGACGCGGAAGAACCCGTAGAGGACGTACGTGGGGCGACGGACGCGCTCGGGGAGGAGGCGCGTCGCGAGGTGGAACGTGGGGCCGGTCCGCTGCTGTATCGCCTTGCTCGTGGCGACGTCGTCGGAGGATACCATGATTCGTGACGCGGCCACACCCGGCGGCGTCGAAGACGGTCGGTACGCGCGGGCCCGTGGCTTCAGTAACGCTACACTCGGCGCCGGTAAGAGAGTGGTGCCCGACTAGTAAGGTATCACCAGTCGAAGGCGGCGGCGAACACCTTCCGCTCGGCGGCCCGGAGGTGCTGGTGGAAGGTCGAGCGCGAGATGCCCATCGACTCGGCGAGCGCGTCGCCGGTCACCGAGCGGTTGGCGTCGTAGTAGCCCGAGAGGTAGGCCTTCTGGAGCGCCGTGAACTGGCGGGTGGTGAGCGCGTCCCCGAGGCTCTCGAGCGCCGCGCGCTCCGTCGTCGGCGGGCGCTCGCTCTCCCGGTAGCTGACGACCTCGACGGCCGGGTAGCGCTCGCGGACGCGCTCGACGACGGCGCGGGCGTCCGAGCTCGCCGGGAGGTCGACCTCGATGCGCCCGACGCCATTCGTCGCACGCATCTCGCGCACGCGCACGCCGCGCTCCGCGAGGTCGTCGACGAGCGACCCGCCGCGGAGGCGACACTCGAAGAGGCTCGCCGTCTCGGCGTCCCCGACGACGCCCATCGACGCGATCGCGGGGACGTCGTCCGCTGCCGCCACCACGGTCTCGGCGTCGGCGTCGACGTCGAAGAAGAGCAGCGGCGCGTCCGCCTCGTCGACCATTCCGCGATAGCGCACTGTCGCGTCGAGACGCGTCGAGAGGTCGACGACGAACAGCGACGGATCGGCCAGCTCGAACTCGACGGCGACCGTCTGGTCGGCCGCGATGAGGCGGCGTGACTCGCGCGCGCTCAGCGCCGTCGCGACGGTGCGGCCGAGCGATTCAAGGACCGTCCGCTCCGACTCGTCGAGCGCGGCGGCGGTCGGCGCGGCGACCACGAGCACGCCGTACGTCGTCCCGCGATAACGGAGCGGGATCGCGGCGACGCCGCCGACGTCCGCGAGCGGTACGCAGTCGCTCGCGCGAGCGCCGGTGACGTGCTGGACGCGCCCGGTCCGCACGGCGCGCGCCGCCGGGTGGTCGGCGTCCCGGGGGACGGTGAGCGCGGCGGCGTCGACGTCGGTCGTGTCGCGGGCGCGCCACGCGTGCGGGCGGATCTCCCCGGACGCGTGGTCGACGTCGCCGAGCCAGACGAGCGAGTAGGCGTCGACCGCGGCGAGGCGCTCACAGACGGCGTCCTCGACGTTCGCGCGCCCGTCCGCGCTCACGACGGCGCGCGTCACGTCAGCGACGACGCCTTCGAGGCGCTCAAGGAGGCGGGCGAGCGACGCGCGCTCGCGCTCGAGGGCGGCCTCCGCGCGCTTGCGCGCCGTGACGTCCGACTGGAAGCCGACGAAGTGCGTCACGCGCCCGTCGTCGTCGCGCAGGGGCGCGACCGTCACCTCGTTCCAGAACGCCTCGCCGTCGGCGCGGTAGTTGCGGAGGACGACCGTCGTCGGCTCCTCGTTGGCGACGGCATCGCGAAGGTCGGCGACCGCCTCGTCGGCCGTCTCGGGCCCCTGGAGGAACCGGCAGTTGTGCCCGAGGACGTCCTCGCGCGCGTAGCCCGTGATGCGCTCGAAGGCGTCGTTGACGTAGACGAGCGGGTTGTCGGAGCGGGTCGGGTCGGTGACAGCGATACCGACCGGGGCCTCCTCCATCGCCCGGAGTCGCACGTCGGGGATCGGGTCGGCCGATGCGTCCATGACCGACACTAGGGAGCGAGTGGCCAAATGAGCGTTCCGGACGGGTAGAACTGGTCGTATTTGACTATATTCACATAGTATAAGTTCATCCGGGTTCAAAGCCGAAGTATGACTGATGATGTGTCCACGAAGTCCGGAGATAAATCGTACGATGCGGATTTCGAGTCGACGGTCGACGCGGTGCGCACCGCGGACGGCGACGCCGGCGACCCGCCCGCCGTCCGCGGCGTCGTCGAAGTGAGCGGCGGCGAGTCGGAGTTCACGCTCTACCCGCCCGACGTCGAGGAAGCCGCCCTCGCGACGACGTGGCTGTCGGCGCGCGAGGGGTCGTACGTCTCGCTCGACGACTACCGCTGAGTCCGCCACGACCGTATAGCGGGCGTACGCCACAGCGACGCGTATTGGCTCGCGCGTACGGCTCTCGATGACGCGCTCACTCGCCGCGGCGGCGTCGACCTCTCTCGCCCCCTTCGAGGTGGCGACAACGCTGGCGACGGCGGCGACCGACCCGACACCGCGCTGTCCGCCGTTCTCGTGTGCGCCGCCAAGCGGGGCGTGCGTCGTCGTCGGGGGTGGATTCGAGGAAGTCACCAGCGATAGATACTGTTCCCGAATCAGACATGTACCGCGTGTCGAGGCGGTGTCAGCTGTGGGGTTACGCGTCCCGATACTCGTCGGCCCACGTTTCGACGGCGTCGAATACCGGCGCGAGAGCGCGGCCACGCGCCGTCAGTCGGTAATAGGTCGCAATCGGGCGCTCCTGCACGCGGCGCTCGACGAGTCCGGTGGTCGCGAGGTCGTCGAGGACGCGCGAGAGCGTCGACGGACTGCTCCCAGTTCGGCGCTCGAGTTCGCTGAAGCGGTGTTCGCCGTCCCGAAGGGCGTGGAGGATTCGGAGATGCCACTCGGAGCCGACCGTCTCGGCGAACCACCGAATCGCGCGCGTAGGACCGTCTTCGTCGGTTCTGTCTACCATGCGGTGAGGCGGGAGGAGAGTGCGGCGGTTCGGGCGCGTGTGCGCCGGTCGCTACGGGGCCGCGTCCGACTTCGTTCCCCTCAGAGTTCGGGAACGTCGGACGGCATGTCGAAGTCGTGATAGTACTCGCCCTTCTCCTTCGAGAGGATGTCGAGGACGGCGGCGGCGCCGTCACCGACGGCGATCGCGGCCTGCCACTTCGTGTCGCGACCCATCGCGCCGGTCGCGTAGACGCCGTCGATGGAGGTCTGCATGTCGACGTTCACGTCGACGACGTCCTCGTCGGTGAACGCACAGCCGAGGTCCTCGGCGAGGTCGCGATTGCCGCCGGTCGCGAGCACGACGTAGTCGGCCTCGTACTCGCCGTCCTCGGTCGTGAGCGCGAAGCCGTTCTCGGTCTCTTCGACGCTCGTGACCTCCTCGTCCTCGTGGAGGTCGGCACCGCGTGCGTCCGCCTGCTTCTGCGCGACGTCGATGAACGACATCCCGTCGATGGAGCGCACGCCCGGGTAGTTGAAGAGGTGGGCCTTGTGCATCCACGTCTCGTCGGTGTCGAAGACGACCGTCTCGAGGTCGTTCTTCGCGGCGAACTGTGCGGCACTCAGGCCGGCGGGACCGCCGCCGACGACTGCTACGTCTACCATACGTGTTCGTGACGGCGCGGACGTAAAGAGGTTTACCATCTGGTCAAGATCCAAGCCACGCGCCGGCCGCCCACACCGCTCGCCCGTGGTTCGACGGCCCAAAGACGTATACGCACTCGCTGTACACGGATACAGTTGTAATACCGAGAGGTCCCCTCGGGGCGGGCGACGCGTCCCGGCGGGACGCTCGACGGCACGACCCGGCCGTCGTCGCCACCGGCCACGGCCAGCCGCTCGACGTCGCCTCCGTCGAGGTACGCGTCGCCGACCACGACGTCGGTGCACGCGTCGGCCGTGTCTCAGCCCCTGACGTGCATGTCGCATCCACGGCGGGCGACACCCGAGCGTGTCCCGAAGGGCCGTGCGTCCGCGTCCTGTATTCCCGTACAGGAACGCCTCTTGTCGGTGGAGCGCGTATCCACGCGCATGTCCACCGCAGACGCCACGCCGACCGTCGACGTCACCGAACCGGCCGCCGAACAGGCGCTCGACCTCCTGGAGGGCGAGGGCATGGACACGGACGTCGCGGGCCTGCGCCTCTTCGTCCAGCAGGGCGGTTGTGCCGGCCTCTCCTACGGGATGCGCTTCGACGGCGCGCCCGAGGACGACGACGACGTCGTCGAGGCCCACGGTCTCCGCGTCTTCGTCGACCCCGCGAGCGAGCAGTACGTCGAGGGGTCCGTGCTCACCTACGAAACCGGCCTCGAGAACGCGGGCTTCGACGTCGAGAACCCGAACGTCTCGCGCGAATGCGGCTGCGGCGAGTCCTTCCGAACGTGAGCGCCGTGAGTGACGCCCCGATGGCCGCCCGGGCGCGCGTCGTCGGCCGCCTCCGACCGGGCGACTGCGTTCGGGGCCGCCTCGCCGAGGGCGACGTGTTCGACGCGGACGTCGTCGGGGCCGAACGCGACGCGGCGGGCGTCCGCGCCGCCCTCGTGCCGACCGGCGTGAGTCCGGCGTCGACGCGCTGGCGCGTTCGCGTCCCGCGCACCCGCGGCGCGTGGCGCTCGCCGCGCTTCGAGCGGCGACTCGACGGCGCGTGGACGACGCACGACACGGTCGTCGAACTCAGGCGTCGCTGTCGGTAGCGAGCGCGTAGAAGGGAAAAGACGCAGACCTCAGAAGACGAACGGGCCCTGCTGGCGGATCGGCTCATCGTGGGGTTCGCCGGCGACGGCGACGAGACGCAGTACGCCCTCGTCGCTCGCCACCTCGACGTCGCGTGCGTCCGTAACGGGGAGGACGTCGCCGACGCCGAAGTCGCTCCCGGCCACGGTGCCCTCGCCCTCGACGCCGTAGAGGAAGCCCGACCAGCCCTCGGGCATCGACCACGTCCACGCGTCCGAGACATGGACGTCGAGATACTCCATCTCCGTCCGGAGGTCGATGGGGGAGCCCTCGCCGACGACGGTGGTGACGGTCGCGCCGTCGCGCGCCTCCGTGGGGAGGTCCTCACTCGAGGCGTCGATGTAGTCGGGGTCGGCCTCCTTCTCCGAGCGCGGGAGGTTCACCCAGAGCTGGAGGCCGTTACAGGCCTGCCCGTCGGCGGGGAACTCGGAGTGGCGGATGCCGCTCCCGGTCGTGATGCGCATCACGTCGTCCTCGTAGGCGGTGTGCTCGACGCCGAGGGAGTCCTCGTGGTCCATCCCGCCCTCGATCATGTAGGAGACGATTTCGAACCCCTTGTGCGGGTGCATCGGGAACCCCTTGTCCGGGTCGATGTAGAAGCGCTCGAAGAGGACGAACGGGTCGAGGTTCCCCGGATAGTTGTTCGTCGGGAACGCGCGATTCGAGTTCACGCCGGTCCCGTGCTGGACGGTCTGCCCCGCGACGGGGTCGTCGGGACCGCGCGCGGTCTCGTCTGTAGCCATACACGACGGGATGCCCTCAGTACTGATAAGCATCCCGTATGCGGAAGTGGAGTGATGGTATATGTCTGACTTGCTGATTCTAATACCCTCACTTGCTTGTTCAATAGGCCCTTAGGAATCCTTATCGAAATAGTCACCTATCGTACTTGAATGTGGTACAGCGAACGTTCATATCCGTCCCGCGTATAGTGGGCGGTGTAGACATGAGCGATTACGAGCTACCGCCGCTGCCGTACGAGTACGACGCACTGGAACCGAGCATCTCCGAGCAGGTGCTGAACTGGCATCACGACACGCACCATCAGGGCTACGTGAACGGCTGGAACGCCGCCGAGGAAACCCTCGAAGAGGCCCGCGAGGAGGGCGACTTCTCCGGCTCCGCTGGCGCCATCCGGAACGTCACCCACAACGGCTCCGGCCACGTTCTCCACACGCTCTTCTGGGAGTCCATGGGCCCCGAGGGCGGCGACGCGCCCGAGGGCGACCTCGCAGAGCGCATCGAGGAGGACTTCGGGTCGTACGAGGCGTGGAAGGGCGAGTTCGAGGCGGCCGCCGGCGCCGCCGGTGGCTGGGCGCTGCTGGTGTACGACACGCACAGCAACCAGCTTCGCAACCTCGTCGTCGACAAGCACGACCAGGGCGCGCTCTGGGGTGCACAGCCCATCCTCGCTCTCGACGTCTGGGAGCACTCCTACTACTACGACTACGGTCCCGCTCGCGGCGACTTCGTCAGCGCGTTCTTCGACGTCGTCGACTGGGAGGAGCCCTCGGCGCGCTACGAGCAGGCCGTCGAGCGCTTCGAGTAACGAGACTCCCCCGGAGTCTCGAAGAAACGAGCGGGGCGTGCACGCGACCCGCGAGTAGTCCGACTCGGAGAGTCGGACGGACACACGAACGGGCCGCAGGCCCGTGAGTAACGCGGTTCCGTAGCAAACCCCGCACACGCGACCGGCCCATTTATTCTCCGACGGTTGGCATCCCGTCGCGGGGCCACTCGGCCCCGGTCTCACGTTCCGCAGAGCGACCGCATCGGCCGACGGCGCCGACGCGTGAGGCGTGCTACTGCGTGAGGCCTTCGACGACCGCGGTGTCGGCGACGGCACCGGTCTCGTCGACGCGCACGCGGAGTTCGTCGCCCGCGCAGGGGAGCGCGAGTTCGACGCGGAGCGGGTCCTCGGAGACGACGTCCGTGCGCGTGTCGCTGACGCACCAGTCGAAGTGCCAGAAGGGCTCGGTGCTGAGGTCGACGTCGCGTTCGGCGAAGAAGACGAGGACGGGCGCGGCGTCGAGGAGGGTGACGCCGAGCGTGGACTGGAGGCGGTAGTTACAGCGCTCGCAGACGTGCTCGACGGCGACGTCGAGGGCCGAATCGTCGGGGTCGCGGACGAGCGTCGTCTCGACGCTGCCGGTACATTCGGGGCAGACGCCGTCGGCGGCGAGACAGTAATGGTGGCGAACGTAGTGGTGGAAGGCCGCGAGGAGGTCCTCGGTGGAGCGGTCGTCGAGGCCGCCGGAGGGGAACGGATAGCTCACTTGGACGGCGCCGCAGTCCGTGCAGCCGATGGTGAGCGTGTCGTCGACGTACCAGCCGTGGAGGTCGCCCCCGCAGTCGTAGCAGTTGCCGCTCGCGGGGAAGAAGCCGAGCTGCGCGCGCTCGGTGAGCGTCCCCGTGAAGATGGCGCTCACGACCTTGCGTCCCGGTGAGCGGAACTCGTAGCCGTCGTCGCCCTGCTTGACGAAGTGGCCGGTGAGCTTGCGGAGGTGGTAGCTGAAGTTCGCGCTGTCGTCAATGTCGACGCGCTCGAAGAGGTCGGTGAAGCTGACGGGGTCGTCGTCGGCGCCGAGCTCGAGGAGCGCGCGGAGGATGTCGACGCGCGTGTCGTTGCCGAGGACGGAGAACACCTCCGCCGGGAGCATCCGCGATTCGGTCCGGGGGGTGGGCGGGTCGGCGCGCTCGGTGTCCGCCTCCGCGCCGGCGTCGGCCGTCCGGTCGAACTGGCTCATGGTCGCCCTATCGCTTACCAAGTGGTAAAACCTATCGGGTGGAACGGCGCCACCGCTCGTGACCGCGTTCACGGCGTCGCGCGCTGCGGACGCCACGCTTTTGCCGGGCTTCCCCGTAGCCCGGCTATGGTCGACGGCACCAAGATCACCGACCTCGAGTCGGTCCCGCTCCTCGGATCGTACCTCTTCACCGCCGAGGACATGTTCACGAACGAGGAGGAGGTCATCCTCGTGCGCTGCGACGACGACCCCGGTGTCGAGGCGTGGATGAACAACTGCCCGCACGAGAGCCAGCGCTTCGACCGGGGGGACGGCGCGCCGATGCGCGACGGCGAGATCGTCTGCCCGAAGCACGGCTCGCACTTCGACGCCTGTACCGGCGAGTGCGACAACGGCGAAGCCGCCGGAACGACGCTCCCGGACGTCGACATCGCCGTCGAGGACGGCGCCGTCTATCTCACGGACGACGACTACACCTACCTCCATGCGGGTCCCGCAGCGGAGGACGACGGCCCCGGTTCGACCTCACACCTCTCGTTCTGAGACGCGAGCCTAATAAGTCGCTCCCGCGTAGGAGCGCGTATGCCCGCCGCGAACGACTCCGCGTCGTCACGGGAGACGCGCGAAGCCATCATGGAGGCGACGTTCCGTGCGCTCAGCGAGCACGGCTACACCGACCTCCGCGTGCGCGACATCGGCGAGGAGTTCGAGAAGAGTCGCACCCTCATCCACTACCACTTCGACGGCAAACACGACCTCATCTCCGCGTTCCTCGAGTACCTCGTCGAGCAGTACGAGGACCAGCCCGACATCGACGCCGAGGCCGACCCGTGGGCGACCCTCGAGGCGCGCATCGAGCAGTGTCTCTTCGGCCCCGAGCTCGGCGCCGACTTCGACCACTGGGAGCGCATGACCGTCTACCACGAGCTCTTCTCGCAGGCCCAGCACCACGAGCGCCACCGCGAGCTGTTCACCGAGCACTACGCGGTCCTCCGCGAGAACGTCGCCACGGTGCTGCGCGCCGGCATCGAGCAGGGCGCGTTCCGCGACGTCGACGTCGACGACGTCGCCCAGCTCCTCACCGACGTCATTCACGCCGCGCGAGCGCGCAAGATCTCGCTCGGCCACGACGACGCCCCCGAGCAGGCGCGCCGCGCCGTCGTCGAGCACGTCTTCCCGACGCTCGAACCCGAGGACGGCACGGCGTAAGCGCGTGAGGGGTGCGACGGAGCCGCTCCGTCAAGCGGCCTGTGAGCGCCGCCGTTAGAAGCCGCCGCGCGTGACGATCTCCGAGAGGGGTTTGCGGCCGTTCGGCGTCTCGCCGCCACGGAGGTCGTCCGGGAGCGTCTCGGGCGGCGCGCGTTCGCCGATCGCGATCATCACCTCGACGTCGTAGTCGGCGGGCACGTCGAGGGCGTTGGCCGCGGCGTCGCGGTCGAACCCGCCCATCGGGTGGACGACGAGGCCGCGTCGCGTGCCCTCAAGCGCGAGGTTCTCCCACGCCGCGCCCGCGTCGAAGGTGTGCGCGGAGAGCGTGCGGCCCTTCGCGTCCGTCGTCTCCGAGCAGAGGACGGCGAGCACGGCGGCGTCGGCCGCCCACCGTCGGTTGTGGTCGTTCACGAATCCGAGGAAGGTCTCCCACTCGTCGTCGCCGCGCTCGGCGTACGCGAACCGCCACGGCTGGCTGTTGCGCGAGGACGGCGCCCAGCGTGCCGCCTCGAAGAGCGGGAGGTACTCCGACTCCGCGAGCGACGCGCCCGTCATCGCGCGCGGCGACCAGCGGTTGAGGAAGAGCGGGTCGACGTCGTGCTCCGGCGTCCGATTCGCGGCGACCTCCTCGCGGAGCGGTCGCGAGGGTTCAGGGTGAGTCATTGTAGACCGATACGCGGTAGTGAAATAAACTCCCTTCGGCAGCGGTGGCGTCGGCCGCGAGTCAGCGCTGGCACGGGGGATGGAAGCCGGGCTCTCGACGCGGCCCCGGGATTTAAGCCGATAGGGGATAACCGGAGCGTATAGCTTTGCTTTTGGCCCGTTGATGGATCTCGCTCGCCGTACGCGGGCCGCACCCGGCGACCGGCCGAGACGTGCGGCGTCGACGCGTTCGGGCACACGCTTTATCCGTCCACCGACCGTTGTCTCGGGTATGGACAGACTCACGCGTGCGGTCAGTCGAGCGAAGTACGCAGCGGTCGGTGCAGCGGTCGGCGCCGGCCTCGGCGGTCTCGTCAGTCGGAACGCGGCGAGCACGGGCGGCGCACTCGGCGGCCTCGTCGGCGCGGTACTCGGCGAGACGAGCGTCGGCGTCGCGGACACCTACACGGACCTGAAAGAGCGCGTCAAGTAGCGACTCACGCCGCGTCGTCGTCGACGCGGTCGACGCCAGTGAACTCGAAGCGCGCGCCGCCCGCCGTCCCGGTCGTTATTCTGACGCTCCACCCGTGAGCGGTCGCAACGTCGCGGACGATGGAGAGGCCGAACCCGGAGCCACCGTCGCGCGTCGAGAACCCCGAGTCGAAGACGTTCTCGCGGCTCGCGACCGGGATGCCGCGCCCGTCGTCCTCGACGTAGAAGCCGTCCGGGAGGTCGCCGACGCGAACGACCGTCGCCGCGTCGTTGTGGTCGCGAGCGTTCCGCAGGAGGTTATCGAGCACCTGCCGCAGGCGGTTCTCGTCCGCGAGGACGACCGCGTCCGTCTCGACGTCAACGTGCAGGGACGCCCCGGGGACCGCCGCGCTCGCCGTCTCGACGACGTCGGCGAGCCGGACCGGCTGGGGGTCGGTCACCGTTTCGCCCTGCCGTGAGAGCGTGAGCAACTCCTCCAAGAACGCGTTCGACCGAGCGGCGGTCGTGCGTATCGTCTCGAAGTGGCGCGGGTCGCCGGTCTCCTCCGCGAGGTCCGCGTAGCCCGCGATGAGCGCCAGCGGGTTCCGCAGGTCGTGCGCGACGACGGTCGCGAACTCGTCGAGGCGGACGTTCCGGCGCTCGGCGTCGCGGCGCTCGCGCTCAATGGCCGAGACGTCCTGCAGGAGGACGACCCAGCCGTACGTCTCCCCGCCGCGCGTGAGCGGCGAGCGCGCGAACTGGACGATGCGCTCGCGCCCCTCCGCGTCCGCCTCCTCGAGCGTCACGAGCACCGGTGATTCCGCCGCGACGCGCTCGTACTGCGGGAGCACGGCCGACGCGTCGCGCCCGAGGGCGTCCGCGCGCGTCCCGAGTATCGCCTCCGCCGTCGGGTTCAACTCGACGACGCGCTCGTCCGCATCGAGGACGACGACGCCGTCGCTCATCTGCGAGAGGACGACGTCCCACGCCACCGGCACCACGTCGAGGACGCGATAGCGGAAGATCGCGAGCCCGAAGCACACCGTCGAAACCGCGATCGACACCGGCGTGAGGTTCACGCCGACCGCCCCGAACGGCGACGGGCCGACGAGGCCGAGGGCGTTCAGCGCGAGCGGGACGAGCGCGCCCCCGACGAGGAGCGCGCCCTCTCGGCGACGCGACGTGCCCGTCTCCGTGACGTACCACGTGATGAGCAACGCCCCCGCCGCGACCGCCGTGTAGGAGTACGCGAGGAAGAGGTGGTAGAGCGGGCCCAGCGTCGTGTCGAGCACGACGAGCGAGGACGCTACCGAGAGGTGCGCGTCGATGAGGACGAGCGACCCCGGGTTCGTCGGGAGCGCGCAGAGGAAGACGAGCGGAACCGCGGCGACGACGAGGACGCGCCGCCACGTCAGCCAGCGCTCGCGGCCCGTGTACGCGATCGCGAAGCAGAGCCACGCGGGCGGGACGAGCGCCGCGCCGAGGTGGAGGAGCTTGTACGCGAAGAACTTCACCTCGAAGCCCGTCGCGGCGAGCGACACCGCGTAGACGCCCGCCCACACCGCCCCCGCGAGACAGAGCACCACGAACGACCCCAGATACCAGCGCCGCCCCTCGCGGCGCAACACCAGCGACCCATAGCACGCCCAGACGAACGACGTCGTCGCTGCGAGGAACAACACCAGCACGTACGGAGTCGATTGCCACGGCATTACCTGTCAGTGGTAGAACTGAGGACGGGAGCGGACTAAAAGGCGCCGGGGCGAAAGTGGGGCGCCGAACCCGACACTATCGCCCGTACCGAGCCGCGGCGTCACACGAGCAGGAGGACGGCGGTGTAGCCGGCCGCACCGAGCGCGAACGCCGCGAAACGGCTCTCGCGCTCCTCTGGCACCTCCTCCTTGATGACGTTGAGGATGACGCCGCCCGCGAGGAACGCGAAGAGCACGGCGAGCGCCTGCCGGCCGATCGGGACGACGAACCCGACGCCGAGGCCGAGGAGGACGGCGGCGGCGAGCACCCACCGCCCGCGAGCGTGGTAGGCGTCGCCGTGGTGCTGGCGCAACGCCCAGTCGTTCACGAGGAAGTGGAGCGCCATCGCGACGCCGAAGAGGACGAGGCTCGCGAGGCCGCTCTCCTCGCGATGCAGGAGGAGGTAGCCGACGAGGAGGTTGTAGAGCGCGAACGCGAGCACGTGCATCCAGAACACGCGCAGGCCGCCGCTCGCGTCGGCGTCCGGCTCGCGCGTCGAGCGTTTCGCGGCGCGCTCGACGCCGTAGTAGGCGAGGAAGCCGACGAGCGCGACGAGGTAGACGTGGTGTTCGAGGAACGCGAGGCCGAACGGTTCGGGGCCGACGTGCGCGGAGGCGCGACCGATCTCCGGGAGGACGTGCACGAAGACGTACGCGACGGAGACGCCGCCCGCCACGGAGAGCCAGCGACTCCGTGGGAGGCGATCGAGGACACGGAGGCGACGACCGTAGAGGTGGACGAGCGCGAGGCCGAGCGCGAGCGCCACCGCGACGAGTTCGACGGCCACCGGCGTCGCGTGCACACTCATCGTTTCATCGGTCCCGGTTTCCGCGCGCGGGCGGGTAGGGCTTCCGGCCGCCCCGCAGCGTGCGTCGCGGGGCGACGCTCAGAAGTTCTCGACGATCGCGCTCACTTGCGTGTGCGTCAACTCCGCCGTGTAGAGGTCGAAGAGGAGGCGCCGGCGTGGCTCGGAGAGCGAGCGGTTCCCGCCCTCCAGCATCGAGATGTGCGCTTGGACGAGCCCGTCGACTTCGCGCTCGACCGCGCGCTGCGTGTAGTCGGCGGCGACACGCAGTAGCTGCCAACTTTTCGGCGAAATCGCGGTCAACTGGACGTTCTCCATGGGTCGCTCTGACGCTCTATGGTGAGCACGTATTCACCTATTAATCGTTCCGTTCGAGCGCGCAGAGACGAGGCGTCGGTCAGCGTGCCCCCGGGGCGTCCGGGATGGGCGCGGCCTTAGACCTCCGTGAACGTCCAGAGCTGGCAGGGGTCGCCGGTGGCGGCGTACTGCTGGACGTTGTCGCCGTTCGCGGTGCCGGCGTTCGCGACTTCGAGGAGCTTCCCGCTGTTGGCGTTCGTGACGCGGAACTGGCCGCCGCCGACGTCCTCGACGATCCAGTCCTGGCAGGCGCTCCCGGTGTCGGCGTACTGCTGGACGTTCGCGCCGTCGCTCGTCGACGCGCCCGCGACTTCGAGGAGCTTCCCGCTGTTGACGTTCGTGAGCGTGTAGGTGCCGTCGCCGTTCGCGCTGACGGTCCAGTCCTGACAGGTGTTCCCGGTCTCCACGTACTGCTGGACGTTCGCGCCGTCACTCGTCGACGCGCCCGCGACTTCGAGGAGCCGCCCGCTGTTGACGTTGCGGACGTGGTAGGTGCCGTCGGGGAGCGCGCCACGGTCGTAGCTCCCGGCGTTCGGTCGCGGGCTCTGCGCGCTCGGCGTGCCGGTGCGCGCGACGACCGGCCAGTCGGTGTCCGTCCACTGGATGCGGTCGATCATCATCTGGCGCGTCTCGTTGCTCGTGGTCGCCTCGACGTGGTACACCATCCACCAGTCGCCGTTCGCGTCCCGGATCGCGTCGTTGTGGCCGGGCCCCGTGAACTGGTCGTCGCCGGAGAGGATCGTGACGCCGCTCCGGTGTTCGTTGAGGTCGCGCAGGTCGGTGCCCTCCCGGTTGTAGTACGGGCCGGTGAGGCTCTCCGAGCGCCCCACCTCGACCTCGTACGTGCTGTCGGCGCCCTCACAGCAGTGGCCAGTCGAGTAGAAGAGGTAGTAGTAGCCGTTCTCCTCGACGAGCATCGGCCCCTCGCGCATGTCGCCGGCGAGCTGGAAGGTCGTCCCGGGGACGTAATCGGCGCCGTCGCTGGTGAGTTGGACGCCGTAGATGCCGTACCAGCTCCCCCAGATCATGTAGGGCGTCCCGTCGACGACGCGGAACTCGGCGTCGATGCAGTTCGTCATCCCGAGGTCGTTCGCGCGGAAGACCGGCCCCTGATCGGTGAAGGTGTCGCCCGGGTTCGCCGCCGTCGCCAGCCCGATGCCGGGGTTGTCGCTGCTCCCCCACGTCGAGTAGGAGTAGTAGAGGTGGTACTGCCCGTCGTAGTAGTTGATGTCCGGCGCCCAGACGCCCGCGTCGTCGCTGCGCCAGTCCGGATAGCTGTCGAACGCGGAGTGCGTGTACGTCCAGTCGACGAGGTTCGTCGACTCCGCTACCGGAACGATGTCGTTCGGGGTCTCCGTGCCGTAGGCGTAGTAGGTGTCGCCCGCCTGAATCACGGAGACGTCGCCGAAGCCGACCGGCCCGACGGGGTTGTGGTAGTGCTGGCTGCTCTCGTCGGCCGACGCCGACCCGCTCACGCCGACGCCGCCCGCCGCCGCCAGCGCGCCGACGCCGAGACCCTTCAGTACGCTCCGCCTGTCCATCGCGTCGCGAGTGTTCTCGTCGAACATGCAATCATCACAAACGATGAGTAACTAATAGTTCTTTTCGTGGTGTGTTACTATCGAAAGAACACGAGTTATGGAGAGAAGCCGGTGGGTCCACTCGACGGAAACCGCCGTGGCGTCCGGTCGTCGCGGACGCGGGCGGCCGTATCCATCCGACGGCCGAAAGCCGGAGTCGCGCGTGGGGTAGGCGAACCCTTTTCGCCCGGACGAGCGACAGCGCTACCCATGCGTGTCACCGTCATCGGCGCGACCGGACACATCGGGAGCTATCTCGTGCCGCGACTCGTGCGCGCCGGCCACGACGTCGTCGCCATCAGTCGGGGCGAGCGCGACCCCTATCGGGACGACGGCGCGTGGGCCGACGTCGAATCAGTCGAACTGGACCGCGAGGCCGCCGAGGAGCGCGGCGAGTTCGGCGACGCAATTCTGGGCACGGACCCGGACGCCGTCGTCGACCTCATCTGCTTCGAGCCGGAGAGCGCCCGCGCGCTCGTCGACGCGCTTCGCGGCGAGGTACAGCACCTCCTGCACTGCGGGACGGTCTGGGTGCACGGCCCGAGCGACGTCGTCCCCACGACCGAGGACGAACCCCGCACTCGCCGGCCGCTCGGCGAGTACGGCCGCAAGAAGGCCGCAATCGAGGAGTACTTGCTCGACGAGGCGCGGCGCAACGGCGTCCCCGTCAGCGTCCTCCACCCCGGGCACATCGTCGGCCCCGGGTGGGCGCCCCTCAACCCCGCCGGGAACTTCGACACCGACGTCTTCGGGCGGCTCGCGCGCGGCGAGGAAGTCGCGCTCCCGAACTTCGGCCTCGAGACCATCCACCACGTCCACGCCGACGACGTCGCGCAGGGCTTCCAGCGCGCGCTCGAGAACTGGTCGGCCGCCGTCGGCGAGAGCTTCCACGTCGTCTCCCCGCGCGCGCTCACACTCCGGGGCTACGCCGAAGCCGTCGCCGACTGGTTCGGCCGCGACGCCGACCTCACCTACCTCCCCTTCGAGGAGTGGGCCGAGCGCCCCGAGTACGACGCCGACGCCGCCGAGGCGACCGAGGAACACATCCGCTACAGCCCGAACGCGAGCATCGAGAAGGCCCGCGAGAAACTCGGCTACGAGCCCCGCTACACCTCCCTCGAAGCCACCCGCGAAGCCGTCGACGCCCTGATCGAGGCCGGCGACATCGATATCGAGGAGTAGCGAGCCGACCGGGAGGAACCCGGAGGCCGCTCACGGCCGGTCGGCGACCGGCATACGGGGGTTGGCCGACGCGCGTGTCGCAGTCAGTGGTGCCGACCTAGATCCCGAGCCACTCGTCGTCGCGGACCGCGTAGCCGTTCTCCCGGCAGAACGACGCCGCGTGGCGCCGAACCTCCCGCGACGTCGGGAGCGCGTTCTTTTTGCGGACGCGTTCGACGACCCAGTCGCAGACAGCGGTGACGCCCGCGTCGTCGTCCTGGGCGTCGGCCGCGACGAGGGCCGCGAACGTGAGCTCGTAGGCGTTGCGCTGTGACCACCCGAACTCCGCGTTCGGCAGCGTCTCGCTCGCCTCGATGACGCGCGTCATCGCCGCCGCGACGGTCGGTCGCCGCACCTGCACTCGGACGGCCGCCGGCGAGTCGAAGCGCTCGGCGTCCGTCTCCGGAACGAGGTCCCGAACGGTGTAGCGATTCGCCGCCGACTCCACCGTGTGGTCGCCGACTTCCGCGACGACCTCCGCGCCCGTCGCCGGGAACTGGATCGCGTCGAGGTCGACCTCGAACGCGTCGCGCTCCACGACGTCGACCGGCGGTTCGCGCTCGTCGCCGCGCTCCAGTTCGGTTTCGATGTCGCGCTCCTGCTGGCGTCGCTCGGCGTCCCGGGCCTGCTTCTCGCGACCGCGTTTGTCGTCTGCCATCCGAAACAGGAGGTGCCCCAGTCGGATAGCCCTGTGGGCGTTCGGAGGACGAGCGTCGTGATGGCGGACGTCGAGGTGGGCCGACCCCGAGGGGGCCCGGATCGCGCGTTCGATCAGAGACAACAGACCACCTCAAATCAGGTATCGAACGGTCGGCCGACAGTAGGTGGATGGGTCGGATCACAGAATCTGAGAGGTAAATAGACATTTTGCTAATATACCTGTGAGAGTGATAAGTGGGGAGAGAAGCCACGAGTCAGGACCGACAGTCCAATCGGTTCAGCGATCGGTTTCGCTGGAGGAGCCGAGCGGTCGCAATACGAGAATTTCCCGGATAGGGGAGATATGAGAGCGGATACGATATGAGCTGGTTGTTAGGAAAGACCAGCGTAAAAACCCACGCGGAGTGAGAGAGTGCCCGGAAAAGAGATCCGAAGAGTGTGGTAGGTCATTCTGGACCAGAAAATTTAGAGACATATTTCCGGTATAATGTGGTCGATAGTGGTGTTTTTTCTCGCTTCTGCCAGATGTTGATGTGTGACCGGCACGGAGACGGCCAGAGAATACGTGAGTATACTATTGTTTGATAGAATATCGATAGTATTTCTAAACAGTCTATTTTCGTATATTAATGGGGCATGGGTTGTGTGTGGCACGTCGGTCGTCGATCGGGCGAGCACCGGGGCTCGTTGAACCCCAACTCCGGCGACTGGCGCCGTGCACGGGAGGGGTCAGCGAATCCGGCAACACGCTTCTTACAGTACTACCGGTGTAACGTCTGGGTGGGACGCTCGCAGCAATCATTACACACGTATCGGTGTAATTCTTGGGTCGGTGTGGCGTGTGAAGGCCGTCCGTCGGCACGGTCGTGAGTCGAGCGGTCCTGTCCCTCCGTTTATCGAGAGTAAACATCGGTGTCGCGCCAGTTACAACCGATTCGGTCGGGTCCCGTCGAGGGCGCGCGACAGCACCCCATATAACCAATAATAAGGTATATTTGCGGTGGCACTACGGGAAGCGGAAGTTGTTCGGGCCCTGCCCGAACGACCGGACGTTCGGACACGGTCCGCTCGGACGACGGCGGGCGTTTACTGTGAGTAAATGACTCGGAGGGCGGCAGGAAGCGCCCGCGAACGGTACTCCGCCACGAGGCCGATCCGATCAGGCCGCGACGGGGAATCAGGCGGCCGGGAGCGCCCCGACCGAGCGGGCGGCCACTACGCCTCCCGGATCCAGACCTGCATCCGGTTCGGCCCCCGGTTGTTCCACGCGTAGTACGGCACGGCGGTGATCGGGGCGGTCGTCTCGTCGGTCTCGTCGGCCGACCGATAGAGCTCCCCGTCCCAGCCGTCCTTCGCGGGGACGGTCGCCGTCGCGTCCAGGGTGGCGACCCCGTCGAGAAGGTCCTCGCGGTACGTCACGTCGAACTCCGTCTCCGGGTCGATCGCGTACTGATGCAGCGGCCGGTCGTTATCGACGCCCTCGACGCAGTAGACGAGGGGGCCGCGCTGTAAGGCGACGCGCCCGCTGTCGGCTTCCACCTCCGGATGCGCTTCGAGCACCTGTACGTCCATCTCGAACTCGGCGGTGATTCGGTCGTCGTCCCAGACTCGATCGAGCGTGACGTAGTCCTCGTCCGCGTCGACGGCGACCGAGGTCCCGTTCACGGAGACGGACACGTCCGTACACCACTCGGGGACGCGGAGTCTGACGGCGAACTCCGCCTCCTCGGGGGTCTCCACGTCGAGTTCGACCGTGCCCTCCCAAGGGAAGTCGGTCGTCTGTGTCACCGTCGCGGTCGTCCCGTCGATCGTCGGCGTCGCGGTCCCGCTGACGTACTGGTTGACGTAGAGACCGTCGTCGTCGACCGCATAGAGATACCGTTCGAGGGACGCGATCAGGCGCGCGATGTTCGGCGGACAGCACGCGCACTCGAACCAGCCCTCGCGGTCGTGGGAGCCGTCGCTCTCCAGGACGTTGTCGTAGAAGAACTCCGTCCCGTCCAGCGAGACACCCACGAGCGTGGCGTTGTACAACTGCCGCTCGATGAGGTCGACGTACTTCGACTCCCCGGTCTCCTCGAACAGGCGCTGGTTCCAAAAGATGCTCCCGATCGCTGCACACGTCTCGGCGTAGGCGGTGTCGTTCGGGAGGTCGTAGTCCGTCGTGAACCGCTCGCCGACGTGCTGGGACCCGATGCCGCCGGTGACGTACATGCGCTTTTCCGTCATGTTCCGCCAGAGCAGATCGAGATGCTGGAGGAGGTCGTCGTCGCCCGTCTCGACGGCGACGTCGGTGGCACCGGCGAAGTAGTACATCGCCCGGACGGAGTGGCCTTCGACGGTCTCCTGTTCACGCAGCGGCGCGTGTGCTTGGGCGTAGCTGCCGTCGTACTCGCCGTCCTCGAGGAACACGTTCACGGCCTGCCCGGCGATACCGCCCTCGTCGTCGTCCGGGTCGTACCCCGCGATTTCCTCGATGTTCGCGAACTCCCAGGCGAGTCGGTCGTTGTGGCCGCGGATGTCGACGAAGTACTGCGCGAGGTCGCGGTAGCGCTCCTCGTCGGTGACGTCGGCGAGCTCCATCAGCGCGAGTTCGATCTCCTGGTGCCCCGGCGCGCCATCAACGTCGTCCTCGAACGTTCGGTCGATGTGGTCGGCGAGGTCGGTCGCGACGGCGAGGAGCGACGTCTCGCCGGTCGCGCGGTGGTGGGCGACGGCCGCCTCGATCAGGTGGCCCGCGCAGTAGAGTTCGTGCATCATGTTCAGGTTCGTCCACCGCTTCTCCGGCTCCTCGAGCGCGAAGTACGTGTTCAGGTAGCCGTCCTCCTCTTGGGCCGCCCCCACCAGCTCGATGACCTCCTCGACTCGCTCCCTCAACTCGGGGTCGTCGCGGGTGGCCAGCACGTAGCTCGCCGCCTCCAGCCACTTGTAGGCGTCCGAGTCCTGGAACCACATGCCGTTGTGACCACCGCTCTCGCCCTCGCTGGCGCGCCGGAAGTTTTCCAGCGTCCCGGACTCTCGAAGCTGTTGATACTGGTACTCGATCGTCTTCTCGCGGTTGACTTCGCGGCGCTGTCGCCAGAAGTCATCCTCGATCTCGACACTCCCGATCGACAACGGCTTTCGCTGCTCAGACATCACTTAAACCCGACTAAGCAAAGATAATAAACGTTTGGGAGGGTCGTACTCCGCGCCGAGTCAGTATTGGTTCGGCCGTGGTCACCGGTCGTACGGCGGCCGAGGAACGAAACTGGAGGTGGTGGAAGAACGGGTCGGCCGTTCTGTGACGGGTATTCCCAACGACGAGGCGGTACGCGTGACCACGCAGCAGTCCGAACCGCCCCGGGGAAAGATTTTTAATGTACTATCGTGACTGTCCAGATTGCATGCGAGAAATTAACAGGCGGCGGCTACTGCAAGGCATCACGACGGCAGGAGCAGTCGGTCTGGCCGGCTGTAGTACCGGAAACAGCAGTGGGAACGGAGACGGCTCGAACTCGGGACCCGTCCAGATCACGCTCCGTGAGCGCGACGACCCGATGGCCGCGTACGAACCGGGATTCAACGAGACTCACGAGGACATCGAGGTGACGGCGAGTATCCAGCCTCCCGAGGAGAAATACCGCTCGCTGATCTCGGAGATCAACGCGGGGAACGCGCCCGAGGTGGTCGGTCTCGACGTGATCTACCTGCCGCGATTCTCCCAGCTCGGAGCGCTCTCGGACCTCGGGTCGTTCTACGACGGCCTCGGGCACGACGACTACTTCGACCCGTTGACTCCCGACTTCACCACGTGGAACGACACGGTCCGCGCGCTCCCGTTCTGGATCGACTGCAGCGTCTACGTCTACAACAAGTCACACTTCGAGGAGGCCGGACTCGACCCCGAGAGCCCGCCGGAGACCTTCCAGGAGTTCCTCGACGCGTCGCGGGCGATCAGGGACAACACGGACCACACGCCCCTCTCGCTCAATCTGGCGGGCTCGAACTCCCTCGGACTGGAGCTGTTCTTCTTCATGCCCCACGTCTGGGCCGGCGGCGGCAAGCTGTTCAACGAGGAGATGACGGAGTGTCTGATCGACGAGCAACCCGCGATCGACGCCGTCAACTTCTTCAAGACGATGGTCGAGGAGGACCTGTGCACGGACCCGACGTCCAACGACACGTGGACGTTGCAGTCCTTCATGAACGGGGAGACGTCGATGGCGTACTCCGCCGGGTTCATCTCCCACATCGAGGATCAAGCACCCGACGTCTGGGACGACATGGCCACCGCGATGTTCCCCAAGCCCGAGGGCGGGACGCAGTCGAGTTTCCTCGGCGGCAACTGCATCGTCATCCCCGAGCAGATCACGGAGAACGAGCGGAAGTTCGACGCCGCGAAGGAGTTCGTCCGCTGGTCGCAGTCCGAGGACGGCATGCGGACGACGGTCGAGGACATCGGATACCTCCCGCCGCGACAGAGCGGCCTCGAAACGGAGTTCGTCGAGCAGAACAGCCGCCTATACGACGCGTTCACCCGCGCGATGGAGCAGGGACACGCGCCGCCGATGCACCCGAAAACCATCGAGATGCAGGACCCCCTGAACAACGCGCTGGCCCGGGCGCTACTGGGTGAGCAGGATGTCGAACCCGCCCTCTCGGAGGCGAAGTCGAAGATCGACGGTATCCTACAGGGTTGATCTGCGTCCTCACTGTCGTCCAATACATCAAACATGACCGAAATACAAGATAGGCTGCTCGGGAAGCTAACGCCCGCTCAGGGCCGGCGAGAGTGGCGGCCGTACCTCTACTTGCTTCCCGCGTTCGTGATGATCGCCGTGTTCATGGCGTATCCGCTCGTGGACACGTTCATCCTGAGCTTTCAGGAGGTCGTCACGCTCGGCGGCGAAGCGAGATGGGTCGGGCTGGACAACTACGTCGCCGTCGTAACCGACCCGCTGTTCTGGGTGGCGGCGAAGAACACGCTCATCTTCAGTATCGGGATGATCATCGTGCCGCTCGTTCTCGGACTCGGGCTCGCGATGATGATCAACCGTGGCATCAAGGGCCAGTCCTTCCTCCGATCGCTGATCTTCGTCCCGGTCGTCGTCCCCATCGTCGTGTCCGGGATCGTCTTCAGTTGGCTGCTCAGTCCCGACGGTCTCGTGAACTGGGCGCTAGTGACCATCGGGATCATCCAAGAGCCGGCGCGGTTCCTAAACTCGGTGACCCTCTCGCTCCCGAGCGTGATGCTGATGGTCGCCTGGAAGCGGACGGGCTACTACATGGTGATCCTCCTCGCCGGCCTGCAGGGGCTTCCCAGTGACGTCTACGAGGCGGCGAAGATCATGGGGAAATCCCGCTGGGCGATGTTCCGGCACATCACGCTGCCGCTACTCAAGCCGGCGATACTGATCACGGTCGTCCTCGGGATCATCGACACCGTTCGCGCGTTCGCCCACGTCTACGTCATGACCGGCGGCGGCCCCTCGAACTCCAGCGAGATCCTGTCCACGCACTTCTACAAGGTCGCGTTCAGCTACTTCAACTTCGGGAAGGGTGCCGCGTACGGGTTCATCCTCTTCGGGCTGTCGCTCGTGCTCTCGATTATCGTGATCAAGCTATCCGGAGGGACGGAGATATGAGCGTCGCCGATCGCATCAGCGGGCTGTTCGATCCGGATCGCGAGGGCGTCGCGTGGGAGCGCGGCCTCCGCTACGTCGGGGTCGTGCTCGCGGCGCTCTTCGTGCTGGTTCCGCTCTACTGGATGGTGGCGACGAGCCTGAAGGGGTCCTCACAGATCGGGGTCTTCCCACCGGCGCTCGTTCCGAGTCCGGCGACGATCGAGCCGTACCTGTCGGCGTGGCAGACCGGGCCGTGGGGGCAGTGGTTCCTGAACACGATGCTGATCAGCGGCGGGTCGACCGTGGTGGCGCTCGCGATCTCGACGCCGGCGGCCTACGCGCTCGCCCGCTTCGACTTCCCCGGCTCGAACCCGGTCTACCTGCTGTTCCTGGGGCTGTTGATGATCCCGGCGCAGATCCTCCTCATTCCCCTGTACAACCTGCTGGCGAGTCTCGGCCTCGTCGACACGCGAGTGGGGCTGATCCTCGTCTACAGCACGTTCTTCCTCGCGTTCTCCGTCTTCCTCCTACACAGCTTCATGACGAACCTGCCCGAGAGCTTGGAGGAAGCCGCGAGGATCGGCGGAATCCCGGAGTGGAAGATCTTCATCAAGGTGATCCTTCCGCTGGTGAAGTCCGGAATGGTGGCGACGGGGATGTTGATCTTCGTCTTCACGTGGAACGAATTCCTGTTCGCACTGACGTTCCTCCAGTCGGAGCAGCTGTACACGATCAGTGTCGGACTCCAATCGTTCCAGGGGATCCACGGCGCGACCGTCTACAACCAACTCTTCGCGATGAGCACGCTGGCGACCCTCCCGGTCGTCATCCTGTTCGCGCTGTTCTCCGACCAGTTCATCGAAGGAATCGCCGGCCTCGAAATGGAATAATCGAGATACAATGGAAATACAACTACGCAACATCACGAAGCGCTTCGACGACCTAGTAGCGGTCAACGACCTGTCGATGACGATCAAGGACGGGGAGTTCCTGACGCTCGTCGGCCCATCCGGGTGTGGGAAGACCACGACGCTACGGATGATCGCCGGCCTGGAGACGCCGACGGAGGGAACCATCGACTTCGGTGGGCGGGACGTGACGTACGCCTCCCCGCAGGAGCGCGAGCTCGCGTTCGTCTTCCAAGCGTACGCGCTGTACCCCCACATGACGGCGCGAGAGAACATGTCGTTCGCGTTGGATCACACCGGCGTCTCACGGGAGGAGATCGAGCGTCGGATCGACGAAACCGCCTCCATGCTCGGCATCGAGGGCCATCTGGACAAGAACCCGCCCTCGCTCAGCGGCGGGCAACAACAGCGCGTCGCGCTCGGGCGGAGCATCGTCAGGGACCCGGAGGTCTTCCTCCTCGACGAACCGCTCTCGAACCTCGACGCGAAACTCCGCACGTCGATGCGCGCGGAACTCCAGCAGCTCCATCGGGAGATCCAGACGACGACGATCTACGTCACGCACGACCAAGAGGAGGCGATGACGATGTCGGATCGCGTCGCGATTCTCAACAACGGGAACCTCCAGCAGGTCGACACCCCGGAGGTCGTCTACTCGCAGCCCGCGAACCGCTTCGTCGCCGGGTTCATCGGGAGCCCCTCGATGAACTTCCTCGACTGCCGCTACGACGACGCGTCCGGGACGCTCCAGACCGCCGCGTTCTCGGTCGAGGCGCCCAGCGGAATCTCGGGCGACGTCGCGACGCTGGGAGTCAGACCCGAGGAACTGACCATCGTCCCCAGCGGAGACGGCGACTTCTCCGCGGAGGTGACCGTGTTCGAGCAGATCGGCGCGTACAACATCATCCACCTGGAGATCGACGGCCTGGACGAGACAATCGTGGCGCAAGTCGACGGCTCGAAACACCTCGACCCGGGTGACACCGTCGGTGTCGAGATCGACCCGAAGCACGTCCATCTGTTCGACACCAACGACGACGCTGTCTACAACCCGCCGTTGGCCTCCGAGGGGACCACGACTCTCGCGTGACGGACTCCCCGCCCAGACGGGCGCGGGGTCCAATCGGACGACCGAGAAGGGGATAGGCGTCCACTTCTCTCTAGAGAGAACAGGCGACCGAACCAACCGACATCACCACGATTCGACGCGCCCCGCAGCGATCTGTCGCCGTTCTGAACCGGAATCGACACCGACACGTGTGCTCTGCGACGAATCGGAACATATACCGAAACATCAGGACGTGTAGTTCTCTGCGCGAGAGGGCGACGAACATCCGGTTCGAGCACCTACCCACCACCGCGAGCGCCGCGCCGAGAAGCGCGCGTCGTCCCGCGTCGACTCCCCGCCGGCGACGGGGACCGGCGAGCCCGGCCGTTCGGTCATCCGCTCCCCAGTGCAGGCGGCGCACCCACGGGTGCCGACAGAGTTTAGTGAGCACGTGGACGAGTATCCACTCGTAGAGGGGTACACGTGCTCAAATCGAACGAGAAACTGTTCCGGATCGTCGACCTCCTCCTCGAGAAGGGGAGTGCGGGAGTCACGGAACTCGCCGACGACACACCGTACCACAAGAGCACCGTGTACACGCACCTCCAGACGCTGCGGGCGAACGGGTTGGCATTCAAGTCCGACGGGAAATACCAGCTATCGCTGAAGTTCCTCACGATCAGCGAGACGATCAAGAACCAGCGACCCGTCTATCAGCACGGGCACGAAGCGATCGACAGTTTAGCGAACGAGACGGGAGAGCTATCGTATCTGGCCGTCCCAGAGGACGACGTGGTCACCATCCTCCATTACGCGAGGGGCGAGAAGACGACGCTGTCGGTCACGGCCGGTTCGAACGTGCCGATCACCGAGCATTCGGTCGGGAAGGTCCTGCTGGCCTTCCGCTCCGACGGCGAGCACGCCGAGCCGAACGGGACCACGTCCGCGGGCGTGGTCGCGGATTCGGACGGCGATATCGCGGCGGAGCTAGAGCAGGCCCGAGTCGACGGGTTCGTCATCTCCGAAGACCACACCGGGAGCGGGCCGTCCATCGCCGAACCCGACCAGACGGGGCCGCGCTCGGAGTCACATCTCACGGACGTCGAGCACAAAACGATCGCCGCCCCCGTCTTGGACGAGGACGACGAACCGCTCGCAGTCGTCGCCGTCACCGGGCTCTCGAAACGCATCAACGGTGCGTATCAAGAGCGCATCTGCCAGCAGGTCGTCCGGACCGCAGCGGTCATCGAGCGGAAGTTGGACGTCGAGCAGACGGTCCACGCGTCGGGGCGGGACTGACCGAGTCAGGCGAGACGCAGCCACGTCCGCATCGACGTCGGACCGCGGTTGTTCCGGGCGTAATACGGGATCGCGAGAAACTCGGTCGAGGATTCCGCGACCGAGTCGAGCGACCGATAGAGCGCGTCCTGCCACTCCTGTGCGTCCTGAACGCTCGCCTCCCCCTCGATGACCGTCATGCCGTCCAGCATCGACTCGGTGTATCGTGCGCTGAGCGAGTCCGGCCGTGAGAGGATGAGGTGCCGTGCCGGATGGGGGTTGTCGAGGTCCTCTACGCAGTAGACGAGCGGCCCGCGACGCAGCGCCGCGTGTGCCTTGTCGCTCTCGACGTCGGGATGCGCGACGACGACGTCCGGCTCCATCGCGAGCGACACCTCGATATGGTCCCCGTCATCCCACTCCCGGTCGACCGTCACGTAGCCGTCCGTCGGCGCGACGGACACGGACTCGCCGTTGATCGTGACCGCCCAGTTCTCGGTCCAGTCGGGGATGCGGAAGCCGAGCGTGAACGTCGCCGAGTCGTCCAGGGAGAGGTCGACCGCCACGTCTCCGTCCCACGGGTACTCGGTGCGCTGCTCGACGGTGACGTCGGTGCCCGCGAGAGTCGTGTCGACGGTACTGCTCACGTAGAGATTGCACAGCAGTTCGCGCTCGGATCGAGCGTAGATGTACTCGCCGAGCGATGCGAGGACGCGGGAGAGGTTCGGCGGACAGCACGCGACGTAGAACCACTCGTTTCGGTGGTACTCCTCGTCGGTCTGCAGGGGGTTGTTGTAGCAGTATCGCGATCCGTCGAGCGAGACACCGGACAGCAGGGAGTTGTAGAGGATGCGCTCGAGGGTGTCGATATACCGTCCCTCCCCCGTCAGCTCGAACATGTTCTGACTCCAGAATATCGCGCTCGCGGACGCGCAGGTTTCGGCGAAGGCGGTGTCGTTGGGGAGGTCGTAATCCTCGGTGAACGACTCGGTGTCCGGGCTCGAGCCGACGCCGCCGGTGACGTACATCCGGCGAGTCACCATGTTCCGCCACAGGCGCTCGACTGCGGCGAACAACTCGTCGTCGTCGACCTCGTGGAGGTACGCGGCGACGGCGGCGTAGAGGTTCCCGGCTCTGACGGCGTGTCCCTCCACGCGTCGCTGGTCACGGATGGGAGCGTGATCCTGCGCCCAGAGGCCGTCGTACTCCCCGGAGTCGTCGCGTAAGGTGTCCTGATACCCGACGACGGACCACCCGCTCTCCTTTTGCTCTTTGCTGAACGAGCCCCGCTCCACCATCTGCTCGAGTTCCGGTAGCTCCGCCGCCAACGGTGAGGGGTCTCGTCCCCGGCGGTCGATGAAGTAGCCCGCTAGATCCAGATATCGGTCGTCGTCGGTGACTCGGTAGAGCCGAACGAGCGCCAGTTCGATCTCCTCGTGGCCCGGTATCGTGTCCTGTTTGTCCGGGCCGAATCGCTCGTCGATGTGGTCGGCCAGAGTACGGGCGACCCGGAGGAGGCGATCGTCGTCGAGCGCGCGGTGGTGTGCGACCGCGGCCTCGATCAGATGCCCGGCGCAGTACAACTCGTGCATCATGGTGAAGTTCGACCACCGTCCCGAGTTGTCCCCGAGCATGAAGTACGTGAACAGATAGCCGTCGTCGGCCTGCGCCTGTTCGATCAGGGAGATTACGGTATCGACTTTCCCTCTGAGAGTCGTCATTTCGTCGGTCGCGAGCGCGTAGCTTGCGGCCTCGATCCACTTGTAGACGTTCGCGTCGATGAACGGCGGGCCCTCGAAGTCGCCACCGGCCTCGCCGACGACGCGACGGAAATTATCGAGGGAGCCGTTCGCTTGGAGGTGATCGTACTGCTGGTCGAGGGAGATGTAGGAGTTCGTCTTCAGACGAGGTGACCAGAAATCGTCGCGTATTCTGACGTTTTTGAGTCCAGGCGACCAATAGGTGCCGCTCATATTTATAGGAGAACGTCACCGGATAAATATCCCGGTGGGCACAGGTGCGGTGTTTCGCTGGTAGGAACTGTCGGTCGGTGAATCCTCCGAGCCCGAGATCGACCGGCACAATGGAGGGGGGTGGCGGCTTCGAGGTGGCTCGCCCGAGTCGAGAAGCGCCGCGAGGGCGCGCGATGCAGCCCGGTCGCCGTCTCCATCGGGCGTAGTATCATCTAGATACACAGTGTGTCGGGTAGACTGGTCTCCGAATGCGGCCACGAGTCAGAACACGCCGGACGTCCCGGCGTCGCCGCGACTGTGCGGTGCGAAGCCGGGTACGGGAACCAAGCGGACGACGTCGCTGGCCCGGACGCGCTCGCCTTCGCGGGCGTCGCCACCGGCTTCTCGAACGTCCTCGGTCGGCGAAGCGCCTACACCGACCCGGTCGCGGCTCGCGTTCGCGAAGCGGACGTATCAGCGCGGCTACGGCCGCGGCTTCATCGCGTTCATGGTCGCCGGGCGACGACGCGCGGCGTCGCCGCGCATCCGAAAGGCCGAGGGCACTCGAACACGGAGGAGGCGTATGGATCTCTCCTCACTGCCGTCGCGGCCGCTAACGGCGCGGGAAGTCGCGGCGCTCGGCGACTCGGACGCGTTCGTCACCGTTCGCCCCGTCGAGCGCTTCGAGTTCGACGCCGTCGACGGGACGCTCGTCGTCGCCGCCGCCTTCATCACGAACCGGGGCGTTCGCGGCGTCGCCTTCGACCCCGACGGCGGCTGGTCGGTCGTCCACCGCGAGGACCTCGACGACGTCGCGAGCATCGAGGACGTCCCCGAATCCGCCATCGGCGCGGCACAGCGCGCGCTCCGCAGCGAGGTCGACGACCTCGAGCGCGAACGCGGCTTCGGGAGTCGACTCGTCGAAGCCTACGAGCGACACGCCTAGGGCGACGGGAGCGACACGGCCGTCCGGAGCCCGCCCGCAGCCGTCGCGCACGCGCGTTCGAATACGGTGCCGGTGGACGCGACGTCGCGCTACGTCCAGGTGAACCACCGTGAGAGCCACGAGCGGAACGTCCCGTGGCGCTTGACCATGATGACCGTGCCCTTCGCACGTTCGCCGACGGCTTCGGGAACGGCCCCGAAGACGAGTTGTTGGAGGAGGCCTTCTCGTGACGACCCGATCACGGTCACGTCGTACTCTCCCGACGCGTCCACGATTGCGTCCACGACGTCGCCTTCGAGAACGCGCGTTCCGACCTCGACGTCGTCGGCGAGCGTCGATGCGAGCGTGTCCACGAGCTCTTCCGCGTCCGCGTGGTCAGCCTCCGAGCCACCGGGTTCGACCACGTGGGCGACGTCGACGTGTGCGTGCGTGGTGTGTGAGATCGCCTGTGCGACTTCGGCTGCGAGCTCGGCGTGCGGACCACCGGCGGTCGGCACGAGGACCCGCTCGACGTCTTGGATCGTCTCGTCGATGCGCTCGACGAGGACGTCGCACTTCGCGCCCGTGACGACGTCGTCGACGTTACTCCCGAGAACGAAGTCACGGCGTCGAGAGCGCCCGCGCCAGCCGAGGATGACGGCGTCGCTGCCGTGTTGTTCGATGGTGTTCAGGATCGCCGTGGATACCTCGTGGCCGATCTTGATCGTGCCGCTGACCGGGACGTCCGCGTCCTCGGCGATCTCCATCGTCTGGGCCAACAGTTCGCGCTCGTCATCGACGAACTCGCGACCCTCCTCGAGCGGGGTTTGCTGGGGGACGGTGACGACGCTGAGCGCGAGGATCTCGCCGTCGTTCTCACGCGCCATGTCGATGGCGGTGTGCATGAGCTGATCGGCGGTCTCCGGATTGGCGACCGGGACGACGATCTGGTACTCCCGGTCGGCGGGTTCCTGCTCGACGACGACGGTCGGGGTCTCCTCTTCGAGTTGCTCTTCTTCCTTTGCCTGCGAGTAGCCGTAGTAGACGACGAGACCGAGCCCCATCCAGACGATGGTCGTGACGAGCGCGATCAACCCCTCGTTGCTCGTGCCGATGCCGATGGCCTGGAGGCCGAGTTCGTAGACGAGGAAGGGCGTGAGGAGGAACTGGAGGACGATGCCGATGAGCGGCGGCCACGGCATGTAGGGGACTTCGTAGGTCCGCGGGAGGTCGGGGTGTGTCTTGCGCATCCGGATGAGCGTCCAGTTCACCTGCACGAACAGCAGGATGAACATGATGTCCGCCGCAGCGGCGACGGACTCGATCGGGAGGGCGATGGCCATGACGACGATGATCACCGCGGAGATGGCGATTGCGATGTGGGGCGTACGTTTCTCCGGGTGGACGTTGTCGAAGACGGGCGGGAGGACGCGGTCGCGGCCCATCGCGAAGGAGACGCGCGAGGAGGAGTAGACGGTCGCGTTGAGCGCGGAGACCGTGGCGGCGAGCCCGGCGAAGAGGAGGAGCGGGACGCCGTAGGGGACGAACTGGCCGGCCGCGCGGATGATGCCGAGTTCGCCGAGCTCGCCGAGGATCTGCCACGTCGTCCAGTCAGCGGGCGTGCCCGCGACACCCGCGAGGTCGAGAATGTGCTGGTTGACGGTGATGCCGCCGATCGAGACGAAGGCGACAAGGACGTAGATGGGGATGACGATGGCGAGCGAGTAGAAGACGGCTTTCGGGATGTTCGTCCCGGGGTCGACGACCTCCTCGCCGGACTGGACGATGATCTCGTAGCCCTCGAAGGCGATGTAGGTGAAGCCCATCGCGCCGATGATCCCGAAGACGCCGTTCGGGGCGAACATGGGACTGGAGAGGAACTTCCCCGCCCACTGCGGGGCGGTGAGGGTGGCGCGCACACCGAAGACGATGAAGATGCCGAGGATGAGGAGTTTGAGTCCCGTGACGACGACGCCGGCTTTCCCGGTCTCTTCGGCGCCGCGATAGTTGATGTAGGCGAACGCGATGACGACGAGGACGGCGATGAGCTTCTCCGTCCAGTGTTGGGAGAGGACGCCGAAGAGGACGAAGTGGTTGGAGAGACCGGGGATGGCGTAGACGGCGAGGACGGTGAAGAACGTCCCGAACGTCACCGCGTAGAGCGAGCAGGCGACGGCGTGGGCGAACCAGCTCATCCAGCCGGCGTAGAAGCCGTTCGGGTCCCGAAGGGCCTCTTTCACCCAGAGGTAGCCGCCGCCGGCCTCGGGGAACGCCGCGCCGAGTTCGGCGTAGCTCACGGCGGTGAAGAGCGCGACGAAGCCGTTGATGATGAACGCGATGGTGAGGGCGGGGCCGGCGATACCCGCAGCGAAGCCCGTGAGGGCGAAGACGCCGGCACCGATCATCGCGCCGACGCCGATGAAGGTGATGTCGAAGAGGCTCATGTCCCGCGAGAGCTCCGTGGTCGCCCCTCCGGAGTCCGCGTCGCTCACGTGCGATCACCCGGTCGAGAGGCCGGTCCGGTTTGGCCGCCCGGACAGCGAGAAGCCGAGTAGGTCCCGGCGTCTATTCGATGCGTGAGAGCACGAATCCGTTCGTGGGCCTTCCCGAGACGGGCTTCACCGACCGGGGCTGGTCGATAGCCCATCGGGCCGAGCCTCGACGTACTCATATGCGGACGTTTCGCCCACACCATATAAAAACAGTCGATAGTGGTGTATAACGCACAGAAGACGCGTATAATTTCGGTTCGAAAAGTGCGTTGATTGGCAACACGGGACGGGTCGTCCGACGGTGCGAACGCCTCGACGTGACCGAGCCGTGCCAGACGAACCCCCGAGGTGGTATGCGAAGACTGTTAGCTTCGGGGCTCGTACTGTCGGTATGGAGCGGTTGGACGAAGTCGATCGGCGTATCCTCTATCGCCTCGTCGAGGACGCACGGAACACGTCCGCACCGATGATCGCCGACGAGGTGAACGTCTCGGGCGCGACGATTCGGAACCGTATCGAGCAGCTCGAAGAACGAGGCGTTATCACTGGCTATCACGCGGCCATCAACTACGAGCGGGGCGAGAACTGGATGCAGAACCTCTTCATCTGCACCGCGCCGGTCGCCGACCGCGAGAAACAAGCGAAGAAAGTGTCGAACATCCCGGGCGTCGTCAACGTCCGCGAACTCCTCGCCGGCCGACGGAACCTCCACGTCACCGCGATCGGCGCGAACTCCGACGAGCTGACCGTCATCTCGCGGCGACTCGCCGACCTCGGGCTCGACATCGAGGACGAACACATCGTCCACATGGAGGAGACGGTGCCACTCGACCACTTCGGACCGGGCGACGGACCGCGAAACTCGCCGATGCGGGACTTCCTCAGCCTCACCGGAGGGGCCGAGGTGATCGAGCTCACGGTCGACGAGAACTCACCGATCGCCGGCCTCACGCTCTCCGAGGCGAACGAATCCGGCCTCCTCGACGAGGACCTACTCGTCATCGCCATCGAGCGCGACGACGAGATCATCACCCCGCGTGGGTTCACCGAGATCCGAGCCGACGATCTCGTCACCATCTTCTCACGCTACAGCACGGAGGGCGTCGCCATCGAGCCGTTCGAGGCCGACGCCTGAGCGTCTCGTAGCGACCTAGCGGAGGTCGATTCTCGCGATCTCCTCGGAACAGCAGACCGGACACGTCTCGCTCGCGGACTCGACGACGGTTCCACAGTGACGACACTCGTAGAACCCGTCGTCGCCGAGTCGGACGCCCCGTTTCCACAGCCGCACGAGGGCTCTCACGACACACACCGTCCGGCGACGTCGGTGTGCGTCCCCGCGTCCGGACGAGGGCCTCGGCCGCCGTGCGGTCTCTCGGCCCTCATCGTCTCGTCGGAGCCCGTCTCACTGGTCGGTATCCGTCCCTGCGAACGCCCGCAGGATGTCGTCTGTCGCGCCCTCCCGTGAGAAGACCGTGAGGAGGTCGCCGGCCTCGACGACGGTCCCGCCACGGGGTGTGACGACGGTCTCACCGCGCTCGACGGCGACGACGAGGACGTCTTCCGGAATGAGGTCGGCTTCGTCGGCTCCGTGGAGGGACTTCCCGGCGATGGGAGCGGTCTCGGTGACCGTGACTTCGAACACCTCGGCGCCCCCGGCGAGAGACATGAAGTCCTTGATAGCGGGGCGTTGGACGGCGCGAAAGAGGTATTCGGCGATGAGACGCTGGGGGTTCTCGAGGACGTTCGCGCCGATCTGGCGGAAGACGTTCATGTGCTCGGGGTTCTGGACGACGGTGACGAGGGAGGGGATCTCGAACTCCTTCGCGAGGAGGAGACACATGATGTTGGTGGCGTCCTCGTCGGTCGTGCAGATGATGGCGTCGGCCCGTGCGGCACCCGCGTCTTCGAGCGTCTCCTTCTCCGTCGCGTCCGCGTTGATGACGAGACAATCGTGTTTGCGACCGGTGCGGTCGGCGACGTCCGGATCGCGTTCGATGACGACGACTTCGTTCTGTGTCTGTTCGGCCAGTTCGAGGACTTGCGAGCCGATGTTGCCCGCGCCGACGATGATGACGTACATGGTTGTGTGATGGTGAGTGGGTTACGGACGGTTCTGCGTGCGTCGTCGCAGCGCTCGATAGACGGGGTAGACTGCGACGGCGACGACGTAGAGCGTTGCGGCGCCGACGACGGCCGGGTGACGACCGACAAGCGCGCCCGCGATGACGAGTGCGAGACCGACGACGATGAGCGCGTCCACGATGGCGTCGTCACCGCCGAACTCGCGGAGCTGCCGGATGACCGGCCAGTTGCTGAGGTTCATTGGAAGACACCCTCACGATAGAGGAGCCCACGGAGTAAGACGAGCACGGGGATGATCTCGAGGCGCCCGATCCACATGTTGAACAGGAAGATCACCTTCGCGGGCGTCGGCATCTCCGGCCCGGTGATGCCCGCCGAGAGCCCGACGTTCCCCTGTGCGCTCGCCACCTCGAAGAGGACGTTCGGCAGCGTGAACGACGAGTCGACGGTGAGCATGAGGACGAACGCACTGATGGCGAGGAAGACGACCCAGAGGAACGTGATGATGGCGGCCTCCTCGAACTCCCGGGCGGCCTCTTGGTCGTCGAGTTTCCGGCCGCCGAGTTCGAAGTGTGTCACGGCGGACTGCGGCAGGAAGACGTTCCGGATGCGGTAGGCGGTCCCCTTCGTGAGCGTGGCGAACCGGACGAGTTTGATGCCGCCGACGGTCGACCCGGCGGCCGCGCCGACCACCATCCCGATGGATACCGTCATCTGGGCAGCCATCGACCACTCCGTTCCGAGCGAGTTGGCCGTCTGGAAGCCCGTACAGGACGCCGCCGAGACGAACTGGAAGACGCCGTACCGGACGGACTGGAAGAGCGCGGCGGCGTTCCCGGTGAGCGTGGTGCCGAGGAAGGTGATCGTCTCCGTCGACTGATAGACGCCTTGGCTGTAGATGATGGCGACGAGGAACGCCGACAGGAGTCCGAAGAAACCGAACACCCAGCGCGTCTGGAGGTCCTCGTACAGCTGGGAGAGATCACCACGGAGGACAAGATAGTGGACGGGGAACGCGATGCTCCCGAGCACCATAATCGGAAGCAGTGCGAAGTCGATGAGGGGGCTGTCGTAGGTCGCGATCGAGCCGTCCGTGATGGAGAACCCGCCGGTGGCGAGCCCGGTCATCGCGTGGTTGACCGCGTCCCACATCGGCATCCCCGCCAGCCACAACACCAGGATGGCGAAGACGGTGAAGAGGAGGAAGATCCACCAGATGGTGCGGACCGTCGACACGATGCTCGGGTGGATCTTCTCCGAGCGCGCCTCGCTCTCGTAGAGGGTGAGACTCCCACTTCCCGGACGGGCGAGGATCGCCGTCGTCAGGACGATGACGCCCACGCCGCCGATCCATTCGATGAACGACCGCCACCACTGGAGCGTGTGCGGGAGTTCGGACTCGTTCACGCTCATCGTGAGTCCCGTCCCGGTGAAGCCGCTGAGACTCTCGAAGACCGCGTTCAGCGCGGAGAGGTGTGCCGCCGTCGTCTCCGAGAGGAGCGGCGCGCCGAAGAGCGCGAACCGCTGCGTCCACGCGACGAGGAGGAACGGCAGTGCGCCGAAGACGGCGACGAGGAACCACCCGCTCGCCGCGATCATCATCCCGTGGAGCTTGCCCGGCTCGGCAGCGCCGGCGAACCGACGGGCGAGTGCGGTTCCGACCCCGAGCGGGAGGACCGCCGACACCAGTAATGCAGGAACTGCGTAGAGCTCGTTCCAGACGAGGGCGACCGGGAGCGACAGCAGCGGCATCACGGAGAACGCCTGAAAGATTCGGCCGAGATCCCGGCCGATCGTCGCAGAGGACTCCTGCATGCCCCGCTCGTACTAAGAGCCGAAACAAATACCTATCGGTGCAAGTTATCTATCTGAATTAGGTGTATAAATACGATTCCTTGAGAAGGAGTATTCGGGTGCGTTAATTTGGGTATTGGAAAATATCATGGGCATACGGTCTAATGTAATCTGGCATGGGAACAGATGACGGAGCGAAGGACCCTCGCCCCCCGATCGAGGATATCCTCGACGATGAAATCGCAGACAGGGACGCCGTCGAGCGATACCGCATCATCGAACGCACTCGCCACGAAGCGGAAGTCATCCTGTTCGAGGAAGACGAGACGGGCGCGATCAAGCGCGCGCTGTACCAACTCGACGTCACTCATGCACTCGACGGCACGGACTACCACGCCCACTGGACATTCATCGGCTATCGTAGCGAGAGTGAGTGAGCATTCTCACGGGCTACCGCTGGGTGCGTCACACTGGCAGCGGCGAGTGGAACCGTCGGTCTCGGAATCGTTCTCGGCGTCGAGGCCACCCAGCAATACTCCGAGCACGAATACGGCGCCGACCCCGAGCCATCGGTGATCACGGTCGTCCCCCACGACGGGATCGACGGGAACCGCCGCCTCGACCTCGTTGGCCACGACGTCCCCGCCGCGCTCAACGACCCATTGGAGGGGCCGGTCGCGTCGAGAAGACCGACTCGAGTGCCACCACGCCCATCGCGTTCCACATCGACACCCCCCGGCCTCACCGCCATGACCCCGTCGAGTGGCTCCGCGACACCTACCTCGGGTGACGCCCCTCGGCCGCCCAACCGCCCTACCAGGGCGGTGTGGTCGGAGGCGAACGGATTCGGGACAACTCTCTCGTTGGCTGCCACGGAACGCCGAGGTGATGTCGAACGAGTACGACGACCTGCCGCTGGTCTACTCCTGTTCAGGGTGTTCGAGCGCGGCCCAGATGGCCAACGACCTCGCGGTCAGACTCGACCGGGAGCGTCACGCCGAAATGTCCTGTATCGCCGGCGTCGGCGGTGGCGTCGGGCCGCTGGTCAACACGGCCACGTCGGACCGACCGATGCTCGTCATCGATGGCTGCCCGCTGGAGTGTGCCCGGAAGAGCCTCGAAAACCACGACGTGACGCCGGACCGCCACGTCAATCTCGCCAAGCAGGGAGTCCCGAAGGAGTATCACACCGACTACGACGACGATCAGGCCGAGGAGCTGTTCGAGGACCTCCGAACCGAAGTCGAAGAGCTCGAAGCGACCGCGACGACGAGCACCTGATCATGTCACCCCACGCTCAGCAGGGGCGTTAAACCGCGACAGCGATCACGCGGTTCAGCACACCCGCTCGTTCAGTGAAGTCGCGTGGCTCAGCTCGACACGATGGGGTCTCGTGGCCAGTACTGGCCGCTCCGCTCCGACGTGCGGTGGCTGCAAACTATTATGCGGGGGTCTCTCAACCATACAACCACGCCACACATGACAGATCACGAGGAGTACGCTGATCACTCGATTTGGATGACAACCCTCGTCGAAGCTACCGGATCGAGGCTCCCCTTCAGCACACCGCTCTCTGCACTCCTGACCATCGGCCTCATCCCCTATCTCCTGACAGCGCTGTTCTTCATTTTGGCAGACGGGTCACACAGCCTCCAGGTACTCGTGATGCAAACGCTCGTCGCGACGATCGCGGCCATCGGGCCGGTTCTCATCTGGCACTACGACGAACACATATTTCCGACGTTCATTACCGAAGTCGCAGACGTCGTCGTGGACGACGACGCGCTCATCACGACCACCAACGAGTACGAACGGTTCTTCGCGACCCGCTACGGGTACCTGATCGTCCCCTGGCTGCTCCTCATCGAAAGCGTCGTGATCGCGAATATCGACTTCTTCCAGTCCATCGGCGTGAGCGGGCTTCTGGACCCGGCGTTGCTCGTCTACTTGATTTTCGCGGCGTGGTGGTCGATCATCACCGGAATCGGCCTCCACGGTGCGCTGACGACGATCCTCTGTGTCCGCGCTGTGGGAACCCTCGAGTTGACGATCGATCCGCTCCATCACGACGGCCTCGGCGGGCTGAGTACGATCGGGTACTTCTCCATCCGCGCGACGCTCCTGGTCTCGATCGGCTCGCTCGCACTGCCGTTCGCATTCGCGCTCGCGGCTCGCGGCGGCTACCAATCGCTCGTCTACGTCGCGGTCGTCGCCTACATCGGGGTGATCGTGCTCTCGTTCGTCTATCCGACGCTCTACGTGAACCGGCGGGCGCAGGAGGTCCGCGACCGGATCCTGCAGGAGAAGCGGGAGAAAATCCAGACACTCAGAAACCAGTCCGCCGTGGAGTCTGCGGGTGGCGAGCTATCCGAGCTCGAGACACAGCTCAAAATCCGGACGCTCCGTGACGATTTCCACGAGTACCAGTCGGTGAGCCTCTACCCGCTCTCCGTCTCCATTCTCATCCGGCTGGCGTCCTCCGTTCTCCTTCCGATCGCATTCACTCTTCTCGACACCTACGTCCTGACCAAGTAGCCATCGGGCGGTCGACCGGATGTGGCGGACCGACGTCGGTCCTTTCGCGATACACGATGGGGATCGTCTACTCCGCCTTCGACCCGAATACCCCGGGTGGGTCTCCTCTGTGCTGTTGGAAATCGCCTCGGCGCAGCGCAGACACCGCGACGGTGAAGGCTGGCCGGGGGCGCCCGAGCATGGGTCGGGCGTCGTGTGAGGTGGGCGTCCGAGTCGGCGTCGGTGGCGTGTCACCGCCCACGGCTGCCGGATTCGCGGTGTCCCGGGCACCCACAGTACGTGCGCAACGGTGGCCGGCTCGACGCCGGGAGTCGGTGACGTCGACGCCGCGACCCCGGCCGCCACCGGGTCGAAAGCCGAGTGACTGCGACCGATTTTGGACGCGATTCGGGGGTGAAACAGTCCCCACACACCATCCCGCTCACACCCCGACACCCCCCCATCGACGCCACCACCAGCGCCCCAGTCCTCACTCCGACCAGCCCCACTCACCCGTCCCGAATCCACATCTCTGGAGGGTCTTGCGGAGCCCGCCGGGCGCGTCGGAGGCGATTGACGTGTGTGTCGTGTTCGCCGAGACTCGTGAGTGTGGTGAAGACGACGACCATCTCGGCGAGCTGAGTGCGGGACGCGACTTAGTACGTCTGTGGTGGTTGTTCGAGGATGTCGAAGATCTCGCGAGCGCGATACTCCTGTCGGGGGCCGCCTCCGGGAACCTCCTCAAGGACGCCGGCGTCTTCGAGCGCGGTGATCGCCCGATAGGCGGTGGATTGCTCGACATCGAAGCGTCGCATGACGGTCTTCGTCGTGAGGTACGGCTGCTCGAAGAGTGTGCAGGCGAGTCGGTGCTTCGTGTACGCGACACCGCCATACTCCTCCTCGTACGTTCGACGGAGGTCGTCCTTTGCACCTGGATGGCTCGGCAGGTCAATCTGTGTGCTGTGTTCGTAGCGGGCGTCGAGGACGTCGAAGAACCGCATATCAGCGAACGCCTTGAACCCGTCACCCGGTCGTTCACCGATGTAGATGACGTCCCCATCGTGGAGGAGGAGCGCCTCGTATGCCATCGGACCGACCGGCGGCCAGCAGAGCACGAGCGTCTCGGCCTCACCGTACTGGAGCAGGACGTCCTGATCACCCGTTTCGACCGGGAACCACGGGTTGAGGACGGGATCGGCGTCGTAGGCGGTGATCTCGACGCCGCGGTTATCGAGTTCGTACGCCCAGTATCCCTTCCACGCACCGAGCTCGACAAGTGGGCCCTGATCGTGAAGATACTCGAGTGCCTCGCGTGTCGGAATCGCGAACGCGTACGCCGCGATCAGGCGCTGTTGGACGTCCGTCTCCCAGCGTGCCGAGACGGGCATAGTGGTGTCCCGTTCGCGCTTGCGCCGCTCGAGTCTGGTGAGGGCGTCCTGGATCGCGGCGATGTACTCGATCGTGTCGTCCTCGTTGCGGACGGTCTCGACGAAGTCCGGCCACGAGACGGAGATCGACTCGGGTTGCTGCTCGCGATAGCGGTCGCTGATCGCCTCGGGGTCACCACCGCGTCCGCTGATCTCGTCACGTGGATACTCGGTCATCTGTCAGTGAGGTGCTGCCAGATCGTCGTCGGGTCGGTGTCATTCAGTTCGGCGTTCGTCTGCATCTTCCGGAGTTCGGCGGCACAGCGCTTCGCGGCGAGCGGATACACCTCGCCGGGAACGATCGCTCTGTCGAGGCGCATGATTTCGGGATAGTTCTCGGCCCAGATGTCCTCGACGACGCGCGGGTAGAGGTCGTCGACGAGGTCGAGGCCGAACTCGCGGCCGTCCTCGACGACCATCGTTCGCACCTCTTTGCGGATCCGCGCGGGCGTGCAGTAGGTCGCGACGAGGTATTCGGCGCCCGTCTCAGCCTCGCTGGGGTTCTGGCCGAACTGTTCGCGGTTCAGCTCGTGGAACGCCTCACGGACGATCTTGACGCGTCGCTCTTGGGTGTCGCTGCGCACGACGACGCCTTCCGCGTGGACGCCGTTGCTGAGAGACGACTGTGGCACGTCGTACGTGTCTGGGTCGATCGTGGCGTGGTCGTCGAGGATGGTCGCCGGGACGAGCGCGTGTTCGGTGGGGATGTCCTCACGACGGATCCGGTCGAGGATTCGCCACGTCGTCGGCGTATCGAGGAAGCCCGCGAAGGTCTCCGCGTACGGGCTTCCCGGTGGTGTGTACGTCTCGATCCGATCAAACGGGAGGACGTCGAAGCCCACGAGCGCCGGGAGCTCACGGTCGGTGTAGCCGTAGTCGAGCGTCGAGTAGACGAGGTTCTCCGCGTAAACGACGACCGGGCTCCCGTACTCGTCGTGCAGCTCTCGAAGTGCGTCCGTATCGACGCCGTCGCGGAGACAGCGGACTGCACGGTGGAGCGCACCGTCGATCTCCGTGAGCGGGTCGCGGTGACAGCCCATGATCGAGCGGCGCGTCCCGAAAACGAGACTCCCGTCGCCGTCCGCGGCCTCGACGACGGGATTCGGATAGCTGTCGGCGTAGCGTTCGTCGTAGAGCGTGAAGCGGAAGGCGCTTCCGTCGAACTTCTCGACGACGACGAGGTCGTCCGCGTCGAAGAAGTCATCTGGGACGACGGGATGGTCGTAGCGCGGGATTTTCGGATAGACCTTCATCGGTGTGGTGGGTGGTGGTCAGAGGGTTTGGTCGGGATCGAGGTAGGCGCGGGTGCGGGCGGCGATCGTGGAGCGGAACGCCTGCATGTCGACGGGCTCGCTGCCGTGCCGGAGTTGTTTGTGTTCCTCACGGAGGATGTCCTCCAGCATCCGCTGGTAGAGGGTGTCGACGGTGGCGGGTTGGTCGTGGTCGTCGAGTTTCGCGTGGAGTTTCTCGAAGCGTCGTCGGGTCGCGTACCGCGTCGCGAGTTCTTCGGCGGACGCGTCGACGGGGACGGTGTCGTCGACCTCGCGATAGTCGGGATGGAGGAGTTTCGCCCGCCGGCCCTGCTTATCCCGGATGATGACGCCCTCGGCGGGCCCATCGCGGTACTTCGACGTGGGGATGGCGTAGTCGTCTGGGTCGAAGTCGCGGGTGTTCACTTCGCGTTCGAAGACGTTCACGGGCTGGAGGCCGAGTCGCTCGTAGATCTGCTCGGCGGCGTCTGGCGGCCGGAACGCGTCGTCCGCTTCGGACCACACGTCGAACCCGAGGAAGGAGGGCGTTCGGTCCCAGTCGTAGTCGATCGTGTGGTGATGCATCGCCTCGCCGAAGAAGACGACGTCTTCGACGTCGGCGACCGCTCGGCGGAGCGCATCGCGGTCGAGGTGCTCGCGAACGTGTCGAACGGCGTGTGCGTACGCCGTCGGCATCGCGTCCGCGTCGTCGTAGACGTGGCTCCGATCGCCGAAGCGGAGCGCGCCCGACGACCGGAGTTGAAAGCGGAAGTTCGCGCCGTCGACCTTCTCGACGAGCCAGAGGTGGCCGTCCTCGAGGAGGCCGTCCGGGGCGGTCGCGACACGCGGAATCGAGGGGTAGCTCTTCATCGGGAATGGGGGTTAGTCGTCGGGGTGGTCGATGCCGTTTTCGAGGTCTGCGAGGTCGCGTTCGAGGCGGTCGATATGCGTTTCGAGGTTGTCAATGCTCATGAGCGCGAGTCGGAGGAACTCGTCGTCACGCTCGGGCATGAGCGGCAGTTGGCTCGTGGTCGCGACGTGGTCGTCCGCGTCAGCGCGTTTGCGGACGAGTTCCTCACGTGCGGCACGCAGTTCGCGTCGAAGGAGGTCAGCGTCATCCATGTGTGGAGCACAGATCCGATGGTACAGCCCGCTACGAGCCCTGTGGGGGCGTGGTCGTGCGGACCGCGTCACCGAATCCGTGGCTTTCCGACCACCGAGTACGAACGCATGCTCGTTCGCTACCGTAGGACAGTATAAGTGCTTTCTGTCGCCTCTGACTGGACGCGTCCGGTGTGGTCGATCCAGTCACACTTAGGCGTACGCCGCGCGAGTGTGGTGTATGGAGTGTCCGGACTGCAGCGGGTCGTACGTCTCCCGAGAGGTCGGCCCACGGTGGCCACCGTCGACACAGCTCGGCGACGCGATCGTCGATCTCGAGGACGGCGAACGCGCGGTTCTGCACCGGCAATGTTGGACGTGCGGATGGAGTGAAGCCCGGCACATCACCCTGACGGAGATCGAGACCGAGCACGGCGACTCCGAAACCGTCGCCCACCAGCAACGACTCACCGAACTCGTCGACGAACTCGAACAGATCGACGACACCGAGACGCTCGAGGCGATCCTTCAGGACATCCGCGATCAGCGACGGTCGACGGACGTCAAGGAGACAGAGTCAGGAGACGGGGAATGACCAATACTGATTCGACCCATCGGTCACGACTCGTGTCCTGTCTCCTCGACGACACGGAAGTCGCTACACGAGGAGGTCGTCTAACTCCTCGAGGCTGAACAGCGACCACGAGTCATCGAGATCCTCGGTGAGGCCGTCGACGAACCCGCTCTTCGAGAAGAGCACGAACTCCTCATCCCGAGTGTCCGATCCCCAGCGCACTCGATCGGCTTTCGCTCGAAGGGACTCCACTAACCCATACCCGACAGGCTCACTCGTCCACTTGCATTCAGCGAACAGGATCCGATCGTCGTTCGGGTCGAGGCCGACGATATCGATTTCGTCTTCACCGTACCACCAGCGCCCAACATCCGCGTACGGGCCGAGTTCGTCTTGCCGAATCGCTTCCCACGTTGCCTCTACACACACATCCTCGAACGTCGTCGCGACGTGATCGGGGAGTCCGGGTTCGATCGTTCCGTCCAAGACGATCTGGGGGGCTTCCTCGATACTGGAGCGATTCGGTTCGACGAATCGGAACCAGAAACGGAGGAACTCATCGGCGACGAGATACCGGGAGCGTTTCGACTGCTTCGGCGACGCGGTGACTGGAACCGTTCGATCGAGGAGCCGGAGTCGCCGGAGTGTCTGCAAGTACTTCGACAGTGGGCCGGAATCGATTCCCGTCGCGCCGGAAATCTCGTTCGGTGTCGTGTGGCCCGTCGCGACGGCCTCCAGGATACTCATGTATCGGGCCGGATTGCGGAGTTCGGTGCGTAACAGGAACTCCGGTTCGTTGTAGAGGATCGCCGCTGGCGACAGGATGTGGTCGCGAATGTTCTCCGGGAGTGAGTCCGCGTAGTCGAACAGCGTGAGGTACATCGGCGTCCCACCGGTCACGGCGTACGAGCGAATCGCGTCCGCTAGGTCGTACGCGATGACGTCGCGGGCGTTCCGGAACGAGAACGGCTGCACGTCGAGTTGGCCGGTGCGCCGCCCATAGAGTGGACTCTCGTGACCTAAGACCTCGGGCTCCATCGTACTGATACTGGATCCACAGAGAACGAGCATCGAATCGGTATCCCGAAGATGTTCGTCGACGAACGACTGGATGTACGAGGGGAGCGAGTCGTTCTCGTCGACGAGATACGGGAACTCGTCGATGACGACGATCGTTTGCTCGGTAGCGAGCTGATCTGCGAGATAGTCGAACGCCTCATCCCATCCCTCGATGCGTGGCACGCGGTCGTCGAAGTGAGCCGCGACCTGCTCGACGAACTTCTCACGCTGTCGGTCTTCGGCTTCCTGGGCGGCAAGAAAATAGAGGTGTGGCCGCTCACGGCAGAACTCCTTGAGCAACTCCGTCTTGCCGACGCGGCGGCGGCCATACACGACGTAAAACTCGTGGTCCGGAGACTCGTGTGCCGTGCGGAGTTCCTCGAGTTCCGCGCCACGATTATAGAAGGTCATTATCCAAGTAATCATTATCGAGATAATGGCTTATGCGTTGCGGCGCAACTCCTCAGAGAGGACGACAGGCTGGAGACCATTCACGACCGAACACCGCAACAGACAGATCAGTCCGAAATATGACGCAGGTCAGGCCCTCTTCAGCCCACTCGATCACTCCGACCGTGGCTCGTCACTAGCACTACGGACACTATCGACATCGCACGGCACTCGCTGTCCACGTGAATCGGGCACTCAGGATTGCCCCCATCGCGAGTGCGACCGGCCTCGACCCCGTCGCCGAACAGTCCGAGGAGGATTACGACGACCGGCATCGCGAGTGGAGCGCCGAACTTCCCGACCACGACGATAACTCGGAACGCGACTAGTGCACGCCCGTGGGGACATCGGTGTCGCCGCCGACCCGTTCGGAGAGACGCCGCGCCGTCAGGAACCAGCCGACCCCCGTTCGCCGGGAAGAGGTATCACGACTACCTACGCGACATCACTCGTCTTCGAGGACGTCATAAATCTCGGTATGGCGATGTCCATCCCTCGTGCCGCCAAACAGTTCGACGGACTCGAACACCGCGTTCATCTACAAGCCGACCGTGTCAATATCCGCCAAAACGAGTATCCCGAAATCGCTGTCGAACGCGAAGAGAGATTCGCTACTGCGCTCGTCAGCGAAATCGCCGTCACTCCAGTCGGGAAGACCGACACCACCTCCAGCCCACACAAGCTCAGGATTGACAATCCCCCAAGCCAGAGCGGTATTTGTGGCCCAACAGAACCCATTCACGAACCCCGCAATCAGGTACGCGATCGGTCTGAGTGGCGCACTCGTGATAGCGTTCGTCGCGTATAGCTTTCTCGACGGCACAACGCAGCTCATCGCCTACGCCATCGCGGTCCTGGACTTGCTCGTCACCCCGCAGATCTTGAAGCAAGTGTCCGCCTGAGAACGTACATCACGACCGAGTGGCTCGTCGCCGGGGGAGGTGCGTAGACGACCCGCGAGATGCACGAAGGGAACCTCGCCGACGTCAAGCGCAGTGGAGGTCGACTGGACGTCCCCGAAGGTAGGGAGGGCAACAACCACTACTGCTGTTTCTGTCGTCGGGGGTTCTCCGAGAGCCTGCGCCAGACTCCTGACGAGCGCGACGACCTCTCGCTGGTCACGCCTGCAGATATCGTCGGGCATCGGTGACCCTAGTCGTCGCCATCGGTCCCCGCTGGTCACCCGCTTGGAGTGTTGTTCCCTCACTGCCCAAAAGCGTAGATCAGGCCCGAATGCGGGAGTTCTCCGCCCTTTGACGAGTGAGAAGAAGTCGTCGTCGAAGGTGGCGAGAACCCATTCGTTCTCGGTCGCGTAGTAGAGGTACTCGCAGTCCGGGTCACCGAGTGTGCCTTCGTCGCGTGCTGTTCGAACCGTCCAACCGCGTCGACGGAAGCCGTCGGCGACGGGAGTCCAGACACGCTCGTCACAGGAGACGGGGTTGGCCCTCAGTCGGTCGTCCAATGGTCGTCGAGGCGTTGCGTGATTGCGGTGCGGACGGTCGAGAGCACGTCGAGCGGATGCAGGGACGACAGCGCGAGGTCGACAGCATCCCCGACACCGGGTGGCGGGTGAAAATGGACACGCGTATTGTGGTCGTTCGGATGGCGATCCCAGCGACACTCCCACTCGTTCGCGCCCGATTCGAGGTAGTGGAACGAGAAATCCCGCGTCTCGAACCACCGAACGTCAAGTCGAACGACCTCGACACCTGTCGGCCACCGTGCAGCATCGAAGTGCGCGCGCAGGAGGCGGGGTTCGTACGTGTCCGGGTCGAACCTCGTCGTCTCGATGCGGGCATCTCTCGAGAGGTGGCGTTCGAGGAGGCGGAGTGTCTGTCGGTCGGGTGGCCCCGTCGACTCGCGATCGCCCATTAGGCGTGGACGAGGTGGCCGCCGTGTTGGGCAAGCTGTCGCGCGAGCTCGTGGAGGCGGATATCGCGGATCGTCGCCCGCCAGTCGCTCACCGCGGTCATCCGTTTGTGGGCCGTCTCGTGGTCGCCCGCGAAGACGTCGACACTCGATGGGTCCGTCGTCCCGAATCGGTCCTCGTACGAGTTACGCTCGGCCTCCAGACGCTCAACGCGTTCGACGATCTCCTCGACCGAGAGGTCAGCGGCGATCCGACTCGCCTCCCGAAACTCGAGATAGCCCTCGTCGCGCGCGTAGCGCGCCGGCCGAGCCTCCGTATCCGCGCGAGCGACCCCCATCTCGGCGAGCCGGTCGAGGTGCTTCTTCGCCGCGTTCACCGAACACGACGCGGTGTCCGCGATCGCGTGATAGTCCGTCAACTCCGAGAGTCCGAGGACGACGTCGTACACGCGGTCGAACGTATCCATCCCCTCCGGCCACGACGTCTCAGTACTCGCGGTGTCCGGTGCCGGATCGAACTCGCTCATACGCGACGCTACGAACTGCACACAGATATAGGTTCTCTCCAGCAAATATCTGAGTGAATTGCTGGCGTCAACGTACCATCCGATTAGCAGGTAGCCGGCGATCGGACGTATTCGCGGGTGTTGACCGCACTGGCGTCGCGAGCGACTTGCCTAGTACGTTTGCGGTGGTTGTTCGAGGATGTCGAAGATCTCGCGAGCGCGATACTCCTGTCGGCGGCCGCCCCCGGGAACTTCCTCGAGGACGCCGGCATCTTCGAGCGCGGTGATCGCCCGATAGGCGGTGGATTGCTCGACGTCGAAGCGTTGCATGACGGTCTTCGTCGTGAGGTACGGCTGCTCGAAGAGTGTGCAGGCGAGTCGGTGCTTCGTGTATGCGACACCCCCATACTCTTCCTCGTATGTTCGGCGGAGGTCGTCGAGAGCGAGTGTTCGCTTGACCGATTCGTGTGCTTGTCGGGCGATGCCACGCACGAAGAAGGAGAGCCATGCCTCCCAGTCCCCACGCGTCCGAACGGCATTCATCCGATCGACGTACATCGCCTTATTCCGATTGAAGTACTCACTCAGGTAGAGATTCGGGCGCTCTAGATACCCGTGATCGTAGAGTTGGAGCGTGATGAGGAGGCGACCGAGGCGACCGTTCCCATCGCCATAGGGATGGATCGTCTCGAACTGATAGTGAAAGAGCCCGATATCCACGAGCGGGTGGTAGCGACCGCCCGTCCGGTAGTAGGTGATGAGCGCGTCCATCAATCCACCAACAGCACCCGGTACCGGTGGGAGGAAGTCACCCAGATGATTCGGAATCGTCTTGTATGCACCGATGGTGTCGGTGTCGACGCGAGCGTCGGGGACGCCCGTCAAGAGAGTCTCGTGGAGTTGATGGAGCAATTCAACGGTAATCTCGGCGTCGTCGTCGAGGGCGTCGATCCCGTCGAGTATCGCTGCTTCGTAGTTCAACACTTCTTGGGTATCCTTCGTGTCCGCAAGTGCCCGCTCGTCCGCTGTGGATTCACCGGTCGCGTCGTCGAGTGTTCGCGTTTCGAGACCGTACAGTGCGTTATAGTCGACGTCTGCGCCCTCGATCTCCGCGGACTCCATCGCTTCCTTGCGCAAGAGTGACGTATAGAGCACCGGTGGGAAGTCGAGTTCGCGACTGATGCCACTCAGCTGCCCCAACCAGAACGTCGCGTCAGCGAGCGTCTCGTAGAAGGATGCGTCGAGGTCGAGTGATCGAGACGGAGGAAGTGGGTCGGGCTTGTAGTAGGACTGCCTCCCGTAGGAGACGAGTGTGCCCGGAGCTGAGTCTTCCAGTTCGGTTTCCTGCATGCACGTATCGAAAGGACGCACCGAGGAATTATGAATCTACGGACTACAAACACATAGAAGTCGGCAGTAGATCGGAGTATTATGCATATGGAGTATCTATGTGGGTCAGTGACGTGTCCTCCTCGCCGTCGGCGAAGGCGGTGTCGATTCGGTCGCCAAGACCAGCCATCGAGTCGTCGAGTTCATCGAGGCCACGTTCGACCTCGGCTTCGAGTTCCTCGGCGTCCGCCCCACTGAGGAAGCCAATATGGGTTCGCCAATCGCCGTCGACGTCATCGAGGAGGCGCTCCAGCGTCTCGCTGAAACTCTCGTCGCCGCGCTTGTGCGCCTTGAGGCGGTCGTAGACGTCCTCGCGGAGGCCGATATTCTTCGACGGCAGAGTCTTGTGTTTGTGTATGGGTACGCAAGCAATGTGAACCTTGTTCAGCCGCACTCACGAGTCGCCCGTTCCGGATGTGGGGGCGACGAGCGACGACACGACCCCGAACACCGAACGCCTCGTGCTCGACGTCGCAGAGCAGGCGGCCGTGGCGAACACGATATCTCGATAGCGGCGCCGCCGCGTGCTCCGAGCTCGCCAGCGGGAACGACGCATCGTCGTCGCCGTCGATCAGCCCGGGGAGACGCCGTGCCGTCAGTGACCAGCCGCACCCGTTCGCCGGGGAGCACCACATCGCACTCCCGTGCGGTGACGCGGACGCCGGGCAGGGGCGAGTCGCCGTCCGCGACGACTCGACGGAGAACACGACCAGTACGCGAGGGACGGACAGTACGTTTCGTATGCTTTTCCTGTAATGGTTAGCGGGCGTCCGCGCCCTCGATCGCTCGACGCGTCTCCAGAACGAGGTCCACATCGCCGTCGAGTGCGTACTCTACTGTTGCCCACCACTCAGCCCCTCGTTCTCGTCGTGGCGAGTGGGAAATCCGAGCAGGTCTGAGGAATGGTCCTGAATGCGCTAGAGCATCGATCGGAAGTAGTCTTAACCAACAAACACGGGCCAGCTAGTCCGGCTGTTGGTTAAATCGTCCCCCACACGTGGAAGATCGACATCGCGTCCGGCGATCCCACTGAGGTACTCGACGATGTCTCGGAGTGCCGTATTCAGCAGTATTCGTCGATCCACGCGCACCACGCGTGAAAGTCCTCCGCACCGCACTGGTCCACACTCGAGTAGAACGTCCCGGTCGGGATTTCGCCATGCATCGGCACCGCGACGACACGGATCTCGTCGCCGTGCGGAGCCTCTCAGCGGCACTTCAGGTGGCTCCCGGTGCGGTCGACCGGTACACAGAGAGCGCAGAGTCGAACAAGGGAACCCCCTCCGCTGACGAAGCGAGGTCGGACGTCAGTCGTCCTCACGGAGGTTTGTGACGTCCAGCAGGTCCGTGAGAAGCTGCGTCTCGAAATCGCCATCCGAGACGATGAGTTCGTCACCGGTAGACCGCGCGGTGGCCGCGATGAGGAGATCGCGCGCGGCCACCCGTTCGCCGTTGTCCATCAGCTGGTCTTGCATCCGCCCCGCCTCCAAGGCGATTTGTTCGGTGAGGTCGAGGGAGCGAACGCCACCGAAGTCCTGCCGGACCGCGACAACGTCGGTGGTTCCGGCGCCGACCTCTCCGTTCACAACCTCGAAGACGCAGATGGCGGATGTGAGGTAGGGCTGCCCCCGGCTCTCGACGTACTCAACGACATCGGGCACGCCCTCGAGCATGTCGATGATGACCGAGGAATCGAGGAACGTCACCGCTCGAAGCTCTCCCGAGAGCGCTTCACCGACGCCCGCGCGCGGTCAGCCTTCTCCTCGCTCCACGCCCCAATGTCGATGGGGCTTCTCGCTCTCCACGAGGCGTTCGAGAAGTTCGTCAAACGTCTCATCGTCCCGCTTCAGGCTCTCCAGCTTCCGTTTCGTGTCGTCCGACACCCGGATGGACGTGCTCATATGTATACGGACTGCATACAGCGACAACTAGCTTTCGACGGACCCCCTCAGACGGAGTCCGAGAACCAGTCCGGATCGCCCATGTACTCGGCCCAGCACCACGATGGACCGCCTCTTCCGCGACTCCGAGCTCTACCGCGCGAAATGGGACGACCCACACTACTCCGACGGAAGAGCCTACGGCGACGCGACCATCGAACGCGCCTGCCGCATCACCACCGACGTCTACACGCCCACCGGAGGCGACGCGAGTGAGACGCGCGACGAGACAGACATTGAGCGTCTCGCACGCGACGTCGCGCGCCTCGAACACGCCATCGAGACCACGACCAGCGATCGAGACGGGATTGCCGTATCCGAAGTACTTCTCAACCAGCAGTAGTCCTTCTCGATCTCGACGCTCGTCTACGACGGCGAACGGTCCTCTGCAGGCCCAGGGTATCGAGCCTTTGGAACACGCTTCAGCTCTCGTGGAGTTCGGAGACACGCTCGCTCACCCAATCGAGGATCGTGAAGAGAACCTCGAGTGCGTGTGTCCCGAGTGGAGATTCGATAGCGGTCCCAGCGTTCGGCGGCAGGTGGAAATGGCTTCGGGGCGCGTCCGTCTTCGGATGGCGGTCCCACCGACACTGGTAGTACTCGGTATCGCGCGTCTCGATGTAGTGGACGTAGTAGTCGTCAGTCGTAAACCAATGGAGTTCGAGCCGGACAGCGTCGACGTCCACAGGGTAGGCGTCGGCGTCGAGTTCAATCTCGAGAAATCGAGGTGAGATGGCGGTCGGTTCGAAGGACCACGCCGCAACGAGAGGATGTGTCACTGCGCGGCGACCGAGTGTTCGAAGCGTCGTCGCGTCGAGACGGCCCTGCGGAGTCTGATCATCCCCGTCTGGCGTTGGCGGCATCGAGATCGGGGGTCAGGGAGAGGCGGTGTCGCTGGTGTCTCGGCGTTGTTCAGCGCGGTGGGCGGCCTGCTGGAGGACCTCGATGTCGTGGCGGATACTCCGCCACCGACTCAGCGCGTCCCAGCGGTCGTGGATCGTCTCGTGGTCGACGTCCTCGAACTCGTGGGGAGAGACGGCGTCAGGACTCGGCGCGTCGAACCGCTCTTGGAGCGTGTCGTCTTCCTGGATGAGGTCGTCGATTTGGGCGCGGAGTTCGCTCGGGGTGTAGTCTCGAGCGAGATCCTCGATACGCTTCCAGCGAAAGTACGCCTCGTTGCGGCGATACTCGACAGGGCGGCTCCCGCGTGTCTCGACGATCCCCATCTCGTCGAGCTGCGAGAGTGCATCACGGGCACCGTCCGTCGAACACGACGCCTGCTCCGCAATCTCGCTCACGGTCTCGTAGGTAGAGAGTGTCGTGACGATATCGTAGACACGTTGGAAGGTGGTCCGCTCGTCGGTCCAGCGACTCCGTGCCTCACCATCAACTCCGGACGACGGAGCGGCCCCCGGGGACTCCTCGCTCATATACAGCTATCGTCGCTACTAGACGATATATCTTGTGTATAGACGAGATATATCTAAGGCGAGGGTGTTCGGATTGCTGATTGAGTGGGGCCGCAGATCCGTCGTGCGCTCGGTGTGGCGAACGGCGAGCTCCCAGGCGGTGTGTTATGGAGTGGCGCAGTACTCAACGGACGACAGTCGCGACCGCCGAGCGTTTTTCACTGATCGCGGACGAATCGTTCCGTATGGCTGGCGTCTCCATCCTTCACGACGATGACGAAACCGCGACGCGGGTGCTCCGTGCGCTGCAGCAGACGCTCGCCAGCGGCACCTCGCACGTCCGAAACGACATCATCAGTTCCGTACGTGCCGCTCGACGGCGCGGGGAGGCCGACACCGGCCGCGCGACCTGCCTCGCGATCGATATCGGGGTCGATGGAACGCTCCAGCACGACTACACGCACGTGCGCCCCCTCGACGAGATTTCGTTCGCGGACTTCCACGAACCCGTCATTCTCGTCGTCCCCGTGGAAACCCGCGAGGTCGGCGCCGCGCTCGAAGAAGCCGTCAGAGACGCACGCGCCACGTAGCCACAGTCCAGACCGGGCAGGAAGCTAGCCGTCGATACGCGACGCCCACGCCGAGCACCAGATCAAACAAGACGAGTTCGGACTACGCGGCCCTCCAACCGGGACGCGCGAGCACGACGCGCCCACGGGGCGACGTCGGCGGCGTACTCTCACCGGTCTCACGGGCCATACGAGTATCCCAACCTCGCGATGCCGACTGGGACGCGATGGACGAGTCGACGACGGGCGTCATCGAGTACCTCCAGACCGGCCGCGACGACGACGCGTTTGGGGAGGCGCCGCGCCGTCAGTGACCAGCCTCACTCGTTCGCCAAGGAGCACAACATTGCACTCCTCGACGGTGGCGCGGACGTGGGGCAGGAGCGAGTCGCCGTCCAAGACGGCTCGGTGAGGGGACCGACCAACACTTGAGATGCGGACAGGAGGTTTCGCATGCTCCCTACGGATACAGCAGATGGACAGTACGTTTCGTACGCTTTCGCCGAGACAGGGGTGTGGCTCCCTCAATCGTCTGACGGGTTTCCAGAACGAGTCCACATCGCCGTCGAGTGCGTGCTCGTAGTGTTCCAGTTGATTCCGTCGTTCTCCTCGCGACGAGTGAGGACGCCGAGCATGCAGCCCCAAGAGCGGGTTCTGACTGCGCTAGAGCATCGAGCAGGGGGGTTCTTAACCAACAAATGCAGAACAGGTAGTTCGGCTGTTGATTAAATAGTCCAGTCGGAAGGCGCTATCAATCGCAGATGCACTCGTGGCGGATTCCGGCTAGATTGACAACGTGCGAGTGGACCCGATCTGCGAGCGCGAGCATCGCTCTTGCTCGTTCACGTGTCGCGATTCCATCTTGGTAGTACGTTTGAGCGCGATTTTCCTTCCAGAGGTCGTCCAGTCGCTCTGCGACCTCTTCGCTGATCAATCCGACATCCGCACTACGATTAATCGCCGTCGTATGTGATTGCGGTGGGTTCGCCGGATCTTGGTGGCTCTCGTCGATCAGCCAGAAGAGCAGACTCTTCTCGATAGACGTGAACGCTGCCTCGATCGTCAGCGTGTAGTAACCATCTTCAAGGAGAACGTCGGCACCGGACAAAGACCTGCATGCCTTCCGGAGTTGGACAAAGCTTGCATCGGAGACGTCAAGTCCAGCTTCGGCATCTTGTGATCCATATCGGAAGGCGTCTTCCGCATCGGAGAGTTCTGGCTCGACGTCGTCGAACGTGATCGGCATCAGGAATCATCCTCTTGTCCGTCCGCATACACGGCCCGTTCAATATCAGCGAGCGCATCAGACCGTTCGAGGATGATCCCTTCGTCGAAGATCTCTCCGAGGTCGTGGCCGTGAGACGTGGCCGAGTCAGGTGTCTCAATGAGAACCTCGAATTCGTATCGATCTCCCTCGAACGAGCGGCCCTCTATCGCCCGAGCGGTCTTTGAGCCCACTCGCCGAGCGTATGTCCCATCCCCGTCGATGATGACGAGGAGGTCGATGTCGCTGCTTCGATCCGCAGTGCCGCGTGCGACGCTGCCAAAGAGTACAACCCCCACGATTTCGGTTACGTGATCTCCGGTCCCGACTCGCGTATGTAACTCGTCGAGGAAGGCCTGAATCGGTTCGCGGAACTCCGTTTGTGGGACGGTGAAGAGAGGATCCGATCGTTGGAGGTGATCCTGTTTCATACTGATGTGACTTGGTTTCCCCTCTTCAACGACCAGTACGCCGAGTTGTTCGAGGAGGTCGAGCGACCGAGAGACGGTCGAGACGTCCGCGCCCGTGATCGTCGCCAACTCGCGCTGTGTGAACTGCTCGAATGGGTTGTTTACCAGATGATGGAGAATGTCCTGCATCGCTTGGTAGCGGAACACTCGCTCTTCCGGAAACGGAAAGTTGAGTCTCACACCCGCCTGCTCTTGCATGATGTGCAAATAGTCCCGATCTATGCAAAAGTGTTCCTCCTGGGATGCTCGATAGTACCAAGTCATCGACGTCTACACACCCGCCCAAGGCGACGTGAGTGAAACGCTCCCGCCGAAGGAGACGACGGACACGAAGACAAGCCTGGACACCGACTGTCTCACACGTGACGTCACGGAACAGGCGTGACGAACGCGGTATCTCGACAGTGTCGCCGCGGCGTGCTCCGAGCTCGCCAGCGAGAACCACGCATCGTCGTCGCCATCGATCCGATGGGGGAGACGCTGCGTCGTCCATGCCGCACCCGTTCGCTGAGGCGCACTCCACCCCAGTGACGTGGACGCCGGGCGAGAGCGAGTCACCGTCAGTGGCCGACGAGTGAAGTCGTGAGCTTCCATGCCGCTACTCGTGTGAACGGCCCAGATCTCCTCGCAGACCACGACGACCACCCGTACATCACTTGAGCGACCGTTCGCCCGCTGCACGACAGGAAACGCTCTACGCGGCAGCCACAGCCACACGACGGGCTACCGCTATCCCGCTTACACTGTCGTAACACCCCACGACGCCACAGCGTAACCAGCACAAGAACGAGAATCCGGCACAGACCGCTGCGACGACCGCCGCGGACGAACACACCCACCAGTAGCCGACCCGGGCAGACACCGCGATTCGTTGACGGCGATGAGCGCCGTCGAGTCCTGTGGTTACGGACTCTCTCGTTGGCGCCTTACGACTCCGTAACGGCGCGTTCGGTGACGCCGTCGAGGTACGCCGCCCACCCCTCCTTGTCCGCACGGAGTTGCAGGCGGTCGTGACGCGTCTCCAGCCACAGGAGGTTCCGTTCATCCGCACCGTTCTCGGCGCGGGCGACGCGCTCCTCGCGCGGAACGCGACTCGTCAGTTTGGCGGCGTGCGTCATCACGCGCCGCACCGTATTCGCGTTCACGTCCTCGAGATCCGCGTTTTCCTCGAGGATGGTCCGGACGTCGTGACTGTCGAGGACGAGCTGCTTCGTGACCGGACGCGCGCGACCCCCGAACGCCTCGAAGACGACCGCGGCGCGGCGCTCGTTCGCCGAATAGTCCTCAAGACCGTTCCGGACTGCCGCGACGACGCGCTCGATCGGGAGTTGGTCGGCTTCGGTGCCCGCGAGTAAGTCCGTGGGGTCGACTTCGCGTCGTTCGAGCGCCGCGACGCGCTCGAAGAGCTCGTCCACGTCGTCGCGGATGCTCTTCAGCATCCGGTAGGGGTAGACAGCTTGCTGGCCCTCCAAGCGAGACTCCGGGGCCTCGATGCGGAGTTCCGAGGGGTCGCCCTCGGCGTCGCTCCAGTGGACCGACGCGCGCTTCTCCAGTGTTTCCTCGACGGCGCGAAGCCGCTCACGCAGTTCGGCGTTCACTCGGCGAAGGTCCGCGTTCTCCTCGTGGACGTCGCTCGACGTCGACGGACTGCTCACTGTACCACCCGTGCGGGACGTTCAAGACGTCGCAAGTGTTCGTTGGACATGGCTACCGTGGCGTAGCACGGGAGCCCGCGCGGGCCTGCTGCTGGAACAGCGAGGCCCGCATTCTTCGTGGAGATAGCTCCCGTAGGGGGTAGCACGAGTAGCCAGCACATAATACTTACTGACAGTACTGTCTGCGAAGGTTGGTGTATTGCAAGTGGATTCGGACGATAGAAATAGTGAAACGCCGGGATGCACACGGATAGGCCATGCCTCGCCCGGAACTTGCCTCCTGGATGACGCCGATGGATCGGGACATCCTCGAGCGATTGCTTAACCCGGGCAACGACGAACTCGTTCTCTCCCCGCGAGTCATCGCCGACAACACCGACTGGAAGCGGGGAAGCGTTCGCGAACACCTCATCAGGCTCCGCGAACACGGCCTCGTCGAGTACTACGACGAAGAAGGCGGCATCTACCAGCTCTCAGACCTTGGGCGAAAGTGGCTCCGCGGAGACGTGCCGGCCGACGAGATCGAGGGCTGATCCGGGCGACCGTCTCTCCCACTGAGAGTACATTTCGTATGCTCTCCGTGAGACCAGACCTAGGGTGTCGCGGTTGCTGTGTCGCTCGACTCTGACTCGAACGGCAGTTCGATCACGAGTTCGTCGAACCAGACGACCGGGCGCTTCCGCTGGCCGTCTTCCTCGAAGAAGATGATCCCCAGCTGGGCGAGACGACTGAGTTCCTCGTGGACGTTCTTCACGTCTCGGCCGACGACTCGTGCGGTCTCGTTGATGCTGGATGGTTCTTCCCGGCCGATCGCCTCAATGAGATCGAGGACGCGCGGCGTCAGCGTCCCCATGAGGTCGTCGTAGCTGGTGAACGAGAGCGTCGGTGTGGAATCCACCGCGTCGCCCCGTTCGTGCGCCTTGATCTCGGCAGTGACGTCGTCGTGGAACTCACCGGACGACCGCACGGTCACGACGAGAGTCGATTCACTCTGGAGCTGTTCGCGCTCCATCGGGTGCAGCGGCGCCGTAGTATCGTTCATGTATATCACCGTGTGTGATGGCCTCACTTGACCTCGAACTCGGATTTCGGGATCTCGCTCCAGAACCGTTCCCAGAGTTCGACCATCCCCGGGAACGTGATGATGTCTGGGTTGGGGTCCGGTGCGACGTGCAGTTCGTGCCCTTTGGTGTCCTCGTGCGAGTTGTCGTACCGGCGAATCGTCCCATCGTCGAGCGTTCGGGGTGGGTCTGGCTCCGTCGCGCCGTAGTGGAGCTTGTAGGCCCATCCAGATGGGTACGCGTCACGGTCCGTCCGCATGCAGAACACGCGGACGACGGTCCCGTCGGGGTACTTCTCCACCCTGCGTACCCCGTCGAGGTTATCGCCGGTCAGTGAAGCCATCCTCACCTATTGGTTCGCAGGCCAATTCGTTAAGTCTATTGGTCTATTTACCAACGAATATGCGGTTAATGTAGACGACAGGTCACCTGACCCGCGGAACTCTCGCCGTTCTTTCTAGTCGTCAGTGACCCACGACTGAAGTCGTGGGCTTCCGCGCTTCGATTGTGTGAGATCGGACTGGGACTGATCGAATCGCTAGCCAACCACTGAAGAAGGGCCAGTGGGTTAGAAGACCGGCTCGACGACGAGGTGTTCGACTTTGAGAAAGGGCCTTTTCGCGCGACCACTCGTGTCGAAACCGACGATTCCGTACTTCGCTAGGAGTTTGAGGTCCCGGCTCACGTTCCCCTTATCGCGGTCGAGTTCACGGGCGAGCTCCCGGATGGACTCGACGTCGTGCGCTCGCAGATAGTCGATGAGGCTCATCCGGGGGTCGGTGAGTACCGTCTCGGCGCTGTCGATGCTGAGGACGTGAACGCCGCTGAAGCCGCCCTCAGCGAGGGCGCGGGCCATGCGAGCCCGGAGTTCAGATCGGCCTCTCGTGGTGTCGGTACTCTCGTCGCGTTGAGACCGGCTGGTTGCATCACTCATGGTAGGGTGGACTGGCAGGCCGGGCCAGCTAGCTCTAGAAAGGCATGGGTTGTATGTAAAAACAACGGTTCACAAAGTGACTATACCGTTGGTGAAGCCGAAAGGACATACGTATTAAGGTCTCTCTAGGGGAATGAGTGGCCTTCCAGGCACGTATGGAGCGCAGGGCTTAACTCTGGTCGCCCGAGAATCTGAGGAAACGACGCGGCCTCACAGGACCAGAATGACCCAGAGCGACTTCTACTACGACTACCAGATCGACACGACGTTCCCCGACCCGCTCTTCCTCGGCGTCCGCCTCGACCCCAGCGCGAACGATCCCCAATCGTGGGCGGTCGTCCTCGGCTTCGGACAGGCCGACGGAACGCTCACCGAGATAGCGAAGGTAGACAACAGTCCCCACGAAGCCGGTGACATCCACGTAGACCGCTACTATCGGGAAGACAGTGCGGAACAGAAGGACTTCGACATCGATATTTCGACCTACTACGAGGCCGAGGAGTATCTCCGGGAGAACGCTACCCGATACGCAGCCCTCTTCTTGGAGAACCACCCCGACGACGTCGAGACGACAGAAACGCCCGACCGATAGACCAGACAACACCAGTCTCACCGACACGCCTCACAGAAGAGCATACTCCGTCGTTCGACGGATTCCATATCGAGTGGGTTTTCGTAGACGACGTCACCACAGCTATCGCAGACTCTCGGAACGTCGTGGGAGAGCCACTGCTTGATCGTTTCACCGGAGAGTTCACAGTTGAGGCATCGCGTCGCAATCGGTGAACGTCGAAGCGACTCCGCGTCGAACTCGTGCTGCCGATTCTCGCACGCTTCCACACGAGGATCGCGACCCTCACCGGAATGGACGCGTTCGAACTCTTCACCGCCCGCGATCGCCGGTGCTTGCAGTCTGATGTGATCTCCGCCATGCTGAACGACCGCCGACATCTCCGCGCCATCACCCGAGAGGAGATTCAGCCGCTCAACTTCGAGAATCCGAACCGGTAGTCCCGACTGGTCGAGATACGGCGCGCCCACGAAGTGCTCATCGAGGTACGCCCACGCCTCGTCGTAGTGCTCTCGGAGTTCCTCGAGGACCCCTTCCTCGCGATCATACCGTTGTGCTAACGCTCCCGCTTCGCGCGCGAATCTGATCTTCGCAAACGCGAGCGTCGAGTTCTCGATCTCACTGAGTTGCAGGAGGCGGTGAAGCGCCTCGAGCGTCGGCTCGTCTACCTCAGCCATCTGCCGAACCTCGAGCAGTGTCTGGCGAGCGCGGTCGTACTGACTCGCGTTCGCTAACTCGACCGCATCCGCAACCATCTCGCGTTTGTAGTCTCGCACCTGGGACGTCGACGCGACATGCATGCGAGACGGATGGTGAAGCGTCCCCCGTCGTGATGCCGCCACACGCTGCCGTGTCGCGATTCGATGCTCGGCCTCCCGAAGTACACCGCGAAGCCGTGACAACTGGAGAGAATCCGCGAGCGGTTCGCGGTCGATTCGAACCCGAACCGACTCCTGCTCACGCCACCCCTCGTTCTCCTCGTCGAGTACGTCCCAACAATACGTCTGGAGGACACACCAGTAGAGTTCCTCGTACTCCCGATCACAGATCACGAGCACGACCGGGATCGATGCCCGTAGGCAATCCTCGACCAGATACGGGACGTCGAACGAGTGATAGACCGACTCGCGATTGGCGAAGCCCTCGGAGGCCTTCAGTTGGATGTAGAACGGAGACGGAAGAACCGCGTCACCGTGCGCATCACGGTCGCCCTCACCAAACCCCTCCGTGGGGCGAACCTCGAAATCGAACGCGTAATCCTCGTCCAGCGAATTCACGACCCACTCCGCGAGCGCCATCCGCACCCGGCCTCGCGAATACCGCTCCAACTCGTGATTGCTGTCCTTCCGTTTCGCCATACCGCTACGAACACACTCGACGACCCTCGGTGCTTCGGTGCCTCAAAGTCCCATTCGACCGCGACGGCCATATCCTATCGACGACGCGATCCTCAAGTACGCCTACGACGCCGACGAGGGTCCCCCACAGTGATCGGCCACAATATCGACACCCAGCGCAACGACGCCAGTGAGCGCTACCGAATGCTCGCGACATACGGACTGTTGGCTCAGCACGACGACGGCTACTACTCGCTCAGCGAGCAGGGCGAAGCCTACCTCAACGAAGAACTGGACGCCACAGATCTCACCGAATAGAGTGCCGTTCGTCGATCCAGGGGCAACACGACGTGTCGGAGGGGGGCCGTCGCGACGCCGCGCTCACGATCGTCGATACCGAGGAGAACGCGCTCGCCCTCTCGAACTGGACAACACACGACAGCGCCAAAGAGGGAGGCTACGACCGCAGTCGTGTATCGATGGGGACCCGGTACGTCGCCTTGCGTTCGACCGAGTCACAGTTCTTCGATCTGCATAATCGGCTGTATTCCCCGCAAGACCCTGTCTGGTGGCCTCCCGTGGGTCGAGTATGACGCTCGATGCAGATAGTGGGTCCCCCACCGAATCGCGCGAATACGCCCGGTTCGGGAAGCATCGTCGACAATCGGGGCGGTCGCGACGGCGTCGTGATCGGGGCGATCCTCGAGAGGGATCCGTCATAATCGGCTTCCGTCTATCGGTTTTCTCCTCAAGCGAAGAGCGTGGCGTCGCGACGTCGCGCCCATATCGCCTGGCAGCGCCGTTCGCGGCGTCGAGAGCGCCTCACGAATGACGGCGAAGAACAGATGCGCCGGTTCAGAATCACGCATCCACGGGTCACAGCGGCGTCCTTGCGGGGATTCAGGCCGAGTATGAATATCGCAGGGTCGTTGCCGACTCGCCACCGCGTGCGTCGGGCCGGTCATCGACGCGATTCTCGAGGACATCTGCACCGTCGGTGAGTCCCGCACGTCGGAATACGGGATCACGCTGGCGAGCGCTGCCGAATGCTCGCCACGTGCAGACTCCGTGCGCGACGCACCACGGTCGCGCTATCGGAACGGACACGTAGTGGCGCAGTATACCGAGTGGCAGATGGGCGCGCTCGACCCCGACGCCATCCCGGAGAACGACCGCTTCGAGACACCGCTCACGCTCCGCGTCGTCGCACTCGACCATCCTGACGATGGCCGTCGCGACGCCGAGCTCACGGTCGCCGATACCGATGGGAACACACTCACCCTCTCGATCTGGACGACGCACGAGGTCGACGTCGACTGGCGCGTCGGCCACCGCTATCGACTCAAAAACGTCCGCGCGAAGCAGTGGACGAGTAATGGAGAGACCCACTCTCTGCTGAGTAGTACGCGCAATCTCACCGCCACCGATCTCGGCGCCACCACGGACTCGGCCGTCCACCTCCTCGTCATCGGCGACACGCATATCGGCTATCGACACCGGGAGGCAAAACCCGCGTGGGCACACGATAGCGACGGTCGCGCTGGATTCACGAACGCGCTCTCGCTCGCCCGGAATCTCGACGTCGACGCCGTCGTCCACGCAGGCGACATCTTCGACCACGGCGTCACCCAGGCCGACGCGCTCGAGGCGACGCAGGCGCTCGCGGACCTCCACGCTGACGGCATTCCCTTCCACTACGTCGTCGGCAACCACGACACGAAGACGGGCCTCGCCGAACTCGACGCGTTCACCACCAAGACGGACGTCGATCACCACCTGCATCGCGCTCCCGTACCGCTCAGCAGTGATGACCTCGACGTCGCGCTCTACGGCATCGACCACACCAACGGTCGTCTCGACGACGTCGACCTCGAGGCCACCGTCTCGAGTTACTTCGGCACGAACGTCCTCGTCCTCCACCAAACACCCTCTCCCATCGTCGACGACGACGGAGACCTGCTCTACTCGGACGGCGTCGACGTCCGACCCCTCCTCGACATCGACGGTGCCTCCATCAACCTCGTCGTCACCGGCCATCTCCACGTTCCCGCCCAAGGTATGGTTCGAGGCACCGACGTTCCCGCACTCATCACCGGCCCGACCATCCCGATCAGCACACTTGATCGGAATACGACTCCCTGCGCGTGGCTCGTCACCGTCACCGACGACGGAATCGACATCACACGGTACCCGCTCAACGAATAGCCAGCCCTCTCGACTCACCAGGGCAGCCCTTCGTAGATACTGCTGTCACGCCGTGTAATGACGCGACGGTCGTCGACGACGACCGATTGCTCCATTGTGTCGAGTTCGTCGTCGAGGGAGTTCGTCTCAGTCGGTGACGACGAGCGCGCCACGTTTTCGACGGCCGGCGATGGCGTCGATGGCGCGCTCGTTGTGGACGTCTCGGTGCCGGGTTTGAACCCGAAGACGGGCATCAAGTGAGGCAGATACATATACCCGGATTGACCAGACTACCGTATGCGAAATCAGCGTATCCTCGTCACAGGGGGTGCCGGCTTCATCGGCTCGAACCTCGCGAACCACCTCGCCACGGACAACGACGTCGTCGCGCTCGACGACGGCTACCTCGGCACCGAAGCGAACCTCGATGACGCCGTTGAGTACGTCGAAGCGAGCGTCCTCGGCGAGGAGCTGCCGACGGACGTCGATGTCGTCTTCCACCTCGCCGCATTGTCGTCGTACGCGATGCACGAGGAGAACCCCCAGCAGGGCGCCCGCGTCAACGTCGAGGGGTTCGTCAACGTCGTCGAGCAAGCCGTCCAAGACGGCTGCGAAACCGTCGTGTATGCCTCGACGTCCTCCATCTATGGCAACCGCACCGAACCCAGCCCCGAAGACATGCCCGTCCACGTCAATACGGGCTACGAAGCCTCGAAATTAGCGCGTGAGAAATACGCCGAATACTACTCGAACTTCCACGACATCACCTGTGCCGGAATGCGCTTCTTCTCCGTTTACCAGGGCTATGGGGGCAGCGAAGAACACAAGGGCGAGTACGCCAACGTCATCGCCCAGTTCGCCGACGACATGGCCGACGGCGAGGCGCCCGTCCTCTACGGCGACGGCACGCAGACCCGCGACTTCACGCACGTCGACGACATCGTTCGCGGCCTCGAACTCGCCGCCGACGAGCAATTGGACGGCATCTACAACCTCGGTACCGGCGAGAGCTACACCTTCAACGCACTCGTAGACATGCTGAATACGGAGTTAGGAACCGACATCGAGCCCGAATACGTCGAGAACCCGATTCCCGAAGACGTGTACGTCCACGACACCATGGCGGATAACACGAAGATGCGCGACGCAACCGGCTGGGAGCCCCAGATCTCGTTTGAGGAGGGCATCGAGGAAGTGTGTGCGCAGTATCAGTAGGGTAGCACAAAGCACTAATTCACCTATCGCTACCCACTAACGCTCTCGTAGGTGATGCCACATGAGGTTCAACAGTCACATCTACGACAACACGCTGTTCTACTGCATCAAAGATTCAACAGGGGGAGCGTGTTGAACCTAAATTCTTTCCTCATGCCGTCTATATTAATCAGAGTCGAACATAGTCAATAATGTATGATATTTTACCTATTTCTTTCTCATCAAATTCACCAAGTAGAATCAAAAGAGCGAGATATCCGATCCCTCCACTAAGGCCACTAATGACCGGTCCTGCGACTGACCAATCCGGAAATAGATATCCAGATCCACTAATCAGGCTCATTAACAGGCCGCTAAGTCCTACTCGGAACACAGTGGACTTGGGAATCTCCCACTGGACTGTCCGTATAGACATTAGGTACGCGTATATTGTATATATACCGGTGCTAATAAGCGTCGCCACTGCCGCTCCAAGGAACCCATATAGTGGAATTGCTATGTAGTTCAATACAATATTCGCCAAAACTGCCAAACCAATTCCAAAGCTCATTAAACCGGTCTCATCCTGTACTTCCAACCCTTTGTGGCCAATCATGGCAAAGTTCCAAATGAATAGAGATACTGCAATTATTGGGATTATAACGTAACCAGCTCTGAAGTCAGTTCCAAGAGCGAGAATACTAAGTGGACGGCTAATTACCGCCGCAAAGATGGTCGCGGGGATGCCAAGGATCAAGAAATAGCGACTGTATCTGGCAATTAGATCGGCGATTTTCTCGTGGTTCTCACCGTTCCATTCTTGCATTATCACAGGATGAGATGCCTCAATAACTGGGGCCAGTACTAGCGGAAGCCCTGTTTGAATTAGGGTATAGTTTGCGCTATAGATACCGACAGCAGAGGCTGTTGAAAAATATTCTAAGAGAACTCGATCAATAAAAGTCAGCAGTGTTAAACCGAAAAGCCAGCCCAACATTGGAAATCCATAACCTGTAAGACGTTTTGCGATTGTCTTGTTGAATCCTATTTTCTGAATATCAAACTGAGATATCATCAAAACAACCGCCAGCCCACATCCAATTGCCATTGCCCAGACCCAGCCCACAATACTATTGAAAATAAGTAATGATATGCCAAGCCCAAGTCCGTGTCGAATAATCGCTTTTAGTGTTTGATACTTCATTACCTCCTTTGACTGGAGTCTGGCTTGGAAAATTGATCGACATACTTCAAATGTACCAAGAGTTGTGAGCGCTGCAATTCCAGCAATATAGAAGGGGCGATAAGCACCGAGCCTAGATCTGAATATAATATAGCCACCAATTCCGAGGATAATCGATGTTGCAAGGAGTACTAACAAGATAGCGAGGGTTGTTGGAATTATATTGTCCGGTCCAGAATCGAACCGTAGCACTGCCTGCTTCAACCAGTCAAAGAGTCCGGTTGCGAAGACGGTGATAAATACGGTGGTGAGTGCATATCTACCATATGACCCAGTATCGAAAAAATGAGTGAACGCGATTAGTGCAATAAACCCTAGGAAGGTAGGTGCAAAACGACTGACTGAATAGATACCGAAATCTCTTAAGAAATCGCTTAATATATTTTGGTTTGAATCCTCACTCATAATTCACATTCATCTAGCAACTGGTGTTAGACTGGCAAAAGGGTACTGAAATCATCCAATACACTCAGTTATAGTTTTTCCAACCAGTATTTACACCGGATATATAAACATCGCAGTTATATCAATGGTGGCTTTGATTGGCTGCTCGATAGTAGGATTGTAGGTGGGCTGTGAGGTCACTCATTACCGGCGGTGTTAAGATAAGGGTGAGGCGGTCAGCATTTCTAGTTCCTATGCCAGAAACCGACCGCCTCAGAGGGTCTACCGAGTGGATCGACTTGTCGTTTGTGGAACGAGAGCGGACACCCGCGAGATTATTGAAAGAGGGTATTCGCCACCACCTTGAGATATTTGCACTTTCAAATACAGTTATTCTTCTTGATGATTCGAGTGTCGATCGGAGTCGTGTTGCTATTCATAATTGGGTACAGAAAGCGGATCTACAGCCAGCTGACGATGAAAGCCCGAATCGCATTGCGGTCAATCAGAAAGTGATCCGGATCAACGATGAGCAATACTGGCTGTACGCTGCCGTCGATCCAGCAACAAACAGAATTCTGCATTCACGAACGATGTCGAAGACGCTTTGTCTCTCGTCGATGACGCCGGCGATCTGATCGGTGGACTCCGCCGAGAAAATTACACTACCGCGTCGAACAACACACGGCTTCAGAAATTCTGTCGAACGTGTCTTTAGAGAAGTAGAACAGGGAACCTCTTCGTTTTCAAACTTTTTTCAGCCACGTCGATCCACCGACCGCAGAAACATGGCTCCAAGCCCACGCCGTCTGGTGGAATCATGCTTAAGTTCCGACGGATTAGATATCAGTCTCATATTTACTGCACTGCTTCTGGTATCTTGTTTATACAAACAACGCCGGGTTCATACAAAGTTAATCTCCCCGACTATATTCTTGTTTCCCTGCTAATATTGGACTTGCATTATACTGCCTGACCGCTGCTAGCGTTTTCAGTTGCTAGCTTTCAGTGATGGTGTGGAATTTCCAGAGTATATTTTTGTCTCGCCAGTGGTATATACTTTGCTACGAGACAAATCTGGACTCAATTCCGATGAGTCAACTGTGAGGACACGGGTAGAATCCCCATAAACCCAACCAGAATATTGCACCCGGTTTTCAGACCGATACACGAACATCCCCCTTGGTATTTTCCCATCTTTAACCTCTAAAACCCCAGATTTAATTTGCACCCCTCCAACAGGAGTGATCACTTCCTTAATCATAATGTCTCCGCGAACCAATGGTTCATTCGAATAGCTATTAATCCAGTATGCAGTTTGGTACAGCTCTGGGCTTGCTTGGTGGCTCCCGACCCCTTGCTCAAGCGCTGGTGGCTGACTAGATACTAAGAAAGGCGGGATCATTAGTACCCCTAAAACCACCAAAGTCACGATTGCGATTTTGGGTGCTGGTATTGAATGTTGCGACTCAACCGAACTCCATCCCTGGATCGCAAGGATAGCCGAACCGCTCAGTAAAAGATAGGTCATAAGACGATCTGGGTCAAGTCCGCCGAAAAAAATCCCAGTAGTAGATAGAGCTGCGATAATCACTCCGAAAAACGCTATCGCTACCTGATCACCAGTCAATTTAGAGCGTCTTGCTTCAACAACAACAGCGGCAATGATTCCTGTTGAAAGAAGACCTTGAAAGATCCATCTAGATAGAAAATCCCGGAAAGTGATGTATATCCCGTGTCCAAGCCCTGAAGCACTCGCCGCCGTAGTTGTTTCTGCAAGTAATGAGAATAGCCCATAAACCAACAAGACAATATCTGTAGATCCCCCTGTCGAGAAAAGAAACCACAATACACCAACTGTTGAGAATATGATTAATAGACGAGACTGATCCGGCATTGATTGCAACGCAAAAGGTAACTTCTCTACACGGTTGGCTAACACAATACAGAGAAGAAACATCCCTAATATGACAAATGTGAGGTGGTGTGCGACAGCTATTGAGACGAACGCGATAAATAACAGTAAGCCAACTCTTTTGCTGGCCTTTTCTTTATGAATCGCAATTAGGAATGTGACAAGTGCAAATAGGACATAACCGACAGATTGTCGTCGGAAGGTACCTGTCCACGATAGGAACGGCAACCACATCGCAATCAATAAAACAACATGAGCAGAAGATACATCGGCGTTTATCCGAGACGTCATTACACCCCCAATAATTGCTACTGTGAGGACAAAGACAATAGGAAGGAGAACAGTAGCTAAGATACCAGACCCATCTGATGGTATAATCTGAGTGCCCGTAATCCGAGAGGTCAGAACCGCCAATATATGGAGCAGTGGCGTGCCTGAGAACCCCCACGCAATCTCAACATTAGTAGCTGGCCAGCCAGACCTGCTAATAGTAGCAGCTATCACGGCCGCAGAATGAACATCTGTCCCAAAAAGGCGCGTAAATTGCGCTCCAGTCTGAATAAGCGCACCGATCACTGCCAAACTGACGGCAGATAATAACGAGTTGAATTTGAGAACAGCAAGAGAGGCACACACTAAGCAGATTGCTAAAAGCAATGGAGACTGTAGACGTACCCCCCAGACACCAAGTGTGATCGTAGTGAACAAGAGTGTTGCAGAAATGAGGGATTGTCTTTTGTCCATACGAGTTGTCTCCTCTAGATATGCTTATGTTGTATAACTTACGGTAAACGCGAGCCAACCGCCAAAATTAGAGGGGTAGAAATTATCGTAAGTGGCGGTGTTCAGATAAGGTTGAAGGATGAGGCGGAGCGGTCTTTCAGTGCTCTATGCCGAAAAACGCCCCCTCAATGGATGTTTTCGTGTTTAGTTACGCGAATTCCACCAGACGGCGAAGGCTTGCAACCACGTTTCGGTGGTCTCCGGATCAGCGTGGCTGAAACTATTTCTAAACAAGGAAGTACATCGTTTTATTTCTCTGAATACACGTTCGACAGCGTTGCGATTTCCATGATGCACAGTCTGAAATCGGAGTCCTGCTTGATGCAGAGTAGCCGCTGGATGCTGGACATGATCGACGAGAAACACGGCGTCGGGGACGTCGTATTTCCCACGAAGCTCCCGCAGAAACTGCTGCGTCAATGCCGTCGTAGTCGTCGTAAACAGCCACAAGTGCAGGAATCTGTTTGTTTCGGGATCGACAGCAGCGTACAGCCAGAATTGCGGACCATTGATTCGGATTACCGTCTCGTCAAGCGCAATGTGATCCGGACTTGCGTCGTTGGCAGGCTGTAGGTGGGCTTTCTGCACCCAATCGTGAACAGCCTTCCGCGAACGTTCGACACCGAAATTCTAAATTATAGAAATGGTATTCGAAAGCGAGAGTCCAGACAGATAGAGTCGAATACCAAGCTCCATCAGCTCGCTCGGTGTCCACTCTCGCTCCACAAAAGCCAAGTCAATCCAATCGCTATGACCGCTGAGGCGGGCGATTTCAGCCATCAACCAGCAGAAACTCGCACCCCCTCACTTTTCAGCCTTAACTAAGCACCGCCAATTGACCTCGACACGAAGTTGATTCTCGACGTCACATTGTTTGGACGGCATGGCACCGATCCGGTGGCTGCGTTTCTGCACGGTCTCCGTGAGAAACACGATCCCTCCGACGCGGTGTTTCTCGTCGATCAGTTCGGCTATCGGACCGCCTCGATCGATTAGGATTGAACGGCGAGTGGACTATACTGACCGGAACCTCATCGAAAAGTGGTTCCGCACGCTCAAAATGCGTATCGACCGTTTCCCATAACTCGTGGGTGGGCAGTCAGTCGAGCGCACGCGAATGGCTTGAACAGTTGAACAGTTCGTACATTACTACAACCACCAAGACCACATCAATCCCTCGACGGAAACACGCCGGTTGAGGAGGCGCTAAACTAGACAGTTCCCTGTATGGGTGCTTTGCTTGGTAATAGAGGTACTACGATTCAGATAGCAACCCTTGTAAAGAGATATCCACGAGACCAGATCCATCAACGATATCATTATCCGCCGTAGTTGTGTTGGTGACAAAATGAGAGTTGGGATTTGCATAAACGATTCAGCCGGGAGTGGGATCGGTAACTACACAAAAGAGCTAGTGAGCCAGCTAGAAAACATTGATAGTATAGAGGTAAAAAAGATTCAAATCCCAGCATATGAGGTTCCAGTCTTCGGCTCCTATATTTCAGCCTCGTATGGTGTTCAACAACGATTGAAACAGTATGAGAATCAAGTTGACTTGTTCCACTTACCCTCTCAAACTCAGGCTGCGGGGCTTATTCGGTTTGAAACGTCAATCCCGGTCGTAGTCACTGTTCATGACATCATCCCGCTTGTTTCAAACTATGACAATATTCTTCTTCGTACATTTGCACAAGTATATGAACGCGGCCTACAGAATGCTGATGGATACATTTCCATCTCAGAACATACTCATGAAGACCTGGTGGACAGAATTAGAATTACAGACGGTAATTCGTACGTTGTTTACCCCTCAATTACTGTTGAGAATTATCAGGAGAGTGCCTCGGAAAGCAGGTTAGCAGAGATGGGGATATCAAAGCCATATTTATTGTATGTAGGTAGCCAAACATCAAAAAAGAATGTGAGCACTGTTATTGAGGCGTTGAAGGACCTCCCAGAGGATATCACGCTTGTTGTTGTCGGTAGTCCGGGTCTAATACCCGGGTATTTGACTAAGTACAGCGCCAGAAAACATGGTGTCAGAGGTCGCGTTATACAGACGGGTTTCGTTGATGTCAATTTACTTTCTAGGCTGTATGAATCTGCTTTAGCCTTTGTTTTTCCATCGAATTACGAGGGGTTCGGTCGTCCCCCCTTAGAGGCTATGGCTAATGGAACACCAGTAATCGCAACATCCGCAACTGCGGTACCTGAGATCGTTGGTGATGCTGCGATGCTCTGTTCACCTGACCAACCAACTGAGTGGAGTGATGCAGTATTAACGCTGTTAGAAGAGGACAATCAGAGAGAAATGATGATAAAGAAAGGCTACAATCGTCTTAACCAATTCAATTGGGAAGATTGTGCCCAAAAGACAGTTGCTATCTACGAAGACATTCTCAACAATACCACGTCGTAGATCGGCACTATCTAGTTAAGCTAGCCCTGACCGAGATTCAACCGTTGAGATTAGCTGCGGACCTCATTAAATAGGTCTAGTAAATCGTCAGCAATAGTTTGCCAAGAGTATGACGAGACACAGATGTGTCTCCCACGTTTTTCTATAGAGCCTTTAGGGCTCATTGAAACGGCTGTGATCGCACTAGTGAGCGAAGAAACGTCGTCTGGTGGAATGATTTTCCCGACGTCCTGAGTTTTGATCTCCGATGAAACCCCGACAATATCAGTCGTAATTACTGGTGTCCCACATGAAAGCGCTTCCAGTGCAACCAAGCCAAACCCTTCCTGCTCACTAGATGTAGACGGGAGAACGAACATATCCGCCACGTTATAATACCGGGGAAGCGTCTCATCAGGAATGTACCCCGCAAACGTAACCTGACCACCAACTCCAAGATCAGTTACTTTTTGTTCGTAGTAGCCACGTTTGGATCCATCACCACCGACTACGAGGTGGTACTTGTCGGGAAGGTGCTGCATCGCTTCAAGAAGATTCTCTAGCCCTTTGTAGTCGTGATATTCGTCAAGGACGCTGAGGAAGAACAGGTTCGTCTTCTCCGTGTCGAATCCAAGTTCTCTCGCAGTGTCGTCGTCAACGTCCTGCGGCTGGAACCGCTCAACGTCGACCCCGTTCCGTATCGTCACAGTCTTGTCCTCAAGCCGCTCGGGGATGTTGGAGTTCTCGAAGTACGACTCCTGGGTTGTGATGATCCGGTCAGTCCACGCGAGCGTCGCCTGCATGACAGTCTTGTTGTAGATGTTGGCGACGTGTGACGCGATTCCGTCGCCTCGAATGTCGTTGTGGTACGTTATAACGGAGGGAGTCCCACAGATCTTCGCGATGGCAACACTCACGTCGGCAGTCCACGGTGTCGGAAGGTGTGTGTGTACGATATCGGCGTCGCGAATCTCGCGATACAGTTCGACGGGAAGTCGCTGAGTGAGGTTCGTTTGGGCAATCTTCCCCGTGTAGTCAAGTCGAACGACGTCGATACCCTCGTAGATTTCCCGTGAAAGGGCGTCTTCTGGTTCTTTGGCACAGACGACGGTGACCTCGTGTCCACGCTCGACAAGCTTTTTCGAGAGGATATAGGTATACTGTTCGACGCCACCAACTGATGGTGGAAAACGTGCTGGTGTCTGGATGATTTTCATAGTCTCAATCGAGTTCGTGGTACTTTCTAAGAACATAGACAAGATTGTAAACCCATTGTTATATAGTTGAATCATTAAGGACGATAGATCAGATATACTTCATCAGAATATCACGAAAGTGGGATGCCATAGTTTAAAATAGATGGCTATTTGAGTATTTAATTGAGAATTGCCATAAATGTGCTCGAAGTACTCGGTTAGCTCACTCCGTATCGGTTTCGTATACGATGCAGTCTATCCGTGGGAGAAAGGAGGTGCCCAGAAACGAATTCGTGAGCTCGCGACACGGCTAGCAGAAGACCACGAGGTCCACCTGTTTGGGATGAAGTATTGGGAAGGACCTGATCGGATGAAGAAGGATGGGATAGTCTATCACGGGGTTTGCGAGCCCTACGAACTCTATACAGACGGTCGGCGATCAATAGCGCAAGCAATTAAGTTTGCAGCCGCATTGACGAAGCCACTGCTTCGTGAGAACCTCGATGTCGTCGACTGCCAGCAATTCCCGTACTTCCCCGTGTTCACGTCGAAGGCACATGAATTAGTTCGGCAGTCGGAACTCGTCGTGACGTGGTATGAGGTGTGGGATGACTACTGGTACGACTACCTCGGACCAGTAGGACTGGGAGGGAAAGCCGTCGAGCGCGCAACACTAAAGCTCGGGAATACGGTGATTCCAATCTCAGACTACATCGCAGACGACTTAGCCAAACTCGGAAAAACAGAGAACGTCCACGTCGTCGAGAACGGTGTCGACTACGATGCACTTCAAGAGATTCCAGCCGCAGACGCGGACTGGGATATCGTGTATGTCGGGCGACTCTCGGAACACAAGCGCGTTGAGCACCTTTTGCAGGCTGTCGATATCATCTCTTCTCGACGCGGGTCCGATCTAAACGTTTGTATAGTTGGGGATGGACCAGAGCGTGACGACCTGGAACGGCAAGCCCGTGATTACGGTGTTGACGATCAAGTCGAGTTCCTCGGATTCGTCGAGGCCGATGAGGACGTGATCGCGAATATCAAGGCCGCGAAGATGTTCGTCCTTCCGTCGATCCGTGAGGGATTCCCCAATACGATCTTGGAGTCGAACGCATGCGGCGTTCCGAGCATCGTCGTAGACCACCCGGAGAACGGATCGACCGCTGTCGTCGACGATGGCGTGACTGGATTCGTAGTAGACCCAACTCCCGAAGCAATCGCCGATCGAGTGGAAGAGATACTGGCAGACCCCAATCTTCAGGAGCAATTGTCAGATGGGGCCCGGGAGTACGGACAGGCACATGACTGGAGCAATATCGTAACTGAGCTTGAAGAAGTATATCTAAATACGTTGAATTAAGAGAGGTAATCGAATGTCGCTTGAAGAAGAACGAGTCCTCGTCACGGGGGGAACTGGATTCATCGGGTCGTACGTAACGCGTCAGCTGCTCAATGAGGGATCTATCGTTCATGCACTCGACAATGGGTTTACTGGCGACGAGAGCCTCGTCCCCGATGATGTTACGGTTCATCAAGCGGATATCCGAGAGTTAGATGAAGTAGTGGATGTCGTCGAAGAGGTCTCGCCAGATGTCCTAATTCACCTCGCGGCGATCCACTTCATTCCGTACTGCAACGAGAACCCCGAAGATGCGTTCGACGTGAACGTAATGGGGACTCGAAATGTCTTAGAGGCAGCGCGTGGTCTTGACGGCCTGAAGAGGGTTGTTAACACGTCCTCAGCCGCAGTCTACGCTCCGGATCCTGGTCCACACGTCGAGACGGAAGGGATCGGGCCAATGGATATCTACGGCCGGACGAAACTCGTTGCGGAAGACGAAGCACGATTATTCAACGCCGATACAGGTGTTCCCACGGCGTCCGCGCGGCTCTTCAACGTCTACGGAACGCGCGAGACGAACAGTCACCTCATTCCGGCAATTCTGGAACAGCTCGAAGGTGGTTCTCGAAGCGTTGATCTCGGGAATCTGTCTCCTGCCCGTGACTTCATCTATGCGAGCGATATCGCGAGTGCGCTCATCACGCTCGCCAGTGAGTTCAATGGAGAATACCGTGCATATAACGTTGGCACCGGAACGGAGCACTCTGTTCGTGAAGTTGTTGAGGCCGTCAGAGACGCGTTAGGCGAGGAAATCACCATCGAGCAAGACGAAGAACGTGTTCGTGAAAGTGATCGCCCCCATCTCAAGGCGGACATCACGCGCTTGACGGGCGAATTTGACTGGGAGCCGACGTACGAGCTTCGGGAAGGACTCGCGAAGGTCCTGGCTGAGGAAGATATCTAATCGGGACGCCAACGATTGCCGTCATTCTTCTCGCGGGTCAACGACGAACCGATACAGTCCACGATTCGCTTTCTCAACCCACCCGGCGTCGACGAGCCCACGTAGCGCCCGGTTCACGTACTGCCGTCGAATCCCCAATTCTTCTTCGAATCTCTTTGGGTTCCCGTAGCCCCACGGTCGTCCTTCGTCGCGTCCTTCTTTGAGGACGCGTAGGATCGCCTCTTGGCGTTCGTTGGGCCGGAACTCCTCGTTGACCATGCTCCCATTACTCCGATCGGTCACTTACCGGTTCGGAACCGTCTAGTTTCATTAGAAGTTACATCGTAACACCTAAGCCAACCCTCGACGAACTGGAGAGTGAGAAGCACGGGTCGCCTCAGAAGTGGGGCCGGTGCTGGTACACCGAATCCCCGGGCTTCGCCAGAGGACGAAGCATGAACCATTCAGACAGAGAGCGGCATGAGTCTGTCGAACAGCGCGACGACCAGTTAGGCCCACAACTCGAGGAGTGCCCCGTCTGTGGGGCGGTCGGCCTCCCGGAGCGGATCGCGGACCACGACTGCCGCACGTTCCTCAAGCGGAGGCGGCGATGACCGAGTTCCGCGACGTGTACGTGCGACTTCGCGCGGACCTCCTCGTGATCGGGGACTCGGTCGTGACGGATCGACATCACGCCTCGAGCGGCAACTACGAGCCGGAGGACCCACAGAACCAGATCGGCGGGATCATCCCCGCGTTCTCACTCTCTGGGTGGCTTCGCCACGGGATGGAGCGCGTTGTTCAGGAGCGCGGCGGTACTGCCTGCCATCCGGGGAGGCGAACGCAGGGTTCCGGAAGAAGGACGTCTACGAGACCGACCTCGATGCGGGCTATCACGAGAAGGGGAGTTGTCTCGACGACCACGACGACGGCTGTGTGGTGTTTGAGCTCTTCGGTGGGTTCGGGAATCGGCCGGGCAAAGTAATGCGACGTCCGATCACGTTCTCGCCTGTCCGGTCGAGCGTCGACTATACACGCGGACAAGCCGAGGGCCACTATCGGCGAGTGAATCGGAACGTCGTCTCGCGCGCTCGCGAGAGCCACCGCGATCCGTTGCGGAACGTGGAGGTAGACGCGATCGCGAATCTGGACGGGTCGTGGCAGCTCACGTTTCGCGAGTCGAAGCCCGAGTTCCTCGCGCTCCTCACAGAGGCCATCGAGTTCCTCAACGACCACCAGACGGACTTCATGCACCAACTTGGTGGCTCCCGGAACTTCGGCGGCGGGATCGTCGACTGTGAGCTCGTGAATCCGCTCTACGATGAGTGCGAACTGCGACGCGTCTTCGATAGAGGAAAGAAGCCCACGAAGGCGATGGCGGAGAAGGACGAGGAGTGGGCGTCCGAGTACTGCCCGGAGTTCGAGGCCGTCCTGAACGAGCGCGTGGAGGCGGTATGAGCGGCGACATGCTCGCGGTGTATCGCCATGACGCCCACAAGTTCGTCAGGCAGAGCCACGCACAGGCTTCTGAGACGTATGCGGGTGTCCGGGTGAACGAACGCGTTCCCTTTGGCGCGGACGGCGACGCGGCGGCGCTCAGTCGACCCGTGGGCGAACCGGACACCACGGTCGAGACGCACACGAACCACCGACGACTCTCGCTCTGTACTGGTACAACCCAGAACCTCGACGGGGTCAACGTTGACGACGCCATGCACGGTCTCGTAACGGAGCGCGACGCCGAGCGCGCGCACGAGCAGTGGCTCGCGAGCGACGTCGCGGGATGGTTCAACGAGTCGGTGTACTACCCATACACGAGTCTGAAGTATCACACCCTGCTCGTCGCAGCGCTGGTGAGGGCCTATGAGGAGGGCTCGACGTTCGCAGACCTCCGGCTCGTCGTCGATCCACCGGAGAGTGTGGTCCCCCATCGGACAGTGTTCGCGGGCGACGAGTTCGCGCTCCGGATCACACCCGAGTCGCCTAAGCGGCCACGCATTCGCCTCGGTGACACTCCGTCTCGGTCGTGGGCGGGGGCGTGGAGTCGACTGCCCGAGCACCCACTCGGTACGGACGACGACGCGTGGGCGATGGTGCTCGACGCGAACCTCAGACGGATCCAGAGCTGGTCGACGGCGCTCCAGTACGTCGAGGACTTCGAGAGGTGGTCGGCGTGACGTGGATTCAGCAGGTGTGTTGGCGTCTGGAGATGGACTATCTCGGGCACCCGTACTACGTCTCGGGGAACGCGATCTATCACGCGCTCAAGCAAGTACTCCCTGCCGACCAACGCACTCGGATCCACGCGAGCCACGGGATGTTTGCGCCCGGGCAGTTCGGCGCCTTCCCCGAGTGGCATTCACTAAGCGGGTCGCGGCCCGCTCTCGGCGCAACGCTTCCGGAAGTGACCACGTACGACGATCTCTGGTTGCATCGTCATCCGGAGCAACCGTGGGTGCTCGATTCCCGGCCGCGGGATGCGGTGAACACGCACGATATTCGAACGCAGTCGGGACAGCCAGCGTTCGCGCACGAGATGGTCTTCGGCCGATCGGCAGAATCCAGAAAAACGACGTGGACGACGTCGTGGTTCGTTCACGCGTACCTCCACGCGGACGACCCGGACGTCCTGCCGATCGAAGAGGAGGCACTCGATGGATTGCAGTTCGGTGGGCAGCGAAACTACGGGTATGGAACGACGCGACTGAAAGCGACACAGATGGTTGACCTCGATGCCCTCGGCTATGGTCGGCTTCGCGGTGCGGACGCATACCGGCTGGAGCTCGTGACGCCGTTCGTCCTGCGTTCGGACTACCCGGGCACGAACGATGTCGACATTCCGTGGTGGTGGACGGTTGAGACGACTCACCTTCGACAGCGTGAGGAGGAGATAGTCGAAGGCCCGGAGACGTATCACTGCGGGACAGTTGACCATGGACAAGTCGTCCGGTATGGGGGTGACCGGCCGGTCGTGACAGCGAAGAACGCGATCAGACGTGTCGGCGCGCATTCGAAGTATGGGTTCGGTGAGATCCGGGTGTGCCCGATCGAGAGCGAGTGAACAGAGAGACAGAGTTCAAATAAAGACGATCGAACTATCACAAGAAAGCTGGTCACGACTTGGCACGAGGTGTGGCGGGACTACTGGGAGGACTATCTGGGGTATCTGGCGCCGTTCGGAAAGGTGGTGGAGCACGCGACGGCGCGTGCCCCAGCATCCGATTGCGGTGTCGGAGCTGACGGCGGGGCGGCTCGCAGAAATCGGGCCCGATCGGGACCGGATTCGCGTCGTGCCGAACGGCATCGACTACGAGCAGATCCGGGAGACGACGCCCGCGAGCGACGGCTTCGACGTGCTCTTTGCAGGGCGGTTGATCGAGGACAAGCGCGTGGACGTCCTCCTCGATGCCTTCGACCGGGCGTCGACGGACGAAACGCTCGGTATCGTCGGGGATGGGCCGATGCGCGAGGCGCTCGAAGCGCATGCGCGAGGGCTCGATAGCGCGGGCCGAATCACGTTCACGGGGTTCCTCGAGGAGTACGCGGACGTCGTGGCGCAGATGCGTGCGGCCGAGGTGTTCGCGTCGCCATCCACGAGAGAGGGGTTCGGGTTGACGTATGCGGAGGCGATGGCGGCGGGGTGTACGGTGATCGGCGCCGAGCATCCGGAGTCGGCGGCGGATGAAGTGATCGGGGAGGGTGGGTTCCTCGCGACGCCGACGGTCGACGGTGTGGCGGGCGTCCTGGAGCGGGCGCTGGCTGGTGAGCGGCCACCGAGCGACCCGGTGATGCGCGCGGGGATGTTTATTGGGACCGGATTGCCACGGATGCACTGGACGCGTATCGGGCGGCCGTCGATGGCGAGTGGTAGGTGGCCGCACTGCTGGGTGGGTGGGTGGTGTTCGGGTGACACCGACGGGCATCGTTCGCGCCGTCGCGAAGGGCGAATCGTCAGGGGGAGAAGGCCCCGGTGCGAGACTGTCGTCGAGAAACGCGACACACCCACCCCACCGCTTCCGCTGTTAGTACGGAGCGGATACCACCAGAACGACCGAGCCTCGGTTCAAGCGGATTCTAACAACGTCGACAGGCCGGTCCGGACGGCGGAAACGGACTGCTCCAACCGATGTTCCTTGTACTTTCCACCGCTTTTCCCCTGATTGTACTCTACTGAGCTCGCGATTCCCAACTGCGCCAACTCCTCGAGATAGTCACGTACTGAGCGCTCCGAGACTGGGCTTATGCCCTCAGAGTGAGCGACCTCCCGATACATGTCGACGACTTCCCGTGTTCGTACCGGTGTCTCACCGCGCTCGTGGAGCACCGTCAGTGCGTACAGAACGAGCTTTCCGTGTTGGGAGTAGTTTTGGATGCCCTCAACAACCTGGTTCGTCTGAACGCGTTCACGAGCCTTCTGCACGTGTGCTTCGGTCACGACGGCCGATCCACTCTCGCGAGCGACGTCACCAGCTTCTAGAAGGAGATCCAGTGCCTTTCGTGCGTCACCAGAGTCCTTTGCACCGTAGGCCGCACACATCGCGACAACGCCGTCCTCGAGAACACCGTCGTGAAAGGCGACCCGTTCGCGTTGTTCGAGCACGAGCCGGAGTTCATCGGCATCGTACGCACTGAAGGAGACCTCCTTTTCACAGAGCGATGATCGGACCTTCGAGGAGAGTTGATTCCGGAAGTCCAAATCGTTCGAGATCCCGATGACACCCAGTTTCGCATCACGAATATCGCCGTTCGAGCGAGCACGCGACAATTTGTAAAGCAGTGAGTCGTCGTCGATGTGATCGACTTCGTCGAGGACGATAAGTACTGTTCCCCCGCAAGCGTCGAGTTCGTCGAAGAGGAACTCATAGACACTCGCCTGTGGATACCCCGTGTTCGAGATTTGGCGTCCCGGCTCCCGGAGTTCGTTGACCAGTTTCACCCCTACCTGATAGGACGTGTTCAGCCCATCACAGTTGACCTCGATCGTCGTGAGCTCAAGTCCTTCCACGTTGGTCGCGTCTCCTTCGAGCGTGTGGAGAAGGTAGCGTGTGGCCGCTGTCTTTCCCACTCCGCTCTTCCCGTAGAGGAAGATGTTCGAGGGAGTCTCGTTGTTGATGACCGGCTGGAGAGCTGCGTGATATCGGCTGAGCTCTTCGTCACGCCCGACGAGATTGTCTGGTGTCCACTCTTCAAGCAGTGCCTCCCGATTCTTGAAGATAGAGTTGTTTGGGGTAAACGAGAAATCGCTCAGAACACAACCACCAAGTCGGTGGTATATAAAACCATTAGTTCCGGTGTTTCTTCTGATCGTTTTTATTTATATATTCCTTACCCCATCAGTTCCGCTGTTATCGGGAGGGAATACTGATACAGCGCACCTCAATACGAACAGCGGAATCAATAGGGTGGGGGTGTCGAGAGTGTCAAATTAAATAAATTGGGGTGGATCCCCCCACTGCTTCCGCTGTACACAGCCTCCATGATATGCCCAGTCTGCGACCTGCCTCTCTCTTCTTGTATGTTAACAGCGGAAGCAGTGGGGTGGGTGTGGTCCTCAGGGGCTTCAAACGTACGAGTGAGATAACCCATTTACACTGACCTCGAACCGGCGCGGCGCCGAGTCTTCGAAGTCGACCCGTCGACGGCGACCCGTCGACGGCGACAGCGTTCGAATTGGATGGCGTAACTGCTTGATACTTCAGGTCCGTACTAGCGACACCGGATGGCTCTAGAGGCGGAAACCGTAGCCATCTCGAACGGGCGGCTCACGACCGGCATGAGGGCAGATGAAACGCGGTGTGTGTCCCTCCAGTTCGATCCTCGCTCAATCCTCACTAGATAGATGAAACGCGGTGTCGCCACGGCATCTCTCGGGGGAAGGCGACAGCGGGCTATGTCGTGGTCGGCACCGACTACGCGGAGTCGTCGACAGAGGAATACTGGCGACACCGGGCCCCATCCAGCACTGTCGATCGACGACAACGTCGTGCAGGCGACCCTCCGCGCGGCGACGACCGACTACACGGGCGAGGCGTTCAATACCGGGACGGGGAGCTCGGTGAGCATTCGCGCGCTCGCGGAGACGATGCGCGACGCCGCAGACACCGAGTCAGAGATCGTCCACACGGACGCCCGCGACGGCGACATCGAGGAGAGCATCGCGGACATCTCGAAGGCGCGGGAGCAACTCGGCTTCGAACCACAGGTGGCGCTCGACGACGGCCACTCGCTCCTGCCCCGTGTCCGTGCCACCGGAGAGGAGTGCGATGTCGTACTCCCCAGCGAACGGCCGCGACTGGTCACCTCGAGGCGATTCACCAAATGGGTGAGGAAGACGGCCCGATGGTGGACGCTGTGAACTGAGAGTGCGACGGTGGCTAGTCGGTCCAGAAGCCGCGCTGGCGGTCCTCGATTTCGTTCAGCACGGTTGTGAGCACATCCCGCCAGTCATCGGGATGGTGAGCATCCTCTCCCGGCGTCGGCGCGTCCGGTCCTGGATGAATGTGATCGAGCACGTTGTGTGTCGAGGGATGCCGATCCCAGCGATGGTCGAACTCGCTCTCGGCATGGCTCTCGTGGTAGTGAATAGAGAACGTCTCGTTCTGGAACCAGGCGATGTCGAGGCGTGCTTCCTCGACACTCACCGGATAGAGCGCAGGGTCGAACACACAGACGAGTCGGTCTGGTGCAGTCGGCGGCGACTCGTCGATCCGAACGAAGCGGGCATCGTTGCCGAGACGCGTAGCGATGAGCGAGAGCCGTTCGAAATCGACTGGCGCGCCATCACTCATGTCGAGGTCGGGCGTCTCGTCACCGCTGCTCATGCCGGGGACTGCTGGCCAGCGAGACCGTCGTCCGCGCCGGTGAGCGCTCGTTCGAGGAGCGTGATCCGTCGTCGCGTCGTCATCCAGCGTGAGACATCCTCCCAGACGTCTTCCACGGGTTCGTCGTGCTCGCGTGCGTACGCCGCGATCGAGACGTCCTCGGGTGCGTCGACGTCGAACTCGCTTGCGTATGCCTCGTCACGCTCCGTCGCAGCCTGGAGGAATTCGAGCAGTTCGTCCTGCGAGTACTCCGTTTGGAGGCGCTGCACGCGCCGCCACTGGAGATACGCCTCGTTGCGCTCGTACGTCGCCGGCGACTCCGTCACCCGCGTGACGACACCCATTCGCTCGAACCACTCTAAGTATTCACGCGCGGCATCCACGCCATGCCCGGCGCGCTCCGCAACCCCCTCGACGGACGTCGGACTCCCGAGCGTCAGGATCGCGTCGAAGAAGTCGTCTCGCGTTCGTCCGCCGCGGACCACGTCTTCGGGCGGGGTGAGCGCGTCGAAATCAGGAGCGTCCTGTCGCTCCACCGAGTCGGCTTTCAACTCGTCGCGCGGCTCTTTCATACACGATCTCACGCACCCAGACGGAATAAACCTTCTTACAGACGGAATAAACCCGTCAAGGTTGTGGCTGCGCGCGCAGCGACCTGTGGGAGCGAGCACGGAGCGGAGGGTGGGGCGGTGGGGCCTGGGTCTGGTCCGGCAAACAAAAAGAAAAGAGCCTGCGATGGTCGTCCTACTCCCAGTAGCGCCCGCGCTCAGGGAAGTGGAGGTGGGTCCAGCCGGTGAACGCGATGGACACCCGGCCTTGGTACCAGTTCTTCGAGGCACCTCGAACACGCACGCGCTCGCCTTCAGCAACCTCGCGCATCCCGCTCTTCTCCCAACTGGTGAACTTGATCCGTCCCGTCTCGTCCTCGAGCAACCCGACTTGAGCGATCTTTGCGGAACTCGGCTCCCACAGCTGGGTGACCGAACCGTCGATGCTCACCTCGCCACGGTCGACGTCTTCGACCCGACTGATGGGAATGACCTGTCCAGGCGCGGCGTCAAGCGCCTGTTTCACGTCGAGGACGGCCGTGGGGACGTCCGCGCCGTCGAGCACCGCCTGCGCGATTCGCCGACTGATCGCCGCCCGCGACCAGCCATCGAGGTCGCCCGCCACTCTGGCCGCCTGCTCGTTCACCATCCCGAGTTCGTCCTGCGAGAGCATCTCGCGTGGGTCGTGGTCGGGACTCAACGCCCGATCCACGCTCGCCGCCCGCCGCTCGAACTCCCTGCTCCACTCGGCGCTCCGCGCCGCTGCGATGTCGCGCGTCCGCCTGGCACGGCCCTCCTGCTCGCCGAGTTCCGCCTGTGCGCTGATCCGCCCCAACTCCGCTTCACGCGCCTTGATGCGTTCCTCCTGCGCGAGCGTCACACCGGGAATCCGCTCTTGATTCGCGTCCGCGATTCCCTCCGGGTGGTTCGCATCCACCTTCGCCTGCGTCTCCTCTTTGACCGTGGCCTGGAACGTCGGCGTCTCCGCCACGACCGTGAAGCCGTCGTCGTCGACCGTCTCACGCTCGCCATCTTCGAATGCCTGTGCATCCACCGGAACGATCTTCTGACTCGAACTATTACTGGGCATTGTCGTTTTCCTGAAGGCGCTCACGCGCCGACGCCGCGATGCTCCTACATCGCGGTTTCCTCACTACCGACGACCGACAGGACTCTGCGCGCTCTCGCTCGCGCCTTCGCGAGCGCCCCTTGGGGCGCGAGCGAGAGCGCGCCCTCGACGGAGTACTCATCCAGCACCGCGCGCCGACCCGCCCGGAGCGAGCGCCCCTTGGGGCGCGAGCGAGAGCGCGCCCTCGACGGAGTACTCATCCAGCACCGCGCGCCGACCCGCCCGGAGCGAGCGCCCAGCGCATTCCCCGTTCGCCGCGACGCAACCACGTCCGTCGCGGTCGGCGAAGCCGAGGTCCGCAGGACCCGAACGGGAGAAGCGCTGGCGCCGAGGGCACATCCACTTTAGCCCGGAACGGGCGCAGGCGGTGCGGAGAGCGCCCGCACGCCCGGAATGGTCGGTCGCGAGCGACGCGGAGGGCGGCAGCGGCGAGCGGGGCGGGCCGTCACGGACACACCTGTCCAGCCGGTCACGTCGCTCGATGGGCAATCAACAGTTGGCGGACTCAGAAAGGGCGAGGGCGGCTCGGTCGTCCCCCGACCCCGCAAGCACCGCAGGCACGAGGCGCGCAGCGGCGGTCGCGGGACGTCGAGCGGCCGAGGGCTTTCAAATGTCCTCTCCCACCGAATCAGACTAGCAATCAGTCAGCTGTCGCCGGCGACCAGGTCCTCGATGACCCGGAAGCCGTTGACGAATGTCACTGAATCCCCATAGCCCTCGCTCGCGAGCACGGTCTCGGCCCCCTCGCCGGCCGCGATATCCGTCGTGTAGATGTAGACCTCGGTCGCGGTCCCCGCACTGAGATGCTGGGCAGCCAGCGCAGCGAGGGCGGCGTCGGCACGCTCTACTTCGTCGGCGGGCCGGTCGTCGGCGTTCGCGATGTACCGCTGGAGCCCGTCCATCACCCGAGAGACGATAGGCTCGGAGAACTCGAGCGGCGCCGCAACCGTCGCCCAGCCCTCGTCGATCGCGGTGTCAACTGGCACGTCCTCGACGTCCGGATTGTCGACGGTCAGCTCCTCGTACACTCGTTCAGGGAGGACGAAGGTGATGCCGTTCCGGCGGGCGAACCGCCGAACGGCCTGGTACCGACTGTTCGACGGCTGTCCCATCGCGACGAACAGGCCGGTGTCGGCGATGTGGAGCCGGCTCACGCGTCGCTAGTGTCGTCGTCGCCGTCGCCGACGTTCACCTCATCTAGAGATGCCCCTCCCTCCTCGATGTCGTAGTGCTCGTGGACGACGGGGTGGAGCGCCTGCAGAATCATCTCCGCGGCCAGCGGCGAGATGTCCAGGTCCTCGGCCATCAGCCGGTGGGTCACTTCGCCGCGCTCCCGAGCGACGGCGTAGGTGAGCGCCGTTGCGAGCCCGGCGACGCCGTGGCGGTCGATGTAGGTATCGATGTCCGCATTCGTCTCGCGACGGCCGACGGCGTCGATGAGCGCCGGCGTGATCGTGTACTCGCGGTCACCAGCAGCCGTCGTCACGGTCAGGTCGATCGGGCGGGCGGCGTACCGACGGGGCTGCCCGTCGTCGGTGACGTCGACGACACCGGCGTCGACGAGCCGGTTGACGTAGCTGTAGGCGGTCCCCTGGGCAAGTTCGAGGTCGTCCATCGCGTCCTGGACCGTCGCCTCGCTCTCCCGAGCGAGGTACGCGTACAGCTGAGCCAGTTGTGGCTCCTCGAGGAGGGCCGCGACCGAGAGGAAGTCGCGAACAATGTCGCCGTCGGCCCGGTTTGAAGTGCGTGACATGGTTCGTTCTTGATTACAGATTACAGCGAAAACAGTAAAGAGTGTTTGGGTCACTCCGCCGGCCTCGCGACGAGGTGCTCCTTGAGGTCACGCGTCCAGTACGTCGCGAGCCCGCCCGGACTACAGCGGGCGCACAACTGCAACGGGCCTTCCAGATGCCCGAGTTCCACCCGGAACCGCGTGAGGGCAGCGAGCGTGTCGACCACCAGCCCACAGCCGTCACAGGCGACGTGATCGTGCTCGTCGGGATCCGGCTCCGTCTGAATCGCACAGTCGACACAGATCGGGTGGGTGACCCGCTCGTCCTGTCCCCAGGTGTGGGCCTCACCAGTCTCGGTGCCGGGCGGGGCGTCGCAGAACGCACAGCCGACGAGCGTTTGCTGCATCATTCGCCCTCCACCTCGGCGTCGCGGCCGGCCGCCCAACCACTGTGGAAGACGGCCAGCTGCGTCGAAGAGTCGAATGCGGCACCGCTCGGCTCGTGAACCAGAACGTGGTCCTCGGAAACCGGAGTGACGACGTCCGCGTCGGCGAGGTCATTAACCAGACGTTGGGCCGTCGCGTCGTCGACGTCCGCCGTGTCGACGCTGGCGGCGTCGCGGTCCTGTGCGAGCTGTTCCTTCTCGAACTGTTCGTGGTCGCTACTCGTGTCGTCGTGAGGATCGGGACCAGGCATAGTGAGTCACGCCGCGCACGCTGTCGCGCGCTGCACGCCTCCCGGCGTGCACGAGAAACAGCGTTCTCGTGCGCACACCAGAACGCGGAGCGTTCTGGGGACGCCGACAAACAGTCAGGAGGAACAGCGTCAGTCCGGTCGGGGGTCGCGATAGCCGATGACGGCGACGTCGTCGATGAACAGGACGCCCTTCATGAAGTCGAGTTTGGTCAGGCTGTGCCGGTAGAGGTTATGCCGGCCAAGGTAGTTCACCGGCACCACCAGACAGCCGAACTCGATCTTCGGCCGGCCGTCCTTCTGGGTGCGGTACCCCTTCTGGAACTTGAGGAGGTCGTCGCTGACGTTCTTTCGCTCGCTCTTCTCAACCTCGATGGCGATGCGAGCGTTGGCGTCGTAGAGGTCCACGCTGTAGTTAAACCCCTGATGCGACCAGAGCTTACAGTTCGGGTTGTAGCCGCCGGCGGCGTCCCCTTCGTACTCGTACTGCGAGAGCGCGTCAGCGATTACAGCATCGAACCTGCCGACCTCCGTGTGCTTCGTCGAGCCGTCGAAGACGCTAATCGGGACGGCTTCGACGGCCGCCTGAATCGACGCCAGCGACTCATCCGGAAACGCCTCGGACGAGGTTTGAGTACGGCGCTCGCTCAGTTTGGTGACCTCTTCGACGACGACCATACTCGCAATCAATGAACAGCGGCCCGATAAAACCCGTCGCGACGGCCATTTGAGTCGACCGGCCGCCAGGCTTCACTCACTCGAGTGTGGTTTCGGTGACGCGGAGCGTACCGTTGGCTTCGTAGAGATCGCCACGATTCAGCAGGCGCTCGACGGCGTACTCACTATCGCTGTGTTCGGCTGAGAACGTGTCGGCCTCATCGAGGAGCGCGTAAGCCTCCTCGTAGGTGAAGTCGCTCTGTGCGCCATCGGCAGCGTCGCGGAGAATCTGGTAGGCCTCCTGCACCCACTCCGGGAATGGTGGTCGTGGGTCGGATGGATCAGAGAATCGCGTCATTGGGTCTTGAAGGTCGTAAACAAGTGTATGACTGTATCGCTTGTGAACCTTCCCACCAACGACGACATCTTCCGCGCAGCTTTCGCCTTTAACCAACACTTCGGCGATAGTCCGTAGCTTGTTGGTTAAAAAATCCGTCTAGCGATTCCGGAGGACATCGACAGGGCGAACCTGACAGTGGTCACGCCGTCGCGCCCACTGGCCGTCCTCGATAGGCCGATCGAGCGTGAGTCGTTCAACGAGGTCGTCTTGGACGGGGATCTGGCGGACGGACGTCTCCCGCCACCCGAGTCGTGGGTCGTGCATCCGCTTCTGGAACATCGTCCCATCTCCGTGCGCACTGTACTGCGTACGCTTCACGCCAAGAAGCGTCGTCGACGTGTACTCGACGCCGACTGGCGAGCGTTTCAGCGTCGAAATGACGCCTTCGACGAACCGCCGAATTGCGAACTCCCCGACATCGTTCGGCACGCGGAGTTGTAGTGGTGCTCGCGGGCGCTGCTCAGTCTCCAGTTCCGCTTCGAGACGCTGCCGATCGCGTCGCTCGTCGTGTTCGTGCATGGTTGCTCGAGGGACCACGCCTCGGCCCCTCTACCCCTCATGGGGGCGACAAACACGACCAGCGGAGACAACCCACCGTGAATATCTGATCCGAATCGCCGGCAGCAACTCCCTAACGGATTGGTAGTGCAGCGTCGTAGGCGCTGTCGCGGCGACACGCCGTGCTCAGCCGTGCCCCTTCCCTCCTCGTCGTCATCGTAGCCGTCGAAGTGACTGACTGACCACAAGTGCACGCGTACCATTGATCCCCGAAAGACTAAATTCACGAACGGAGTAGGGAACTATACGATGCACGAAGACGCCCAACGCCGCATGAATCGTGATGTGGCGGAAAATGAAGACCTATACGAGGCGTTTGCAGCGACACCCGAGGATGATGAGGAGTAACTCCATCTGACGGATACCACATCATCGAGCTGGGTTTCGCAGGACGATTCTGAAGTAGAGGAGCCAGACGAGGAAGAGACGATCATGCCGATAGAGCGTATCTAGCCGGACCGGGGGGAGCTGTCGACGTACTCGATGGGAGCGCAGGACGGTCTCTCGGGAGACGGACGCTGGCCACCGTCCCGGCGAGAAATCGTTCTGACGCAGAAGCTCACGGAGCAAGACGAGTGCTGTCCGATGGTTCGCGTCTGGAAAGAAGTGCTTTCCAGCGATTGCATGTATCCAGCCAGCGCACTGCTCGTACAACGGTGCGTCTCGTGGGAACTCGTCGAGTACGCGTTGAACATCCCCATTTCGCGTCACCCAGATCCGATGCCTGAGCACATCGAACTGTTCTGCACCGGTCTGTTCGTACTCCGCATCGCTCTGAAGGAATTGTGTATTCTGAATTTTGAAGTCGATCGGGTCGATGCCCGAAAGATCGGTGATCCGTGGTTGCGATGCCGGGTCGGCAAACCCCATCACGTGGCAGTTCTCCCCCCGCCCTCTTGAGCACCCACGGTTGGCGACGAACTTGAGGCGGTCCACGAGGAGATCCAGAAACAGCGCGCAAAGATCTGCCGGGATCCCGCGGCCGACATCGACGGTGACTCCGAGGACTACGATGCCGAGGCGTACTGGTGGAACCGGGGTCAGAGTAGCACCGAGGCAGCCCTCAATAAGGACTCCGAGTAGACCGTCGTCAATCCGACTCAAACCAGCCCTTTGTTCGACCCCACACGGACGACTCCGACTCGTCACCGCGCTCGGTCCCTGTATCTGTCTCCGGCTCTACCGCATCAAGTTCGCTCTTGAGGCGTTCAACCGTTGCCTCCAACTCCTCAATCCGGTCGTTTTTCTCCTCGAGTGTCGCTTCGAGCGTCTCGACACGATCTGCCAACACGCGATTCTTCTCTCTGAGATACGCCTCCCCACGATCAGCACGTGACGCCGCGCCCTGCCCGTCCGCTTCCACGTCGTCCGCAGTCTGCGACGTCCCGGGGTCGTAGAACTCGGACGTCTGTTGGACAGCACGCTCGATCGTCTTCTCCCCATACGCCGAGCCGTCCGCATAGTGGACTTCGTCCCACTTCTCACGCAGCAACCCCGACTCGCGGAAGAGCCGATCCATCTGCGCCTGGTCGCCCCCCGTCCAGAACGCGAGCAGACAGCAGAACGCCATATCCGCCTCCGACTGGCTATCGTACCCCCCAAAGCGGCCGTTCCACAGCCGCTTGAACTTCCCGCCGTTCGACGCCGCCATCGCCTTCTCCAGCAACTCCTCGTCCTCGAGGTCGACGTCACTCATCGGCGTCGCGTCCCCCGAAGACTCCACGGGCGCCGCCGCGACGTCGTCCGTCGCCCCGTCTTCGTCGCCCGGCTGGACGTACTCGCGATGAATCCCACGCAGGGCATCCTGTCGGCGCGCGATCCGCGTCGGCGTCGCGTCGACGTGGTCGCCGGTCACCGTGAAGAAGCGCGCCGTCTCGTAGCACTCCACGCTCCCACGCCGATTCCGCCCCTCCGGTAGTTCGCCCTCCACGAGGACGTGGAAGCCGGTTCCCGACGGCGACACCTCCGTGTACGAGTCCAGCCGCTCAACGATATCCCGAGCGTCCTCCTCAACCGCGCCCGTCTCCGGGTCACGACAGTCGTCTAGGTCGACGCCGACAAGCGGATCGTCATCCGTGAAGACGAACCCGACCCCATCCGCTTCGCCCGATTCGACCGCGTCGACCGCGGTCGTCGCGTCGGTCCACGTGACCGCATCCGTCGCCGACCCGAACCCACCCGTCTCCGCATTCACCGGTACCTTCGTTTCTTTCCCACCACGCTCCTCCACCCACCACCCCACCCACTGCTCGCGCTCACAGAGCTCCGCCGGCAGGTCGTCCAGATCGATCCCGAACTCGTCACTCATCGCCGACCATCTCCCACACTCACACCACTCTCAGAGTTCGAACAACTCCACCCCAGCGGTTTCGTGCTCCTCCATCCATTCCCAACGGGTACCCTCCATCCTATTCTAGTTGGCTTTTGCCGTAACATCGTTCCTCTACCTCCGGATCGTTCGACTCTATGGGCGTGAAAATGCCGTACAGCATTCTGCGAGCGACACTGTCGTGTTACGCCATTTCTCGGATTTGCTGTAACGGACCCTCAAATACTCGATCTCTCCGGTTTACATGGCCTCACACCCCAGTTTAGCTCGACCGGGAGAGGAGCCGTTGACTGTGCTGCTTTCAATCTATCGTGCTGATATATTCGCGGACTCGCTAACTCGATCATCGGTCTGCGACACCTCCCTCGGTGAGCTCGATACCCTCGTAGTATCGG